>JARKQP010000181.1 GCA_029974875.1 Mobilitalea sp.
TACGTATGACGGTTTAAACAGGTTAAAACAGTACCAGGTTAATACCGCCACACCGCTTACGGTAGCCTATGAATATGAGGCATCAAAAAGAAACACGGGTGGCGGAAGCACTTACCAGACAACAAAGGTATCCCGGGAAACCGCCGGTAAGGTCTATTAGTTGATAAAAATAATAAAATTGTAGAATTATTTATTGAGTCTGTTTTTAAATACAATAGTTTTATTCAAATAGTATTCCAAAACTCTAAATTAGTAATATCCCCTTCTGACCATATGGATGTTTTTTTTCAAACTTACAACTTAGCTGAATTTAGAAACTTCATTATTGATATTTTGAATTTATTTGGTGATGATATGTTAACATATGAATTGAAATAAAATTTGGCTTATTTTTATAAATAGTGTTTTGTACTATAGATATGGGATCTATAAATATGCTAAGAGTAAATCTGATCCATATGCCCGCCCAGGGCAAAAGAAGCAAGGTCGCGAAAATAAAAACAAATGCAGAGAAAAGAATAACTTCAAATCAAAAAATAATAAAAGAAATGGATCTCCAAAACCTAAAAAGCATACCCAAGGGAAGGACCATAGAAGATTCGTAAAAGAGGTGTAACTATTGCACATTTGGACAATTGAAAAATGGAGAAAATATTACAATTTAGAATCTCCGAATTATCGTTCGGGGCTTCGCCTGAAATTCGACAGAGATGTTCATCCAGAGGTTAAAAGAGCTTGTAAAGAGTTTGCCAAATGGATGAGGCGGGAATATTTTTTCCCCATCAGAGTACCTATTTACTTGAAATCCAAAAGCAAAATAAAGGCTTTAGATGGAGAGATGGTTTATGGTACCTGCTTTGAACCACTTAATAGAAATGAAGAGCCTTATATACGGATTGCTGTAGGGGATTATTATGAACTTATCGATAAATGGGGAGATAAAGATTCCGTTTTAGCAGCATATTTGAAATGTATCGCCCATGAATTGACACACTATTTCCAGTGGATTAATGATATCAAATTAACGGAAATAGGAAAAGAAAGGCAAGCTGCTATAAATGCAAAATATATTTTAGAGGAATACGCAGAAACAAGAGATCATCCCTGAACAACGTCCCACAGCTAACTCGATTCGACCCGCCGCCGCGTTTATCGTGGCGGTGGGTTGTTTTTACATTGGAAAGGGTTGCAGGGAATCCCTGTCGAGTGTGTTTGGGGTATCACAAACACGATGCTTGGTGGTATGAGTGACATCAACAGAAGCCTTGTCTGCCAAAGTGTTGAGGACACCTCGAAGGCAACCGGGAAGGAGCGGAACCTGTACCTGCTGGAATATGCCTATGACAACATGGACAACAAAGCGGGTTCATCAACAAGGTAGGGAAGAAGGTGTTAAAGCATTCCTATGCCTATACAGCCGACAACCTGCTCAACAGTTACACGATGCCAACAGAAAAAACAGTAAGTTATACGTATGACGGTTTAAACAGGTTAAAACAGTACCAGATTTACAGCCACACCACTTACGGTAGCCTATGGATATGAGGCATCAAAAAGAAACGGGCGGCGGAAGCACTTACCAGACAACAAAGGTATCCCAGGAAACCGCCGGTAACAGGAGAACCAGCTACACCTACGATAGAGTGGGGAATATTACGGGTATCTCTGAGAAGAACGCTAACGGAACCTATGGTTTAACCAACTCCTACCGGTATGATGAAACGGGGTTCTATTATCTACAGAGTAGATATTACAATCCAGAAATAGGACGATTTATTAATGCAGATGCACTAATCGGATTACAAGAAGATCTACAATCATTTAACATATTTATATACTGCAAAAATAATCCTGTTAATTATTATGATATAAAAACGGATATATGCCCATAATTATTCCGGTACAGGAAAATCGTCAAAATCATACCCCTATCCTTATCCATCAAAAAATTTGAGTGATAATGGATAGGAGGAATAATTAGTGATATAAACTCTACTGTAAAAAAATATACAGCAAAAGCTATTGATGGATTTAATAAGTATGTTGCTGTTCCTGCATTGAAAGTTACGTCAAATATTATGAAAGCATCAAAGGAAGATGATCAATATCCAGAAATTAAATTTCCTGGAAATAGTGCTAAAAAGAGTCCTGGTAAAGGTTGGGAATGGAGAGGGAAAGGAGAAGTGGATTCTAATTAAGGAAATTGGGTTAATCTAAAAACAGGTGAATCTTTGCACCCAGATTTAGGACATTCTACAGAAGGTAAAGGGATTGGGTCACATTGGGACTATAAAACACCTAGCGGAAAATGGTATAGAGTTTTTCCTAATGGTAAAATACAGCCAAAATAAGGAGCTAGAGATTAATGAATGATTGGAGATTAACAAATCAGAAAAAATATTTAATGAACAAATTACTCTTAATGAAAAATTATAAGGATAGAACTTCATCAACCGACCATGATCACTGTGAATTTTGTTTAGATAAATTTAGTGAAGATAAGCAGGATATTAATATAGGTTATTGTACAGAAGATTGTTATTACTGGATTTGCCCCAATTGTTATAATGACTTTAAAGACCTTTTTCAATGGAAATTAAACTGCGATTAACTTGATTTTCTGGATTATGCATAATATATGAAAAAGTCCATAATTCAGAGATTAATTTCATTATAGGTGGTGTGGCTGGAGCCACCCTTGGCGTTGCTTGCAAACCATCTTGGACTGACTGGATGGAAAAAGTGGGCGCTCATTTCAGCGGCCACCGTCGGCGGCATCCACTGATATTGGTATGGACATCCTATGCAAAATCTTAATACAGACGAAAGTGTCTTATAAAAGTGTCTTTACTAGAAGAGACAAAAATAATGACAAAAATACAAAAATGGTGATACTCATGCCGATCCATAATAATTTAGAATAGAATCAGTGTCTTACTGGTTCTATTTTAATTTATCCTGCATGTTTCAAGGATGTAATATCTGGTTGCAACGGATGAAGCTTTATTATATTCAACGGATGCATTATTTTAGCCTTAGAGAAAATAATACTGGTGATAGAACTGGTAGAAGCAAAGTACAGGAATAAGAAAATATTGATAATAAAAAAGGAGGATGAAAATGGCTAAATTTTTTGCTACAACAAAAAAGGATATTTCTGACCGCGAAATCAAGCACATGGACCGTGTACGCAAGCTTGCGGCTGAATGCATGGTAGTGCTGGAAAATGACGGTACACTTCCTTTAAAGAAAGCCTGCGGGAATCTGGCCCTTTACGGAAATGGGGCTCGCAGGACAATTAAAGGGGGTACCGGTTCCGGTGACGTTAACTCCAGGAGCGTAGTCAATATCGAGCAGGGTCTTGCTGAGGAAGGCTTTTCAATCACCTCTAAGGGCTGGCTGGACCGCTATGAGCAGGCTTATAACAAGGCGGTGGCTGAATATTGGGTAAAGCTCGAAGAGATGGCAAAGGGCTCCGGTGTGCCTGCCTTCGCCCTCAGCATGTCCATTCCCTTTGTGGAACCGACACTTCCGGCTGTTACGGAAGCGGATGTGGAGGCCTCGGCTTCGGACACGGCAGTATATGTCATTGCCAGAAATTCCGGTGAAGGCGTTGACCGTTTCAATATAGCAGGGGATTACCTGCTGACGGAAGAAGAGAAGTCCATTATTACGTATTTGTCTAAAAAATATGAGAAATTCATCGTATTGCTGAATGTGGGCGGTGTCCTTGATACAAAGGCCCTGAAGGAGATCACAGGCATCAACGCATTGGTGCTGGTCAGCCAGTCCGGCAATATCGGCGGCTATGCGGTGGCGGACATGCTCACCGGTGTGACGGTTCCTTCCGGGAAGCTGACGGCAACCTGGGCACAGAATTATGAGGATTATCCTTCCTCCGCGGGCTTTAGCAGCAATGACGGTGATGTGGATGATGAATATTATACGGAGGGTATCTTTACCGGATACCGTTATTTTGATACCTTTAACGTGACCCCTTCCTATGCTTTCGGTTATGGACTGTCCTTTACCACCTTCCAGCTTGATGTCATGGAGGTAAGGGCGGATAGCGGGGAGGTGACGGTAAGGGTGAAGGTTACCAATACAGGCTCGGAGTATGCGGGCAGGGAGGTTGTACAGGTGTATTATTCTGCTCCCCAGGGACAGCTTGAGAAGCCCTACCAGGAGCTTGCAGCCTTTGGGAAAACCTCTCTTCTGGCTCCCGGAGCCGCTGAGGTATTAACCATTTCCTTTGAGACAACCTCTATGGCTTCCTATTGTGAGGCTAAGGCTGAATGGATCCTGGAGGCCGGCAGCTATTATATCCGCGTTGGCAATAGTTCAAGGACTACAAAGGTAGTTGCCAGACTGGAGCTTGATAAGGATGCAATAACAGAGAAGCTGATGAATCTATTTAAAGAAGAGAGTCCGGTGAAGGATATGAGTATATCCGAAGCTGTTTCTTATTCCTATCCGGGTGAGGAGGCAGAAAAGAAAGTGGCTCCAGTGATCGGCCTCTTAGCAAGTGATATTTCCTGTAACGTAGTTAATTACCGGGAGAAGAATGATATTTTGGCAGATAAGCATCCTGACCACAAAATCACGATGGACGAAGTAAAGGCCGGCAGGTACACCTTGGATGAATTGACTGCCCAGCTTACGGTGGAGGAAATGGCGAATCTGTGCAGCGGAACGGCAAAAGGGCTGGAGATGATGTCCGCAGTTGGTTCCTCTTCAATCACCGTTCCCGGTGCAGCAGGGGATACGACGGCAATTATGAAGGAGGACCGGAATATCAGGCCTATGATTCTGGCGGACGGGCCGGCAGGACTTCGCCTCATCCCGCAGTTCGTGGCCTCCGAGGAGGGTGTAATCCTCTCCGAGGCAAAGCCATTTACGGCGGAAGGAGCGGAGACAGAGGAGCTTAAGGAGGAAGCAGGGGGAATCCATTATTACCAGTACTGTACTGCGATTCCGATTGCGACGCTGTTGGCATCCTCCTGGGATATGGAGCTGATAGAGGAATGCGGGAACATCGTCGGTAAAGAGATGCAGGAGATGCACGTTACCCTCTGGCTGGCGCCGGGCATGAACAACCATAGAAATCCACTTTGCGGGCGTAACTTCGAATACTATTCCGAGGATCCGCTCCTAAGCGGTGTGTGCGCCGCTGCAAGCACGAGGGGAGTACAGGCGATTCCCGGGATCGGAACCACCATTAAGCATTTTGCTGCCAATAACCAGGAGAATAACCGGTTCCTGGGCTGCTCCCATGTAAGTGAGAGGGCGTTGAGGGAAATTTACTTAAGGAGCTTTGAGGTTGCGGTTAAAACAGCACAGCCAATGTCCATCATGTCTTCCTATAACCTGTTAAATGGCGTCCATACGGCAAACAGCCGTGATCTGTTAACTACCGTTGCCAGGGATGAATGGAGCTTCGCGGGCATGGTCATGACTGACTGGTTTACCACCCAGGACATGACGGCATTGTTCGGCAGGTCGGATAAGGAAAACAAATACGGCATCTCTTCAGCCTCCATGTGCATCTATGCAGGAAATGACTTGATTATGCCAGGTAGTGATTCTGATATCGATGGCATCATTGACGGTGTGAAATCCGGCAAATTGCAGCTGGGTGACCTCCAGGCGTGTGCAAAACGCGTCCTGAACCTGGTGATGAGAAGTCATCAATATGAGGATGCCAAGCCTTATGGTGAGCAGTTTGGTGAGCTTCCATACGTTATGAAGGCAGAAAGATAAATTCGAGATAATAGTGCTGCAAAAGCTTTTGCACAGGCCGAGAGGACGAAAAGCTATGACGTACCTGGTAGGGCAATGCTGAGACAGGGATCCATATGATACAGTAATTTGTGGGATGTACCTTTGGGTACATCCCTATTTTGCTTAGAAGCGGCAAAAGATGAAAGGACTGATTAGTATTTAGCATGGATGCGGATGCATAATATAGATAGATGCAGTGATTATAATTTGCTATGGGTTAAAAGTAGAGCCAGCAGGCTAAAGAAGTTGTGTGGCTTTACTTTGATTATAAAGATCTTAAAGTATTTAACGAATATTTAACAAAGTATTTGACAAGAATATTTGACTAAAATTCTAAAGCACTTGACAAATGGGTAACCAGTTACATATAATATAAGTAACTAGTTACTTATTTTGCTTGACAGGAGAGGCATGATGAATCATTTAAACCATAAGACCTATATTTTCGGCACGATTTTTACATTATCAAACAAGCTGCAAATGCTTGGGGACAGGATGGATTCACAATTAACCGTAAAACAGTGGCTTTTTCTGGCAGGAGTTTTGGAATGCAGGAGTGGGAACCCGACTCTTTCCGAGATTGCAGCATATATCGGAAGCTCACGGCAGAACATAAAAAAAATGGCGCTGCTTCTCGAAAAGCAGGGGTTTATCCTGATGAATAAGGACGAAGGTGATGCGCGGATGCTGCGGGTCAGTCTGACGGATTCCTGTAAGGAGCATTTAAGGCAGAGGGAAGAGATGGAGCGTCAATTTATTGAGGAGGTGTTTTTAGGCTTTGGAACCGAGGAGCTGGCAGCTTTCTCAGGCTCCGTCAAAAGGCTGGGGAAAAACATAACCGGCATGGAAGGGAAAGTAGCAAAATAGTAATCATAAAGGAGGAGATGGATTTTATGGATAAAAAGCGCGGAATGTCAGATTATTGGAATATGGGTACCTCCATCGGTCTATGTGCCGCTGTTGGTGTTCTGCTGGGAGCCTTGCTGAGCAATCTGCTTCTATGGCTGTGCATTGGAGCAGGCGTAGGAGTAGTTCTTGGGGCAGTTTCCCAGATGTATAAAAAGAAAAAGTAATAATGAATATTCAGGCTTTAGCCGGACTGCACTGCCGAGGCTGGTACCGCTTAGTATTTCTTCCTTGATGTTCATAGGCCTGATATGGTGCAGCTGCCAGAAATATCTGTTTATTACTACAGTGTTTCCGACGGTATCCTTGTGGCTTGGGATATGTGGATTCATTTTGGCAGGAATCTTATTTATACGGTCTGTCTATTGATACAAAGTTGCAGTATCCATGCCGCACCACTTTAATAAAAGGTCAGAAGAAAATAGATAAGAATTATTAAAAATAGAGTTGACAAATATATAATATAGTCATATACTATAAAACATATTAAACATATAGAAATTATATGCAAATAGAGATAGGACTGACTAGAAAACTAGAGGTTCCAAAGGCAGATCATAAAATCTGTCTTTGGAACCTTTTTGTTATTTAGCGGAAAGGAAGAGGAATTATGGCGGAAGCAGAGTACGACAAGGAGTGGAGAAAAAAGGAGCTTAGCCTAAGAGAAGTAATTGAAAAATATCCCCACATCTCACCCTTTGTTATTATCAAAACCGATGTACAGAGAAGAGGAGTTATCTTTACGGATGAAGCTTTAGAACGGGTTGATGAAACCATCCATCAGACAGTACATAGGAATTTTGCGGGAGAAAAAAATGATAAGACCCCCGTATCTTTATTACTTCGGGACGGAACCAGTGTCCTTACGGGAGGAACTTACCGGGGATTAGCAACCAAGAGGGATCCCTTCGTAGTAGATGTTGTTGATGGGAAGCTTGTCCTCACGGACAATGGCGAAGTATTTGAGGAGGTAGAATATTGGGAGAAGCCCGACTTCTACGACAAAGTAACCAGTAGCGGTAAGCCTATGTGGCAGGTCGCGTGGGCGAGACCACAACGGATTGATATCAATCCCAATCAATTCTGCCAATTTTGGGAGACTCCCGGCCATGGATGTAAGTATTGTTCTATTGCGGCGGCTTATAAATCGAGTGACAAGGAGCAGTTTCTTTCCGTAGATGATATTGCTGAAACGGTAGCGGAGGCATTGAAGGAAAAAGGCAGGTATACCAGTGTTTTTCTGACAGGCGGGACTATTTTAGACGGAGAAGAATTACTGGATGAAGAGGTTGATTATTATATTGCCATTTTGAAACGCATTGGAGAAAATTTTGGCGGTAAGAGATTTCCAAGCCAGCTGATCGGTACTGCTTTCAATGAGCGGCAGCTAAAGAGACTGTACGGGGAAACCGGTCTGATGAGCTACACAGCAGATATCGAAGTATTAAATGAAGAAAAGTTCAACTGGATATGCCCCGGAAAGGCAGCGAAAATCGGCTATGGAGAATGGAAAGAGCGCCTATATAAAGCAGTAGGCATATTTGGAAGAGGGAATGTCAATACGGGTCTTGTGGTAGGGACAGAAATGGCGACACCCCATGGATTTAAAACAGAAGCTGAAGGAGTGGCAGCAACTCTGGCAGAAGCTGAAGAGCTGTGCAGGCATGGAGTCAGTTCGGTAGGCTGTGTTTGGACGGTAGCCCCCGGATCCATCTTTTTTAACCAGAAAACACCGTCTCTGGAGTATTACGTCAGAATCTCAGAAGGATTGGACCAGCTTCGCAGAAAGTATGATATCAATGTAGACATGGATAACTATCGCCGATGCGGTAATCACCCGGATACGGATTTGTCCAGAATCTAAGGAAGGTGAACAGGTTGAAAAAAGATTATTTTCAACCCTTCTATTTAGGCCTGTCTTAATTCATGGCAACAAATTTAAGGCAAAGCGCGAAAACTGCTGTATTAAGAACAGGTCATTAAAAAATTGAAAGGCGCAGGTGAAAGAATGGCGGTTGTATTAAGTGATGATATTAAAGCCTTACTGCAGGAAGAAGATACGGTAAAGGCTGTCGCAAGTGTGGACAGGGATGGTAACCCCCATGTAACGTATAAGGGTTCCCTTCATGTAAATAAAGACGGTAATTTAGAATTTTACGAGTTGATTGAATCCTCCCAGACTAACAAAAATTTAGTATCAAGTATCTGGTTTACGCAAAAGGTTGCAATTAATATCCTGGGAAAGGATAAACGCAGTTACCAGATTAAAGGGATTCCCTATAAGGCTATTATTGCAGGAAGAGAATTCCAGAAGCATTACGAATTGGTTCAGGAACAGCTTGGCAGCATTGACCTGTCTACAATTTGGGTCATAGAGCCGGAAGAGGTAATAGAAGAATCCCTTGAAAAGAGGAGACTGGAAGAAGAAAAAGCACACCCCTTGCTGGGACATTTAGACCGCTGGGTTGTTAGATAAAGAAAGAGAGGGAATATGGTATGAAGAAAAGGTTTTTAGCTATGCTGACTGTATTAAGCGTGATTGGATTAGCTGCTGTAGGGTGTCAAAAGTCAGAGGGGCAGACAACAGATACTGTTAAGCAGGAAACAAAAGCAGGTACAGAGAATGAAACGGCGGCAGTAACGGAGCAGCCAGAAGAAAAGCCGGATTATTCCGGGTTAGTGATCCGCCTGGCACACCAGCCGGGACATGCGCAGCCTTTAATAGCCCTGGAATTAGGATTATTTGAAGATGAATTTGCGGAGGATGGCATTACCGTGGAATTAAAGCAGTTCGCATCAGGACCTCCAATTATTGAGGCCTTTGCAGCAGGTGAAGTTGATTTCGGACTGGTAGGCGACCAGCCGGCAATCCAGGGAAAGGCAAACAACCTTCCTATTAAGATCATTGGCACCTATGGTTCTACAGAAAAGGGAAACGCATTAATAGCAACAAAAGAATCAGGCATTAAATCCCTGGCTGATATCAAAGGAAAGAAAATTGGTTATACGGTAGGCAGCGTAGGGCATCAGTTATTATTAAAATTCCTGGAGGCCGAGGAATTGACGACAGAGGATGCAGAGCTGGTTAATCTATCCCCGGGTGATATTTATACATCCCTGGAAAGCAAAGCAATTGACGCGGCAGTTACCTGGGAGCCTTATATCACGAACAGTGTATCAACAGGTGTTGCAGATATCATCCAGGACGGAACGGGCTATAAATATAATGTCAATGTTATTATCGGCGATGAAAGCTTTATAGAGAAATACCCGGAGGTTGCAGCCCGGCTACTAAAGGTGCTCAATGAAGCAAAAGACTGGGCAAATGAAAATGAAGAGGAATCCCTGCAGATACTGGCAAAAGCCAGTGGCTTGGATGCATCTGTCTTTGCAGCATCCTTTGAAAAGTTTGACCGCAGCGTATTCTTAGACCAAAAGAAAATTGACTCAATTAAAGAAACAGCTGCATATCTGAAGGAGCAGGGGACAATCAGAAGCGAAGTGGATGTAGATTCCATTATTGATTTGTCAGTTCTACAGGCGGCTGGTATCACAGAATAAGAGGATAAATGGTGAGTAGGTTAAAAAAAGGCAGTAATCATAAGACCCTAATAAGAAAAGTTATTATGGGAGCAATTTTGCCCGTGATATTATTGGCTGCATGGGAATATTTCGGAAGAAATGGTGTCATCAACCAATCCATTCTTCCAAAGCCTTCTACCTTATGGGAGGCTTTGGAATATATGACCCTATCCGGGGAATTACAAAAGCATCTGCTGGTTAGCTTAATACGTGTTGCCAAGGGCTTTGCACTAGGTGCCTGCTTAGGGCTGGTAGGGGGAGCTGCCATAGGCCTGTCGAAGACGGCCAGTGAACTTTTTGCTGCATTAATCGGGATACTGAGGCCGGTTCCGATTATTGCGTGGGTTCCAATGCTGATCCTCTGGATGGGGATTGATGAGGCTTCAAAGGAAACACTCATTGCCATTGGAAACTTCTGGCCTATTTTGCTAAATACCATCCGGGGTATCCAGAATGCAGATAAAAAGCTGCTGGAGGTTGCTTTCATCCTGGAAAAAAACAAAAAGCAAGTATTAACGAAGGTAATTATCCCGTCGGCACTGCCCTCTGTATTTACCGGTATCCGTTTAGGAATCGGTGCAGCGTGGTCCTGTGTAGTAGCAGCAGAAATGATAGCAGCCGCAAAAGGGATCGGGTATCTGATTATGTACTCCCGGGAATTATCACAGCCGGATATTATGCTGGTAGGCGTATTCTCAATCGGTATCATTGGCCTTTTGATTGATGCGGTCTTAATCAGAATAGAGAAGCGGGTGCTAAGATGGAATGTAGTGGAAGAATAGAGGCATGGACAGATGGGAGTTAATAAAAAATTAGTTATTAATCATGTGAAAAAGACCTTTCAGTTAGATGCCGGCAATCTGGAAGTGTTATCCGATATCGACTTAGAAATCGAGAGCGGGGAGTTTATTAGCATTGTAGGAGCCAGTGGATGTGGAAAGAGCACGCTGCTCCGGATCATAGCCGGTCTGGAAACAGCCTCCGAGGGGGAAGTGAATATTGGGGATAGAAGGGTCGAAAGGCCTTCCGTAGAGACAGGAATGATTTTTCAGGAATCCAGATTGTTTCCCTGGCTGAATGTGGCACAAAATATTGAGTTCGGTATTCATAAGAAGCTGCCGAAAGTAGCTAAGAATAAGCTGATCAAGGCGCATGTTGATCTGGTAAAGCTGGATGGTTTTGAAAAGGCATTGCCCAGACAATTATCAGGAGGGATGCAGCAAAGGGTCAGTATAGCAAGAGCGCTGATTAACCAGCCCAGTGTACTGCTTTTGGATGAGCCCTTTGGAGCCTTGGATGCTTTGACCAGGATCAATATGCAGAATGAGGTTTTAAGGATATGGCAGGCGGAGCAAACCACAATGATCCTGATTACCCATGATATCGATGAAGCTATTTTTCTAAGCGACCGTGTTATCATTATGTCGGACCGTCCGGGTATCGTAAAGAAAATTATACCTGTGCCCATGGCAAGACCGAGGGACAGAAGCAGCTATGAGTTTGTGAAAATACGAAAAGAGATTTATTCGGAGTTTTTTGAGGACAGTAACATTGCGATTGATTATTATTTATAGGCAAGCTTGATAAATTAATAAGAAACGTAGCCCAATTCATAGGAAAAAGTACTATTTGAATGTGATATTAACCTTTTGTCTTTGGAACCTATGATAATATCGCAGTAAGGAATATCGTAGTAATTCAATTAATGATTGACAAACATAACCTGCGCATACTATAATTAGTCAAAATTAATAATGTCGGGAGCTTGTGAACAGGCTGAGAGGAAACTGAAGTTTCGACCGTACCTGATTTGGGTAATGCCAACGTAGGGAATAACATGGATGTAGTATAATTTGTGGGATGTACCTTTGCTGGTACATCCTATTTTTGTGTAAAAACATGATTAATTTTAATGGTTGGCCAACCATAGTTGCTGTTCAAAACATTTTAAGGAGTGAGTAGTTATGTCAGTGAAAAAGTTATCATTAGCGGGAATTTTAGTAGCCGTCGGAGTGCTTTGTTCTACCGTTTCCATTCCAATCGGGGTATCTAAGGTTTTTCCCATGCAGCATTTTATTAATGTGATTGCCGGGATACTTCTTGGATCGGTATATGCAGTAGGAATGGCTTTTGCCACCTCCTTACTGCGTAACCTCCTGGGGACAGGAAGCCTGCTTGCTTTCCCGGGAAGCATGTGCGGGGCTTTGCTCTGCGGTTTGTTATATCGATTTACCCATAAAGTAAGCTTTGCATTTTTAGGTGAGGTAATTGGAACAGGTATTCTTGGCGCAATACTTGCCTATCCTGTCGCAGCCTTCTTTCTATCCAGTACCCTGGCATTTTACGGCTTTATCCTTCCCTTTGGATTAAGTACAATTGCCGGTTCTATTATGGCGGTAGCATTTTTGGCTATCTTAAAAAAAACGGGTGTTATAAAGAACTGGATGAAGGAAGAGATTATCTGATAAATTCCGAAGTAGAATTTGGTTATTTGAAATATAAAATTATAAGCAGGAAAGAGGTAAAACAATGAAATACCATACACAGATGGAAGCCGCAAAGCTCGGCATTCTTACAAAGGAAATGCAGATTGTTGCCGGGAAGGAAGGCCTGGATGCGGAGCTGTTAAAGCAGAGGATTGCCGCAGGAACCATAGCCATTCCCGCAAACCGTTTACATACCTCCTTAAACCCGGAGGGTATCGGAGAGGGGCTCCGGACCAAGATTAATGTAAATCTCGGAGTATCCGGGGACTGTGCAAACTATGATAAGGAGTTTGAGAAGGTAAAGCTCTCCATCCAATTTGGAGCAGATGCCATCATGGATTTAAGCAATTACGGTAAAACCAATACCTTCCGCAAGCAGCTGGTGGAGTATTCCCCGGCAATGATCGGAACAGTGCCGATGTATGATGCCATCGGATATTTGGAAAAGGATCTGATGGACATTGGGGCAAGGGATTTTCTTAAGGTAGTAGAGGCACATGCGAAGGAAGGTGTGGACTTTATGACAATCCATGCGGGTATTAATAAAAAGGCGGTGGATAGCTTTAAGAAAGCGGGTCGTTTAACTAATATCGTATCCCGTGGAGGTTCCCTCCTATTTGCCTGGATGAGCATGACAGGCAATGAGAATCCCTTCTACGAGTACTATGATGAGGTACTTGATATTCTGTATGAGTATGATGTCACCATCAGCTTAGGTGATGCGCTTCGCCCGGGCAGCATCCATGACAGTACGGATGCGGGGCAAATAACGGAATTGGTTGAGCTGGGACATCTGACGAAAAGGGCATGGGAGAAGAATGTCCAGGTGCTTGTAGAAGGCCCGGGACATATGGCGCTCAATGAAATTGCTGCAAACATGCAGCTTCAGAAGAGGCTCTGCCATGGAGCGCCCTTTTATGTATTAGGACCATTGGTTACGGATATTGCACCGGGCTATGACCATATTACCTCTGCCATCGGCGGTGCAATTGCCGCCGCAAATGGTGCCGACTTCCTATGCTATGTGACACCGGCAGAGCATCTTAGGCTGCCGGATTTATCCGATGTAAAGGAAGGAATTATTGCTTCTAAAATAGCTGCCCATGCTGCGGACATAGCAAAAGGAATTAAGGGAGCAAGAGATATTGACAATAAAATGAGTGATGCCAGGCGCAGGATCGATTGGGAGGAGATGTTCTCCTATGCGATTGATCCGGTGAAAGCAAGGGAGTATTTTGAAAGTGCACCGCCAACGGACAAACATAGCTGCTCCATGTGCGGGAAAATGTGCGCCATGAGAACCACAAACCGGATTTTAAACGGCGAAAAGGTAGAGATTTTATAAGATCCAAAAAATCTAGTAGCATAGCTTTTAAAAATACTAATCTGATCCATTAGTCCATTAGCTAGGGCGTGTCTGAAAACTCATTGCAGCTTTCAGACATACCCCAGCAGTGCAATCAAAGAATAAAGAAAATGGGGTATCAATGAAATGTTTAAAACTATATTGGAAAATGTAAAAGTCAAAGCACCTTTTGTACATAGCATCACGAATTATGTAACAGTGAATGATTGTGCCAATATGATCCTTGCCTGTGGGGCTTCACCGATTATGGCGGACGATATCCATGAGGTTGAAGAGATAACCTCCCTTTGTAATTCGCTGGTGGTTAATCTTGGCACACTGAATGAAAGAACCATTGAATCCATGATTGCAGCGGGGAAGAAGGCCAATGAATTAAACCATCCGGTCATTCTTGATCCGGTAGGTGCAGGCGCATCGAAATTAAGAACAGCAACAGCAATGAAGCTCCTTCAGGAGATAAAGGTAGATGTGATCAGGGGAAATGCTTCTGAAATTAAGTGCATCAGCCAAGGCACGGCGTCTACTAAAGGCGTGGATGCGGGCCAGGAGGATAAAATAACGGAGGATAATTTGGAGGCAGCCGTAACCTCTGCAAAGCAATTAGCAGAGAGAACCAAGGCGATCATTGTTATAACCGGAGTGATTGATATCGTTACGGATGCAGGAAGAGCATACATCCTCCGCAACGGAACGCCGGTGATGAGCCGTATCACCGGCACCGGCTGCATGCTTTCGGCGGTCATAGGAGCGGTGTGTGCCGCCAATCCGGACAATTTACTTGATGCAGCGGCGGCAGGTGTAGCTATGATGGGGATCTGCGGAGAACAGGCCTATGAGAGGATGATTGCAAGGCAGGAGGGAACAGCTTCCTTCCGGGTGCACCTTATCGACGCTATGGGTAATATGGATGTGGAACGCCTGAATCAAGCAGTCCGGGTTGAGGTTATGTAAGGAGAGAAGGGGAGTATGGACAGCTGGGCGGCACAAGGAAAACAAAGGTGGGATTTAATTTAAAAAGCATGGCTGTGACAGGGATCAGAATACAGAATTGGATGAAGATGAGAGGTAAAGGATGAAGGATAAAGAATGAAGACAAGGGCTGGAGATTAAGAATGCAGGATAAGGAATGAAGACAAGGGCTGGAGATTAAGAATCCAGGATAAGGAATGAAGATGAGGACTGGAGATTAAGAATGCAGATTAAAAAAGAACACATGCAATTATACATAGTAACTGACCGCACATGGCTGGCATCAAGAAAGCTGTCCGAACAAGTGGAAGAAAGCGTACACGCCGGGGCAACCATAGTACAGTTGCGGGAAAAGGACATGGAGTTTGAGGAATTTGTAAAAGAAGCCAAAGAAATCAAGGCACTTACAAAGAAATATCAGGTACCCTTCATCATCAATGATAACGTTGAGGTGGCAATTGCTGCTGATGCAGATGGAGTACATCTTGGACAGGGGGATGGTGACCTGGTGGAAATAAGGAAACGGTTGGGAAGTGGCAGGGTTATCGGTATCTCTGCCCACAATGTGGAGGAGGCCTTGAAAGCACAAGAAGCTGGTGCAGATTACCTTGGAGTCGGTGCAGTTTTTCCGACGAACACGAAAAAAGATGCGAATCCTGTAACGGTTGACTTGCTAAAAGCAATCTGTGAGGTTGTCCACATACCTGTTGTAGCAATTGGTGGAATCACAAAAGACAATATAATGGATTTAGCCGGTTCAGGTGTCGATGGGGTAGCGGTCATATCAGCAATATTTGCCCAGGAAGACATTGGAGAAGCAACAAGGGAAATGCTGGCCTTGTCAAAAGAGATGCTAACTTTGCAGGGGAGATGCTAGGCCAGGCAAAGGAGGAGTAATCTTATATAAAGGGTTACCAGGAAATGATTTACTAAGAAGTGGGTTAATGGGAAGTGATTTACTAGGAAGCTATGACTTGGAATATGGATAATTTATTTATGGAATCCATCTATATAAAAGGCGGAGGTATAAAATGAAAAAGATATTAAGTATAGCCGGCTCCGATTGCAGCGGTGGTGCCGGGATACAGGCGGATATCAAGACGGTTACAGCCCATAAAATGTATGCAATGAGTGTTATCACGGCACTAACTGCCCAAAATACAACAGGGGTCAGCAAGGTACTTGAGGTAAGTCCTGATTTTGTAGCAGAACAGCTGGATATGGTTTGCAATGACATCCATCCTGATGCAGTAAAGCTTGGCATGCTTGTGAATGAGGACATTATTGAAGTGGTAGCGGATAGAATCATAAAATATCAGTTAAAGAATATTGTATTAGACCCGGTCATGATTTCCACCAGCGGAAGTAAGCTTTTGCAGGAGGATGCAATACACATGCTTATCTCAAGATTGCTTCCGCTGGCGGATATCATAACACCAAATTTAATCGAAGCGCAGCATTTGACAGGAAGAAAAATTGAATCAAAGGAGGACATGCGGCGGGCAGCAGAGGACCTGTCGCAGCATTATCATGGCAGCGTCTTAGTGAAAGGCGGCCACCTCCCGGACCGCAGTGATGATTTGCTATATCATAAAGGTGAGTATTACTGGTATGAGCAGCCGCGCATTGATAATGCCAACACCCATGGAACAGGGTGTACGTTATCCTCCGCTATCGCCTGCAATCTGGCTAAGGGCTTGGATGTACAGGAGAGCATTGCCAATGCAAAAGCCTATATTACAGGGGCAATTTCGGCAAAGCTAAAGCTCGGGCATGGACATGGTCCATTAAATCACTGCTGGGCTATGGAATAGTTTCCTTCATGAAAGTGAGTTATTTGTATCAAAAAGAGAGACGTTAATCCTTGTGACAACGCCTCTCTTTTTTGTGAAAAATTTGTTGTATAAAAACTATAAAAAAGAGTTGATTTTTTAAAAATATATGTTAGAATTAATTATGGAAACGTTACCGAGAACGTTACTGGTAACGTTAACGAAACAAAATACTATGAATTGGAAGCTGGCATATTAGTGCTATTCCACAAAAAAGAAGGAGAGGTAAGTATGAAAAGAATTAGTAAGTTATTGGCAATCCTATTAGCACTTCTTATGATTACGGGAGCATTGGCAGCCTGTGGCAAGAAGGATACACCGGAGGAAGGTTCCCAGGGCGGAACACCAACCACTGCCCCTACATCAGAGGATACTACAACGGGCGATACGACAAAGGAGGAAAAGGTAGACGAAATCTATTACCTGAATTTTAAGCCGGAGATCGCAGAGGTATATGATAAAATTGCAGCCGATTACGAAGCAGAGACAGGCATAAAGGTGAAGGTAGTTACTGCAGCAAGCGGTACCTACGAGCAGACCTTAAAGTCTGAAATTGCAAAATCCAACCCTCCGACAATCTTCCAGATCAACGGACCGGTTGGTTATGAATCCTGGAAAAACTATTGTGCAGATTTAAGCCAGTCACAGCTTTACAGCTACTTATCCGATAAGAGCCTGGCAGTTACCGCCGGCGATGGCGTATATGGAATTCCTTATGTTGTAGAAGGCTACGGAATCATTTATAATAATGCTATAATGAATAAATATTTTGCATTAGCAGATAAGGCAACCTCCTACAAATCCATGGATGAGATTAACAATTTTGCAGCATTAAAGGCAGTTGTGGAGGATATGACAGCCCACAAGGATGCCCTCGGCATTAAGGGCGTATTCGCATCCACCTCCTTAGGTGCCGGTGATCAGTGGAGATGGCAGACACATCTGGCTAACCTTCCGTTATACTATGAGTTTAAGGATAACACCGCATATGACAATACAGTATTAGCCGGTCTGGCAGCAAATGAAATTGAATTCAAATATGCTGAGAATTACAAGAATATTTTTGACCTGTACATCGATAATTCTGCTAGTGCGAAGGGACTTCTCGGCAGCAAGACAGTAAATGATTCCATGGCTGAATTTGCACTTGGCCAGGTCGCAATGGTACAGAACGGCAACTGGGCATGGTCACAGATCAGCGGCGTGGACGGTAATGTAGTTGCTGCGGAGGATATTAAATTCATGCCTATTTATACCGGCGTAGCCGGTGAAGAAAAACAGGGCTTATGCGTTGGTACGGAGAACTATTTTGTTATCAACAGCCAGGCTTCTGAAGCAAAGCAAAAGGCTTCCGCTGCTTTCCTTGAGTGGATGTTCTCAAGTGAGAAGGGCAAGGCTTATGTAACGAACGATTTAGGCTTTATTGCACCTTTCACTACCTTTGAAGAGGATGAGAAGCCTTCCGATCCTCTGGCAAGGGAAGTTCTTGCCTGGATGGAGAAGGACGGTGTATCAAGTGTAGCCTGGACCTTTGCAGCATTCCCGAGTGAGGAATTCAAGAACTACTTTGGTGATGCGTTACTGGAGTATGCTCAGGGTGGCAAGACCTGGGATGAGGTTGTGGCAGTAGTTAAGGATTCCTGGAAATCAGAAAAAGCGAAGTAAGTGTGAAGAGAAGTTCTAAGGCACCCAAAGACGGTGCCTAACAACTTCTATGCTTCACACTAGAAGAACGCAAGAGCAGCGTTCTTCACTGATTGTTTGTGCCGCTAAAGCGGCATGTTTGGAAGTGTAGCGTTAAACAGATGGAGGAATGTTTCAAAAACGGAAGGGCAAAAAAGGTTTTGAAACATTCCTCCTATCTTGAAAAGGGTGCCGGCAGGCGGATGGAGTTGTGATTCGTATGAAAAGACATACTAAAAGATATTTCCCGATTTTTGTATTACCGACCTTGATTGCTTTTACCCTAGCATTTATAATTCCTTTTGTGCTTGGAATTGTCCTGTCCTTCACTGAGTTCACCACGGTGATTGATGCCAAGTGGGTAGGAATTAAAAACTACAAGGCGGCCTTTGGGAATAAGGAATTTTTGAATGCATTATGGTTT
>JARKQP010000134.1 GCA_029974875.1 Mobilitalea sp.
GCAGAAAAGAAAAAACAGCAGACAATTACGGTGAAGAACCAAAATACAGCCTTTGCAAAAGCATTGGCGGCAGCAGTCGGCAGTACGGCAATTCCTGCGTCTGAAGAAGCTGGCAGGAAAAATACTTCCGTGGCAGTGATGGAGCGTGAGGAAGAGATTATTACAATCGGCAGACAGATTAAGGATAAGCATAAGTTGGCCGAGGAGCTGGGTGTCGGTGAAATTACATTAACGGATATTATAAAAGAGCTTGAAAAGCCGGGCAGGGATCCCAGGGATGAGATGCCGAAGCCGATCCTAAGGACGGATGTCCTTGAGATGAAGGATCTGACGGAGGGTATGGTCTTAAAGGGAACGGTGCGGAATGTAATTGATTTTGGTGCCTTTGTAGATATCGGTGTACACCAGGACGGACTGGTTCATATCTCCGAGCTGTCCAACAAGAAATTCGTAAAGCATCCCCTGGATGTAGTCAGCGTTGGGGACATTGTAGATGTCAAGGTTCTTAGCGTCGACCTGGCAAAGAAGAGGATCCAGCTGACGATGAAGCTGTAAAATGTGTGTCCACTGGGCATATGCAAATCCCGCTCAGGAAACTGCACTGATTGTATGAAAAGGGCAGCAGTTTCTGAGCTTTGCAAGAACCTAGGTACTGCTGTAATTGAAAGGATGTAATGGTTAGCATGAGTTTATTATTTGGAATCTGTCTTATCCTGGGCATCCTATGCCTTTTGTATTATGGAGTAATAACCGTTTATGCAGGAATTGGAACAGCATTTGCAGGGTTCTGGATCTTTGCCGGATTGGGGCTGCTTCTTTTGGGCTGTATTTTGAAATATATGCTGATCCATAATATAAAGCTGCCAAGTGTATGGAATTATATTGCTACTGTCATAGTTGCCATCGGCTTTTGCGTCTTTATTCTGGTCGAAGGGACGATTGTCTACTATTCCCATAAGGACGCAGAAGCAGGGGCGGATTATGTCATCGTGCTTGGAGCCCAGGTCAGAGGGACAACAATAACAAAATCCTTAAAGAAGCGGCTGGACACGGCAGTGGAATATTTGGAGGATAATCCGCAGACCCTGGTAATTGTATCCGGCGGGCAGGGAGCCGGTGAGGATATAACAGAAGCGGAAGCCATGAGAATTTATCTGCAGTCCAAAGGAATTGCACCGGAACGGATTATCAAGGAAGAGCGTTCTACGAATACGGCAGAGAACATAAGGTACAGTAAATTGCTGATCGAAGGGGAAGCCCCCGGCCTTGTCATTGTAACCAATGGCTTCCATGTATTCCGGGCCGTAAGCATTGCAAAGAAGCAGGGGTTACCACAGGCCCAGGGCTTGGCGGCGCCCTCGGACAGGATCCTGACCCTGAATTATTATATCAGGGAAGCAGCTGGTGTTTTAAAGGATTTTCTGGTAGGGAATATCTAAAGCAAAAAGACCGGAATATCCTTATTAAGGGTTTTGGGAAGGAGATCTAAAGAAATAACTGTTTTTGTCCGATGATATTGATAGATGATATTGATAACAGAAAATAATACAAAAGCATAAGGAGGGATTGCTATGGCAGGGATATCTAATATTTTTGGCGACCAGTACAATATCAAGAACCGTTATTCTGATTTGTTTTCAAGCATGTCGGGAGCGAAATCACCCATGGGTGGAATTAATCTGGCGGATTATGCCAGTATCAGGAGCGGAAGCTATCAGCGGCTGCTGAAGGCTTATTATTCCAAGCAGGATGCTGAGAAGAAAGAAGCATCAGGGGATGCACCACAGGATCTTGCTCTTATAAAGAGCAGAGCCGATGCTTTGAAGAAATCAGCGGATACCTTGAACGCAGCATCCCTTTGGGAGAAGAAAAAGATAACGCAGAAGGGCGGGGACGGAAAGGAAGCTGTTACAGAGGATTATGACTGGGATGCCATTACGAAGGCGGTAAAAAGCTTTGTTGAGGATTACAATAGCATGGTGGAGCAGGCTGGAACCTCTGATACAAAAGGCGTCCTTAGAAATGCAGCCTGGATGACCGGTATGACGAAAGAAACGTCCAGACTTCTCTCGGATGCGGGGATTACTGTTGGAAAAGACAACAAGATAAAACTGGACGAAGGAGATTTAAGGAAAGCTAATATCAGTGCCTTGAAGTCCTTGTTTGTGGGACACCAATCCTATACCGCCAAAGTATCCCAAAAGGCAGCCGCCATCAAAAGTGCAGTGGCAGCGACAGACAGAACCTATACAAGCAATGGCACTTATTCCAAAACGCCGGTTAACAAAGAAGCAGGCAAAGTGGACACAAAAGCGTAATGTAGTATATATATATCAGGAACAACAACTGTGTAATATAGCATCTCTATATATTAGGAACAACAACTGTGAGGTAAACCTTGTTGACAAGGCTTACCTCTGTTTTATGTGTCTTTACGTAGTATTTGCAAATATTCATCATAGGCAAAGGTGCGGTTCGTTTTATAAACACCGGCTCTTTGCATGGTGTTATCACTCCAATCTTTGCAGGAATAAATTTCAACATGAAATATCTACCCTATTATACTACGGATATTTCATGTTAACAATCGAAAATGAAATATGGAATAAAAAGTTGATCTGCAAATTTCACTTTATAACAACACAAACTAGCACTTCCTCTGATTTCCGCCAACTGAAAAACTTACCGAATGGCTCCCCGCTTCTCTTCCGGACATTTATTTCTATAGCCTATTATTTGTTTCAACATTCTATAAGAGAAAATACCCTGGCTATTCAATACCCCATATCCCCCTATTATATATTATATGATTTACAATATGCCTGTACAATTATATAATAATATTTGACATAATATGACATGGAAGGACTATAGGGGAGGAATAATTTGATACTAATATTAGTGATCGGTGTAATGTCAGAAGCTGAAAAAGATTTGGTCAATCAAATCTTTTCAAAAATGAATGTAAAAATGTACAATATTTCCTTTAGAATATTAAGGTCTCACAGTGATGCAGAGGAGGCCGTGTCACAGGCATTCTTAAAAATCATGGAGCATATAGAAAAGATTTCGGCTTTACCATGTCCCCAGAGGGAGCCTTACTGCGTTATAATATTGAGGAATGAAACCATGAATATTATAAGACAGCGTAAAAAAGCCGTTTATGCAGAGGATATAGACTATTTTGAGCATAATGATGAGAGCTATAGTATGGAAGAGGAATATATCAAGACTGTTGAAAAAGAAAAGTTGCTCTCTTGCGTGGACAGCCTTCCGGAGGATGAGAGGAATTTTATTTATTTCCGTTTTGTTCATGATATGAGCTTTAAACAAATTGCTGAGCTCTTAGATATTACGGAAGAGGCAGCAAAGAAGCGGGGACAGCGCATTTTGAAAAAGCTGCGTTCCTATTATGAAGGTGGTGAAAAAAATGCCTGAGAAAACAGAAAATATTATGAAAGAAGTGGGTAGTCTGTCCTTGCAAACAGAGCTGCAAAGGATGGCAAAGTGGGATAAGGACAGTATCGTGCGCCAGCCGTTATCGTTTTTGCAGATAAAACAGCTGGCAAACAAGATAAGCCTGCTGCCTTTTGAATATCAAAGCATTCTTTTGTTCAGGCATTGTTTTCATAATACTGTCCCTGGAATAGAAGAGATGCTGGGGGCAGAGAATGCACAGGGCAAATTAAACTATCTGGAGAAGTTGTTGTCAGGCCTTTTGGGGTTAAGGGATACATGGATCGCTGCAGCCTCCATGGAAGAAGCATGTAAGCTAGTACTTGAAGGAATTATGGAGGAATATGATTCCGCTAGGATAGTATATAAGCCGGAGTATTCAAAGTCCTTCAGGCAAAAATTAAAAGAGATCAGGATAAAGAAAAGCCCGGCCAAAGTGTTTTTATTTGTTGCTAAGCAGGTAGCTATTTTTCTGTTAGTACTATTTTTGGCATTTTCCTCTGTTTTGGTAGTCAGCGTAGAGGCTCGTACAAAATTCTTTGCCTGGGTAATGGAGACCTTTCCTCAATTTAGCGTACTCCAATTTCAGAATAATGATGAGAAAAATGATCCCCTTGAATTGACGGATCTAAAGATTAACTATGTACCGGACGGGTTTGAGTTAAGGGATACACAAGAGAATGGTGAAATATTAATTCATCATTACGTTCATGGAAACGGTATGAAAATAACTATAAAGTTTTTTAAATCATTTGGTAAAGTAAATTCTTATTTTAATACGGAGAATGCGGAAGTTGAAGAGTTTGTTTTAAGAGATTCCCAGGCATATATATGGGAGGCTGATGAAGTGACCTATTTAATATGGGATAGGGATGGAGTGGCATGCCATATTATAGGAAAAATAAATAAAGAAGAAATTTTAAAGATAGCAGAAAATATTACAAAATAATTTAAAAAAACATGTCCCTTTTTTCCTCCTTGTGCGTTATATAGGTAAGGTACTAAAAAACCTAACAAATAAGGAGGATTTTTTCTATGAAAGCAAGAAAAATAGCAATTGGAGCAATAGCAGCCGTATTAATGGCAGGAAGTGGAGTTACAAACGCAGCGTATGCAGCGGAAGTAGGGGGACAAGCAGCAGTTAATACAAATATCGATTTTCCGATAATCACACCGTACTGGGCAAATATTCTTGAAATTACGCCGATGCTTTCCGCAAGTGGAACGATGTTGTATCCATCAGTATACATAGAAGCAATGAAGACCACAGGAAAAATCAGTGGCACAATGTATCTGGAAAAATATTATTCTGGGCAATGGATCAGGGTGAATTCATGGACTATCAGTGGAACTAACTATGTTCTATTATCTAAAAGCCATGAGGGAATGTCAGGGTCAACGTATCGCACTAAAGTGTCAGTAACAATTGATGGTGAAAGTGCTGAAGCTGTATCCGTCAATATAGGGATTTAAATTAAAAATGTTTGTTGGATCGGGACATGCTAAATTTTGTAACGATCCCTTTATCGATGAGGTTTCGGGGATTATAATTATTATATTGATAAAATCTTAAATAAGTCTTTAGGGAGGGAAAGGGCG
>JARKQP010000184.1 GCA_029974875.1 Mobilitalea sp.
AGTGTGAAATTCCTCATTCCCTGGCCGCCAGAATGTGTATTGAGTATTATGAACAGCATCCTGAGCATAAAATTGTAGACGAGGCTTATAATGCCCAGATGGATCGGCTGATTGAAAATTACCGCAAAATTGAGGCATGTATGGAAGACGATTACGGTGAAATCCCCTTCCACCCCAGCGTTACAAATTAATTAAGGATCATAACCGGTACTGTCCGTGCTGGTTCCCAGGCCGAATCTGTTTGGCATATAATAAGGTTCTAAAATAAATCAAGCTCTGAAAACCAGCGCTATCCGGTCTCCAGAGCTTGATTCCATTTTATATCCCGCTGTTAAAGTCCATTAGAACGGAAAGCCTCCAAGGCCGCCGCCAAGTCCACCGGTGATGGAGCCCATCACTGCCGCAGACTCCTCCTCCATCTTGCGGAGAGCCTCATTCGCTGCTGCCACAATCAGATCCTCCAGCATCTCTATATCATCCGGGTCAACCACTTCCTGGGACAGCTTTACCGACGTGATCTCCTTCTTACCGGATACCTTAACCGTTACGGCACCGCCTCCGGCGCTTGCCTCATATTCCTTCTCTTCCAGTTCCTTTGTCTTATCCTCCATCTGCTTTTGCATTCTCTGTGCCTGCTTCATCAGATTTCCCATATTTCCAGGAATGCCGCCTCCCGGGAATCCACCTTTTTTTGCCATGTATTATTCTCCTTTCAAATAGCTTCCTTCGATTCTCCCTATGTCCATAGTCCATGGGCTTACCGTATTTACAGTACCTGCAGTAAGGATCGCCGCCACCTGATTACCCGGCTTCTTAAACTTTCCCTGCCTGCTTAAATATATATCATCCAATCACAGATCCTCATAATCCCCCCTGTAACTGGGATGAACCATTTATTCATATTGTATCGGCATCTTTACCAGCTTTGACAGATCCACCACTTCATCCACACGTTCCTTGGATCTGTCCAAATACCTTGTATTTACCTGGATCTGCTTATGGAACATCCCTGCCAAGGTATCCTTGATCAGGCTCATGTGGCTTTCCCGGTCAATGAAATCCTTGTCGATCTGCTCCGTTACAACCAGCAGCAGACCTTGATTCCCATCCATACTCAATGTTGTATTATTCAGGATCGGTATTAGGGAAGGCGCCTTCCTGCCGATCTGGGTTATAATGCTCTTCCAGTTCTGGGCTGCCGCCTTCAGATCCTCGGGCAGCGCCTCCGGCAATATCGCCGGCTTTTTCTCCTGGGGTGTGGCCGGTTTTGTATCTACTGCAGGCTCCGGGTGGCTCTGGCTTACTACCACTCCCTTTTCCAGCTTTTCTTCCAGCAGCTTGATCCGGTCGAGGATGGAATCAAAGCTTTGCTCCATCTCCGGCTTGCAGAGCTTAATCAAAGCCACCTCGATAAGCACCCTTTTCCTCGCCGCATAGCGGAGCTGGTTTGACAGCTCCGAAAATATCCGGATATAGCGGATCAGGGTCTGTTCTTCCATCAAAGCGGCATCCTGCTGAAGGATCGCCAGGTTTTCCGAAGAAATCTCTATTACCATCTCCGAGATATCCTCCGTCGTCTTAAGCAGCAGCAAATTCCGGAGATACCAAATAAAATCTACGGTGAACTGCCCCAGCTCCCGGCCTGTGCTTTCTATTTCCTCCAACAGCTTGATACAGGAAGCTACGTCCTGTGACCGGATATGCCCCAGCAGCCTCGCAAACACCTGGGTGTCCACCGCCCCCAGCACCTCCAGCACATTGTCATAGGTCAGCTTTTTGCCCAGGTAAAAGGATATGCACTGGTCAAGCAAACTTAGGGCATCACGCATGGAGCCATCCGCAGCCCTTGCCACATAACGGAGGGCTTTTTCCTCCGCTTCTATATTCTCAGCCGCCATTAACTGGGTCAGACGATCCGTTATAACATCAATCGTAATCCTCTTAAAATCATATCTCTGGCACCTTGACAGGATTGTCACCGGAATCTTATGGACCTCGGTGGTTGCCAGTATGAAAATCACATAGGACGGCGGCTCCTCTATGGTCTTTAACAGGGCATTAAAGGCTCCCGCCGATAGCATATGGACCTCGTCGATAATATATACCTTATATTTTCCTTCCGTCGGCGAATAACGGACTTCCTCCACGATTTCCCGGACATTGTCCACTCCGTTATTGGAAGCGGCATCAATCTCAATTACATTCATGGAGGAGCCTGCCATAATGCCCTTACACATGCGGCATTCGTTGCAGGGATTACCATCCACCGGGTTTTCGCAGTTCACTACCTTTGCCATCAGCTTGGCTACCGTAGTCTTGCCGGTACCCCTTGTGCCCGTAAATAAATAGGCATGCCCAATCCTTCCCGCCTTTATCTGATTTTTCAGCGTCGTTACAATATGCTCCTGCCCCTTTACATCAAGGAAATTATCAGGCCGGAACTTTCTGTAAAGTGCCGTATATGCCATGGCTTATACTCCTTCTATCATTTCGGTGTCACTTATATTATTAAGCGCTTCTTCCAATTGTTTCTCTACATCCATAAATAAATCAACCAGATCAGGGTCGAATTTTGTTCCTCGTCCTTCGAGGATAATTTCCACCGCCCTTTGGTGGGAAAATGCTTCCTTATATGTCCGGTTGGAGGTCAGCGCATCATAAACATCCACAACGGTCAGCATCCTGGCATAGAGGGGGATTTCCTCCCCCTTTAACCCATTCGGATAACCGGTTCCGTCCCATCTCTCATGGTGGCAATAGGCCATATCCCTCGCAAGGAGTAGCCATCTGGCTCCGCCAGTTTTTTCTATGACATGCTCGAAGGCCAGTTTCCCAAGGGTGGTGTGGGTCTTCATGTGCTCGAATTCCTTCCTGTCCAGGGAGGATTCCTTGCGCAGGATATCATCATTTATACCAATCTTACCGATATCATGGAGCATGACCGAACGGATCAGATCCCTGGTATCCTCGTAGGGAATAATGTCCTTATAGGGCTCCTGCCTCATGGCCTCCTGCAGCAATATGTTAAAATATCTCGTCGTATTCCTTAAATGTCCCCCGGTGCTCTCATCCCGGCACTCCACCAGCTCCGCAAAGGTCTGGGAGATTGCGTCCTGGTATTTTTCAAGGATGGGCCTCTCTTTGCGCAGGGCACATAACTCCATGCAGCTGCTGACCCTATGGAGGATCAGCTCCGGCGATATGGGCAGGGTGATATATTCCTCAGCCCCCATATGGACCACGGTCTGCTCCAGCTCCAGATCCGCGTGCTTAGCAAAAAAAATTACCGGCACCCCTATGATCTCCGGAATTTTCATCAGTGTCTCGTAAGTCTGTATACTGCCTGTATCCTTTTCCGACACAGTCAGTATTATCATATCTGCCGTATTTGTATGAAAATAATGTTGCAGATCTGATCTTTTCGGAAGTGGTGATATTATATAATTAGACCTTAAGGCCTGCACAACCACTTGGAACATTTCATCATCATGGTCTGCTATCATGACTTGCTTCATCTCGCCACTCCTCAACCATCTATCTTACTTATGTATCAAGATTATAACATTAAGGTTTCCATAAATCAATGTTTTGCTCGTGGCGTAAATCTATAAATTAAATAGATAATTTATTTAAAAGGCTCCTTTTGGTCATATTCAGTTCATATAACCGTATTATAGTTAACACCACCATCGAATTCGATAAAAAAATATAGCACCACAGATCTTAATTATAATATAATGAGGAAGGATGGATTGTTTATGTCCAATAAATCAGTAAGCGTAAGATATTTCTCCAGAACCGGCCATACAGAAAAATTAGCGGGGAAAATTGCCCAAACTGCCGGCTGCCAGGCAGCAACCTTAGATACCCCCCTACAAGGAAAAGTTGATATTCTTTTCCTTGGTGCTTCCGTATACGGAGCGGGAATTGATAAACAGGTAAAGGAATTCATTGAGACCTTGGATAAAAATAGCGTAGGAAAAGTAATTATTTTTTCAACCTCTGCCCTGGTGGAAAGAGCTTACCCGGAAATCAAAAAGCTTCTTACTGCAAAAGGCATCCCTACAGCGGAAGAAAATTATTATTGCCGGGGCCAATTTGCCTTGCTGCATAAGGGACGGCCGAACGAACAGGATTTAATTGAAGCAGGGAAGTTCACACAAAAAATCATAGCGGGAGAATAGAGCATGGAACAAGAATTCAATTTGGAACAATATCTTTCCGGCGGTGTGGAGGCCATTGTAAAAGGAGCCCTCCGCGCCACCCTTAAGGATCCAAAAGAAAGCCTCTTTATTGCCAGATACGCCCTTGCCAGCAAGGAGGCCACCAGACTTCGACGGGAGGCCAAAGTACGGGGAGAACACATTCCCCCATTTTTAATTGCAAGTATTACCAGCAGCTGTAACCTCCACTGCGCCGGCTGCTATTCCAGGGCGAACCATTCCTGTGAGGATAGGGAGCCAAAACATCAACTGACGGACACCCAGTGGTTTCGCATCTTCCAGGAAGCCAAGGATATGGGCATCGGCTTTGTTCTTCTGGCCGGCGGCGAGCCGATGCTGCGCAGGGATGTGATCGAAGCCGCAGGCCGTATTCCTGAAATTGTATTCCCGGTCTTTACAAACGGAACCATGATGAATGAGCCCTACCTAAAGCTCTTTGAAAAATCCAGAAATTTAATACCGGTCTTCAGCATCGAAGGGCATAAGGAAACAACTGAGGAGCGGCGCGGATCCGGCGTATACAACCGCGTCATTACTGCAATGGAACAGCTGAAACAAAACCATATCATGTTTGGCGCTTCCGTTACGGTGACGAAGCATAATTTAAATGAAGTAACCTCCAAAGATTTTTTAAATCAGCTGGCGGACTATGGATGTAAACTGGTATTTTACATAGAATATGTACCAGTATCCGAAGCCACAGCCGACCTGGCACCGGAAGATGCAGAGAGGGAGTTATTAAATGCCAAGCTGCAGCTGCTTCGCCAGGAATACGATAACCTGCTATTCATCTCCTTTCCCGGGGATGAGAAAAGCTCCGGCGGATGTCTTGCCGCCGGCAGAGGTTTCTTCCACATTAATTCCCACGGTGGCGCCGAGCCCTGCCCTTTCTCTCCCTACTCAGACATTAATGTAGCGGATACCTCTTTGAAAGAAGCTCTCCATTCCAGGCTTTTTACCCGGTTGCGTGATGATAAGCTGCTCCTGGAGGATCATGCCGGGGGATGTGTACTCTTTGAAAAAAGAGCA
The DNA here is from genome assembly GCA_029974875.1 of Mobilitalea sp. Next base: position 5,253 of record JARKQP010000184.1, read on the forward strand.
AAAGTTGAGGCACTGTTGAAATAAAATTAGAAGCGGCTGACCTGTCAGCTGCCATTCATTTTCCTGATAAGGATAAATTAAAGGGGGCCGGCCTGATAATTCCGGTCAGGATATATTCATTGTGAGGTGAAGCTATGTTTTCCATATTGGTGGTAGAGGATGATAATACCTTGAATAAGATGATATGTGCAAAACTAAAGCAGGAAAGTTTCAAGGCTTTCCCGGCCTTTGACGGCCTTGAGGCGCTGCAGGTCCTGGACCGTGAGCATATCGACCTTATCATCTGTGATATCATGATGCCTAATATGAACGGTTATGAATTAACCAGGGAACTAAGAAGTGCCGCCTACACCTTACCCATTCTTATGGTCACCGCAAAAAGCCAGATGGAGGATCTGGAAAAGGGTTTCCAGGCTGGTACGGATGACTATATGGTTAAACCCATCAATATGAAGGAAATGATACTCCGCGTCAATGCTCTCCTGCGCAGGGCGCAAATCGCCAACGAAAAACAATTAGCCGTAGGAAATGTTGTCCTCCATTATGATACCCTTACAGTACACATAGGCGACACTATCATCGACCTGCCGCCAAAGGAGTTCTATCTGCTCTACCGGCTCTTGAGCAACCCCAATAAGATTTTCACCAGATTAGAATTGATGGATGAAATATGGGGAATGGATTCCGAAACGGACGACCGCACGGTGGATTCCCATATCAAAAAGCTAAGGCGGAAATTTGAAACCTGCCCGGATTTTGAGCTCGTGACCATACGGGGCTTGGGCTACAAAGCAAAATATAAATAAAACCACAGGGAGGATGGATATGGAGGATCAACGGCAACAGAAAGAATACAAAAAATTCAGGAGACCCTTAAGGCTGCATTTCTCACTTTCTTCCATCGCGGTGCTCTGCATTTCCTGTCTGTTCTCCTGCGCTCTTGTGGTACTGGGTGTAAAACTGTTTTATAAGGGTACCTTATCGGTGGACGTCGTTGTCCTTCTATGCCTGCTGGTCTGCATCCTCTCCATGACCTTTGGCGGAATCGCCCTTTGGATTGGGGCAATACGTCTGACAAAGCCCATCGAGGAGGTAAGCCAGGCAGTAAAAAAGGTTGCGGAGGGCGATTTCTCCGTCCGGATACCCAGAAACACCTCCAGGCGGGGAGACTATCCCTATATGAATGAATTAGATGAGCTGGCAGAAAATTTTAATAAAATGTCTTCGGAATTAAACGGCATGGATTATATGCGCAAAGACTTTATGAGCAACGTGTCCCATGAGGTGAAGACCCCCGTTGCCGCCATTACCGGCTTTACGGAAATTTTGCTGGATGGGGGCCTTGAGGAGGAAGAGCGCCAGGAATATCTAAAGCTGGTAAACCAGGAATCGGTCCGGCTATCCAACCTATGTGAAAATATGCTCCGCATGTCACGGCTGGATCATCAGCAGATTGTGGTAAGAACCGATGAGGTCAGAATTGATGAACAAATCAGAAAGTGCATTATTATGCTGTCAGAAAAATGGGCCGACCATGAGCTCCAGTATGAATTGCAGCTTAACCCGGCCACCATCGTAAGCGATGCCGACCTGCTGATGCAGGTTTGGACGAACTTGATTGATAACGCCATCAAATACTCCCCTCCCAATGGCACTATACGGATTGACGAAGCCTGCCGGCACGATGAATTGGTTGTCCTGATCCAGGATGAAGGCATCGGCATCAGCGCCGGGAAGCTGGAAAAGATCTTCGATAAATTCTACCAGTGCGAGGAATCCCACAAAAAGCAGGGGAACGGGCTTGGCCTTTCCATCGTAAAGCGGATCCTGGAGCTGTTAAACGGGAGCATCACCTGTGAAAGCACGCCCTCCGTCGGCACCACCATGTCGGTCCGGATCCCCATTAATCCAGCTTCTTCTCAAAATGCTGGTAATCCTTCGGGTTCTTCCAGTCCCCGCCCCAAATAAAGCCACGGCTGGTAAATGCCTGGTAACAGACATCACCCTTCCTGATAAAATATGGATTATCCAGGGTACGGTCGGCATATTCAGCGCCTTCCTCCGGTGATATTACGGTTTTTCCATCGATTGGCCTGACATAGGGGTTATATAGTGGATTAATGTCAATTGCCAACCCATAGCTATGGTTTGACAGCCGTTTCGAGCCGTTATCAATGACCCGGTAACAAAAGGCCGAAGTATTATTTGCTGCCATCGAGGCATTGTCATCCGCATTGTATTCATCGATCAGCACCATGCTCTCAATCGGATATTTTGCCTCATAAAGCTCCTTGAAAATATCAACCACATCTGCTGCAATCGCTTTATTTACAATCATTTCCCCTGAGTGGGACTCACCATCAAAGCCCCAATAAAGCACCTGCATATACCGGAGCTCGCTGTAAGGTACCTCACAATTGTCCGCATAGGATACCCCTGTGATCCTGTCCTTTATCTCCTGTGCCAGCTCTGTGTAATGAAACATACTTGCATCCTCCTGACTAATTGTGCCTGCCGCTGCCCCGGACTCCTGGACGGGTTTCTCTTCCGGTGGAATTTGCCCTGTGGGTACTGACGCCGGATTCACCCCTGATACAGGCGCTGATCCCTGGCTTTCCTGGTCTGACCTTGATGACTGATCTGGCTTTGATTCCTGCCCCGACCCTGATATCTGGTCTGGCTTTGATTCCTGGCCTGGCTCCGATTTCTGCCCTGACCCTGATATGGACGCTAACGCCGAACCGCCCCCTGATATGGGCGCCGCTGTCAGCTCCGAAGAATTCACGGTCTCCCGTGCCGGAACTGTAGTCACCTTCGCCCCATCATTTACCATCAGCCTCTCTGTTAGGAAAGGAAACAGGTTATTATATTGCAATATTTTAAATACAATCAGCAGCCCGGCTGCCAGAAGTACTACTATTACTATTACGTTAGTCCTCTTACGAAACATCCTGCACCAATTCTTTCCCCTTCAATCTTCCTATCCCATGTGCCCGCCCGGATCTTAATCCTCTTCGATTACATGGATCTCCAGGTAGTCAAAATCAATCTGCTCAATAAAATTATCCTTCGTAAACCTGGTTTTATCATGCTTTTTAAAATCCTCAACCGTTACATTTAACCAGATCGGTTTGGATAAAT
>JARKQP010000198.1 GCA_029974875.1 Mobilitalea sp.
CGAGAATAGCAATCAATAAGGCGACAGGGACAGGAAAGCCTGCAATAATTAGCATGACGGTTACCGCGCCTCCCGTAGCAAAGCTGCCATCCACGGTCAGGTCCGCAAAATCCAGCAGACGGAAGGTGACATATACACCCAGGGCCATAATGCCCCAGACTAATCCCTGGGCAATGCAGCCGGGCAGAGCGTTAAGTAAATTCGCGGGATTAAGGGATAAAATATAACTCATACTTTTGTTCTCCTTCTATTAATGGAACCTGGATTAATTGGCGTTCCATTAATCATAGTATTCTGTAATCAATAAATATTATTGGAACGAAATGCATATTCCAATAATAAATAACAGAAAAAAGCGAGTTCCTGTTATTTGGATGCACGGGCAAAAAAGCAGCGCCTTTTATAAGAAGCTGGATTCAACTTCCGACAACGTAAATTATACCAAGCAAAACGGACGAGCGCAACTGCCTTCATAAATTTAACGTGTAAATTGTTCTCAGGAATCATAGAAATTCGAAGCAGTAAGAAATTACCCTAAGCGTAAATTAACACTTACAGGTGTACCGCTATTTCTACGGCACACCTGTAAGTGTTATACGGTTGCAAATTATTTTTGAAGGCAGGGATCCAATAGATTCCTGCGATTGGTACGAATTTATTGTGCTTCGATTGCTACATAGTTGTCAGGAATAGTAACGCCTAATTTTGAAGCACGGTCAGCCATAAATTTATATGTAGTATTTGGTGCAAACTGTACTTCCAGCTTGGAAACGTCAGCGCCGTTTGCCAGTACTTCATATGCCATCTTACCGGTCTCATATCCAAGATCATAGTAGCTGATGGATAAGGTTGCGATACCACAACCCTTGCAGATTCCTTCCTCACCGGCAACAATAGGGATTCCGGCAGGCTCAGCTACATTATTAATAGCCTCGGTACAGGAAGCAGCAGTGTTATCCGTCGGAATGTAAAGGATCTCACTATTGGAAACTGCGTTCTGGGTTACAGAAGCAACGTCGTTAGAGTCTGCAAAGGTATATTCCGTGCAGGTATAGCCCATATCCTTAAGATAGCCCTGGATTACTGAGGACTGGTACTTGGAGTTTGGCTCTGCGGAGCAGTAAAGGATACCGATGTTTTTAACATCCGGGAATAATTCCTTGATCATCTCAGCCTGCTTGTCAAGGGGAGCCAGATCGGAGGTACCGGACACATTGTAACCGGTTACGCCGGTCCAGTTGTCGATATCAAGTGCAGTTGCGTAATCCGTAACAGAAGTACCGAGGATCGGAATGGAATTCGTTGCGGAAAAGGCAGCCTGCAGGGCAGGGGTTGCATTTGCCATGATTAAATCATAATTGTTGGAAACGAACTGGTTGGCGATAGTAGCGCAGGTTGCAGAATCACCGGAAGCGTTCTGTAAATCAAAGCTAACCTTGTCACCTAATAATTCTTTTAAGGCATCCTGGAAGCCCTGGGTCGCAGCATCTAAGGCTTCATGCTGTACAAGCTGGATAATTCCTACGGTATAGGCTGCATCAGAAGAACCTGTGTCCTCTGTGGCAGGAGCTGTCGGCTGGGTAGCCGTCTGGTCACCGGATTCATTGGTTGACCCGTTGGTTGCATTTGACTGTTCGCCTGCCTTATCCGTTGTGCCACAGGCAGAAAGACTTAGGATCAGGCTTAATGATAAAATAAGCGCAAAAATTTTTTTCATTGATGATATCCTCCTCATAAATAAGTAAATATAATTTAACACTTTGCTGTGATGAATTAATTAGGCATAGTATATAACAAAACAGCTTAAAAAGTCAATGGTTTAATGCGCTAAAGTTATAAAATTTAAGAAAAAATTAAAGGTATTTTATGGAGGAAGGCTTGTCTATCTTAAGAATTTTTACCGGAATTACTAATTCATGGCAAAAAGATGGCAAAAAGACTTGATTTTTTAAAAATGTATGTTATAATTGTTACATAAATGTTAACCAGCTTATTAATCACTTAATAACTTGGCCACCATTGTGAAATATTATTCGACTTTTCTTTGACGAATTTTTTCAAATAATAATCCGGACTTAAGGAGAATAAAATGAGATTCAAGAAATTGCTTATATGTATGTTTGTTGCTGTACTGGCTTTTAATTTTACGAATGCAGTTGCTTTTGCAGCAGAAGACACAACGGTAAACAGTGAGGAAGAAGAAAAGCAGGAATATTCAGAGGCAGACCTAAGATTATTATCAGCTCTGATTCGCTGTGAAGCACAATCCGAAATTTATAGAGGAAAAATAGCAGTTGGTATTGTAGTCATGAACCGTGTCAAATCCGGTAGCTATCCTGATACCTTGAAGGGAGTTATCTATCAGAAAAGCCAGTTCAGCCCCGCGAAAACAGGTTCTTTAGAAACAGCATTAGAGGATTATGACAACGGTAAATTTACTTCCGAGGAAGAAAAGGATTGTATTAAAGCCGCAAAAGCAGCATTAAGCGGAGTTACCAGCATAACCATTGATGATGAAAAGGTCGATTTTAGTAAGTTCCTTTACTTCAGCGGCAGATTAAGCGGCTATAAGCTAAAGCTTGGAAACCACCAGTTTAAATAATGAGATAAAGTGCATGCCATGGAAGCTTGCAGATATGGTATCAGAAAGTAATTCATGGATACGCTCCCTTTATGGTAGACAGTTTAAGAACTGTTTAGCATAAAGGGAGTTTTTTTGTGGCAAGTAAGACAGCAGCTTGCTGCGCATCCTGATAGCGGAAAAGCCGGGTGGATATCTCAGCCTTATGTTTAAAATAAGGATTAATTAATATAAAAGTCCAGGGAATACGCAATATTTTAATGCATTAATACAATTGATAAAAGAAATGTACACAAAGAATAAGATATATATTGACATGTTATAATGCATAATATATAATCGGATTTAACCAGTTAAGACTTTTATAACTAAGCCGTGGGAATCTGGTTTCTTGTACATAGTAAAGTAAATATAGGTGAAAGAAGCATTTAATGGGCATATTGCTTATCAGTTAAATGTTTTTTTAAAGGGTCAACTGGTTCAACCAGCGTACCAGTGTACCAGAAGACCAGTAGATTGAAAATTAACCAGAATTGATTCTGGATTAGAGGAGGATAAAATGAAGGAAGATTTAATTGCTTTGACACATACGGGGGACGAATATGAAAAATATTTGAATGCGGTGGTACCGCCGGTTTTTTTAAATTCCCTCCACGTGTTTGAGACATTTGAGGAATATTCCAATGTGGATGTATTTGAAGAAGACCAGTTTGTTTACGGAAGGTCCTCCAATCCTACAATACATATCCTGGAAAGAAAGATAGCGCAATTAGAGCATGGAGCGCGCGCAGCTGTATTTTCTTCAGGAATGGCCGCATGTACGGCCGCCATTATAGGAGTCTGCAACAGCGGCAGCCATATTATCTGCATGAAGGATGTATACCAACCGGTAAAACGGTTTTTAACCCAGGTCTGTATTCCAAGGCTGAAGATGCAGGTAACCTATGTAACAGGATCAGATCTGGATGAAATCGAGAAAGCGGTCCGTCCTGATACGGCCCTGATGATCCTTGAAAGTCCGGCGACCTTTGTATTCCGGGTGATTGATCTGCAAGCGGTTACGGCGATTGCCAAAAAGCACGGGATTAAGACCTACATTGATAACACCTGCCTCACGCCCATTTACCAGAAGCCTCTGGAATTAGGGGTAGATATTGTAATGCATACCATGTCCAAATATATTGGAGGGCACAGCGATATTATAGGCGGGGTCCTGGTTTCCAAGGATGATGAGCTGATGAAAAAAATCATAGGTGAAATGAGGGAATGGCTGGGGGGAGTGCTCGGCCCCATGGAAGGCTGGCTGGCAATACGGGGCTTAAGAACCCTTCATGCAAGGCTGGAGCAGCACCAGAAGACGGCAATGGAGATAGCCGCTTACCTTGAGAAGCAGGACAAGGTGAAAAAAGTAAACTACACAGGGCTGGAATCCCATCCGCAAAGGGATATCATCAGGAAGCAGCAAAAGGGGCATACAAGCCTTATGAGCTTCGAGCTGGATGCATCCGCGGAAAAGGCGGTGGAATTTATTAATAAGCTCCATTATTTTGGCAAAGGCTGTTCCTGGGGAGGCTTTGAAAGCCTGGCACTTTGTCCATTATATAAAGCCGGACAGGAGGAGCTGGATTTTCTTGGCGTCGGCAGGGGGCTTATCCGGTTATACTGCGGTTTGGAAGGAACGGAAAACCTGCTGGAGGATTTAGATAAGGCATTACTAAGCTTGTAATGGGAATAAAGACCCGTAACAGGGAGCTGGTTTGTCCTTTGCGGGTATTTATATAATGAATAATTATTTCAAAAGGAGGAAGGTTATGAAACGAAAGGGATTAGCAACAATGTTGGCAGTAATGCTGGTCGGATTGACAGCCGCCGGCTGCGGAAAGGGCAATGCTTCACAGGAGCAGACAAATGCCGCGGGAGGAAATGCAAAGGAGGAGGTAAAAACCCTCAGGTTTCTGGATGTAACACCCAGCGAGAAAAGGCAGACTTATTATGAGGGCATCTTTGACAAATTTGAAGCGGAAACAGGAATCGCAGTAACCTACGAAAGTGTCCCCTGGGATGATGCAGCCAATAAGATCACAGTTCTGGGATCCTCGAATCAGCTTCCGGACGTTATGACTACCTGGTCCGGATGGCTTGGACAGTACACACAGGCTGGCTGGGTAATTCCCTTAGACGATTATATAGCAAACAGCAGGAGTGAGTATACGGAAGCGGTTAATAAGCTTTTGTGGAAAAGCGAAGAGGAACGTTATGGGCACGTATATACCATTCCGGACGGCTTAATGGTAAAGGGTATCTTCGTAAGGAAGGATTGGTGTGAAGAGGCAGGAATTACACTCGATCCCACAAAGGATTGGACCTATGACGACTATTTTGATTTAGTAAAGAAGCTCACGGATGCCAGCAAGAAGCATTATGGGGCGGCTTATAGGGGCGCAAGGGGAGCATTGGATCCATTGCTTGTTTACATGCAGGGCTATACCGGCGGCAACACCTATGACCAGAGTGGAAAAATACTGATTAATTCGGATGATTGTCTGAATGCTTTTGTTAAGTGGACCGATGTATATAAGAACGGCTATGCACCGGAAGATGCGATTAACTGGGGATTTACGGAGATGGTGGACAATTTCACCGGAGGTCTGGTCGGCACCTTAATCAATGATTCAGAGGTAGCGGCAACCTGCCAGGCGAATATGTCTGATGACCAGTGGATGGTAATGCCGATGCCAAAGAGCACAGCAGACGGCAAGCTTTATAACACGATCAACGCCCCGTATGCGTATTCAATTTCAGGGAACAGCAAGAACCCGGATGATTCCTGGAAATTAATTGAGTTCTTAAGCCGCCCTGAAAACAATATTGAATATTGCAAGCTCACCGGTGAAATTCCGATCAAGAAGGACGTGGAAAATGACGAAACCTACGGACTTTCCGGTCCCTATGCGACCTTTGCAAGGCAGTTAAACGATCCGGACCTTGCTGTACCGACTACATTTGGACCCTTTGATTATACGGACTTACATCAGGGCATGTTCCATGAAGAAATCCAGAATTATTTACTGGGAAATGTAGATGCCAGGACAGCACTGGACAATATCACATCAGAGCTGCAGAGAAGGATGGATATGTATATTCAGGATAATCCGGATTCTATTGTTGAGTCAGCGCTGAAGCTGAAGTAAGAAAAGATTTGCCGTTGAATTGCCCGCAATTCAATGAATGGAAGAGTGAGTAACTCAGTGAATGACTTATAAATAATCCAATAAATGTACTTATGAGTAATCCAATAAATGACTTGTAAGAAATTCACTGAATGACTCGTGAGAAACCGGTGAATTGAATTGTGGGAAATTCGATTTAAGAAGGAGGAAAAATGGTGCAAGAAAAACGGGAGAAGAAAAAATGGACCTACCGTGCAGTAAAAACGAAAATGGATCCTTATATGTACATACTTCCTGTTCTGGTTTTACTGGTTTTGATGTTCGGATAT
>JARKQP010000223.1 GCA_029974875.1 Mobilitalea sp.
TCGGCCTTGTCCAGTATTTTAACAATATTGGTCATATGGGAGGAGAAGGTGCTGAGGCTCTGCTCAATGCTCTGCTCATCCCCGATATCTGCATATACCTCCTCAAATACGGCAAGCTCTGAGCCGTCAAAGGCAGGGATATGAAGCCCTGCCTGTCCCATCAGGGTTAGCAGGCCCACGGTTTTTAAGGTGACCGTCTTACCGCCGGTATTAGGGCCGGTGATGATCAGCATCGTAAAATCCTTGCCCAGGTGAATGTCAATGGGAACCACCTTCCTGGAGTCAATCAATGGATGGCGGCCTTTCTTGATATTAATAATCCCATTGGAATTAAACATGGGCTCGGAGCCCTTCAACTGCTTTGAAAGGGAAGCCCTTGCAAAGATGAAATCCAGCTCCGATAAGGTTGAAAAATTATATTCCAGGCTCTCGGTATATTCTGCCGCCACATTACTCAGCTCTGCCAGGACCTTCTCGACTTCTTCCTGCTCCTTAATGGCTAGCTCCCGCAATTCATTATTCAGACGGACAATGGCCATTGGCTCAATGAATAGGGTTGAACCAGTGGAGGACTGGTCATGGATCATCCCCTGGAACTGGCCTTTAAATTCCGCGCGGACAGGGAGGCAATAGCGGCCGTTCCTCATAGTAATGATATTGTCCTGGAGCATGGTCCGTGAGGAACCCAGGACGGAGGAAAGCTCGCTATGGATGCGGTCATTTGCGACCCGGATGGACCGGCGGACGGATTTTAGGGCAGGGCTTGCGTCATCTGCAATCTCCTCCTCCGATATGATGCAGCGTTTAATCTCATTGTTCAGCGGTGTAAGGGGCTCAAGACCCGAGAAGTATTCCGTAAGGGAATCCTCCGTCTGCTCCTCGCTATCCTTACCGGTATAGCCCCCGTAGGCTTTCAGGCGTAGGGTAGCATCCAGGTCGGAGCTGATATGGAGAAGCTCAGCTGCACTTAGGGCAGAGCCAACCTTTAAGCGCATCAGGGACGGTCTGATATCGTGTATCCCCCCAAAGGATACGCTGCCCCTGCGAAGGTTCCTGGAGAGGGCATCAGAGGTTTCCCTCTGGAGGCGCTTGATCCCGCCAAGGTCTGAGGAGGGCAAAAGGTTCGCGCAAAGCTCCCGGCCAAAGCTTGTTCCGGCCAGGGCGCATAATTTATCTATAATTTTGTTGTATTCTAAGGTTCTTAATGCTTTTTCGTTCATTACAAATAGAGGCCTTTCTTATATTTTATAGTTACTTAAGTTTCTTAGCACTTAAGCTTATAATCACTTGAAATGTTTCGTTACTTGAGGGGTGAAACATGGATGTTCCAAAGAAAATAACAGCTACCTCTATTCTACCTTATGTTGTAGGAAAATAAAACATAAAAATAAGGAAATTATCTTACTTATTTCCCATAAGAGAAGGCATTGGAGCCGTTTCCTGATCCAATATTTTTTGTACCGGAAGTTTCGGTGGATTATTTTCCGGTTCTATGGTAATATAAGTTATTAGAAGTTGCCATAGTACATACCTTAGAACGAGAAGTTATTTGTTTATCATTGCTAACTATCTAGCACTTACAATGAATTCTTTACAATTAATTCATAATATGTTCACATGTAAGTTGTATAATAAAACTTACGCATGAGCAGGAATAGTCTTGCAAAAACTCGTGAGCACAGAGTCCGACAAAAACGTGCGGGCGCATAGGCCCGCAAAGGCTGCGGACACATTTTCCCGCTAGAACGTGGGGGACATTAGGAGAATAACCCGGTTCCATAAGGAGAAAGTAAATGTCTGAGATTGATAAAG
>JARKQP010000241.1 GCA_029974875.1 Mobilitalea sp.
GTGAATCCGGCAGAGATCCTTGCAGCGGGACTTATCGCAACGGTCTGCTCCAGCTTTATTGGGGTAACCTTTGCGGTTATTGCAAGAAAATTAAGCAGGACGAAATAAGGGGATTAGGAATAGCTAAAGAATCGGAACTAATATTTTAACTATTCTTAAATGAGCTGGTGACCCGAGGCTTTATATTGCTTCGGGGTAACGCCCTTTGCCTTGCGGAAGGATTTAATAAAGTAGCTGATGTCATTAAAGCCACAGTTCAGGGCCACCTCGGTTATGCTATATTTCATTTCCGCCAGCTGCTCACAGGCGGCCTCAATGCGGTAATAGTTAAGGTATTCGGTGGGGGTGTACTGGGTCATTTTACGGAAAAAACGGCAAAAGTATCTGGGGCTTAGGCAGGCAGCACTAGCCATGTCTTCTAATGAAATGGCATCGGTATAATGCTCTTCAATGTAATTTAGGACATCCTTAAACCGTTTTATCTGCTGGGAGGAGGCGGAAGGCTCGGTATTCACGGTATAGGCCCGTGCTTCCAGTAGCATGCCAATAAGCTTAAACAGGGTGCCCTGGGTGATGAATTCATAACCGGGCTTACATTCGCCCATGGCGCAAAATAAATCCCTGGCGGTCTCCTTTAATAAATCCGGCCCATTGTGGTGCTGTAAATGGATTGTGACCTCCTGGTTAATTATTCTTTGGATCTGCTTATTGCATAATTTATTATTACTTAATAGAAGGCGCATGTCAAATACGAGGCATTCATAAATGCAGTCCTCCGGGACACCGCCATGGGGCATCCCGCCCTGGATGAATAAGATGTCCCCCTGGTTCGCATGGGTAGCAAAGCCATCAACCGTAAGCTGGAAGCTGCCATCCAAAATACGAATAATCTCATATTCCGGGTGCCAGTGGTAGGGCATCTGATAGCGTGGGTGATTCGCTTCTATGTGATAAAAAGCTACAGGAAAATCAAAGGTTCCCTGCTGCTTGTCCTCTCTGTAATCCAAATATTTCATCCAAAAAGCCTCCCCAATCCAAAAAGTGAATATAGTCATACTTTATTGTCATTTTAGCACAAGTAATTAAGCAAATGCAATTGTATAATACTTGTAGCAGCTAAGGTTTAAGAAAATTGAGGGCGTCATAAATGCAGGAACCAGGTTCATACCATTGTTTTATGGTGCCTGGTGCTATTGTGGTACAATGCCCATAATGATAGGCATGGACATAATTATGACGCCGTCATAGCTTTATAGCCGCAGGAGATGCGGCGGAAGGAGGATAAGATGGCAAAAAGCAGATTAATCGGGGATTATCCTGTAATAGGAATCCGTCCCACCATTGACGGAAGAAGAGGCGCAGTAAAGGTACGTGAGTCTTTGGAAGTACAGACCATGGAGATGGCAAAAGCAGCAGCAAGGTTATTTGAGGAAAACCTGAAGTATTCTAACGGTGAGCCGGTAAAGGTTGTTATCGCGGATACCACGATCGGTGGAGTGGCAGAAAGCGCTGCCTGCGCCGCAAAGTTTAAAAAAGCGGGAGCAGATATTACTTTAACTGTAACGCCCTGCTGGTGCTATGGAGCAGAAACCATGGACATGGATCCTATGACCATCAAGGGTGTATGGGGCTTCAATGGAACAGAGCGTCCGGGAGCTGTTTACCTGGCATCCGTGCTTGCCACCCATGCCCAGAAGGGGCTTCCTGCCTTCGGTATTTATGGACATGATGTGCAGAATGCAGACGATACCTCAATTCCTGGGGACGTAGAGGAAAAATTACTCCGCTTCGGACGTGCGGCAGTAGCAGCAGCAACCATGAGAGGAAAATCCTATCTCCAGATCGGCTCTATCTGTATGGGTATCGGCGGTTCCATCATTGATCCGGCCTTTATTGAAGAATATCTTGGCATGAGGGTTGAATCCGTGGATGAGGTTGAGATCATCCGCAGAATGACGGAAGGCATTTATAATGAAGAGGAATTCCAGAAAGCAATGGCTTGGACAAAGAAGTATTGCAAGGAAGGCTTTGATAAAAATCCTGCTGAGGTTCAAAAGAGCGCAGAGGAGAAGGAAAAGGATTGGGAATTCGTCGTAAAGATGATGGTCATTATCAAGGACTTAATGAATGGCAATCCAAACCTTCCGGAGGGCTGTGAAGAAGAGGCGGCAGGCCACAATGCAATCTGCGCCGGCTTCCAGGGACAGAGACAGTGGACAGACTTCTATCCGAATGCAGATTTTGCAGAAGCCCTGATGAATACCTCCTTTGACTGGGAAGGTGTAAGGGAGCCCTATATTGTTGCAACTGAAAATGACGTTTTGAATGGCATCAGCATGCTGTTCATGAAGCTATTAACCAACAGGGCACAGATTTTCGCGGATGTCCGCACCTATTGGAGCCCGGAGGCAGTGAAAAAAGCTACCGGCTATGAGCTTGAGGGTGCTGCAAAAGAATCCGGCGGCTTTATCCATCTGATTAACTCAGGAGCAGCCTGCCTCGATGGCAATGGTGAGGCTAGGGATGAGAATGGCAAGGCCGTAATTAAGCCTTGGTATGAAGTGACGGAGAAGGATCAGGAAGCCATCCTTGCGGCAACGACCTGGAATGCAGCGGATACAGGCTATTTCAGAGGTGGCGGCTACTCCTCCAGATTCCTGACAAAGGTAGAAATGCCGGTTACAATGATCCGCTTAAATCTTGTGAAGGGACTTGGTCCGGTGCTTCAGATTGCAGAGGGCTGGACAGTAGAGCTTCCTGACCAGGTATCCGACGCATTATGGAAGCGTACCGACTATACCTGGCCCTGCACCTGGTTTGCGCCAAGAACAACAGGAGAAGGAGCATTTAAGACCGCTTATGAGGTTATGAATAACTGGGGTGCCAACCATGGCGCAATTTCCTATGGACATATCGGTGCAGACCTGATTTCCCTTTGCTCCATGCTGCGTATTCCGGTTGCCATGCACAATGTTCCGGAAGAGCAGATCTTTAGGCCGGCAGCCTGGAATGCCTTTGGCATGGACAAAGAGGGCCAGGACTACAGGGCCTGCGCGACCTACGGACCTCAATTTAAGTAAAAAGCCTATACATCTTGACGGGAAGCAGGCCATATGTATTATATATGGTTTGCTTCCCGATACAGGTAAGGCCGCTTTTTCATAATAGCTAAATTTACTTATGATGAGCTGGTGAGTATTTACTTTCTGGCTTCGTTCGCTTAAAATGGGAAGAAAAGAGTGGGTTTAAGGAGGTTAATATGCAAAAATATTATTTGGCGGTTGATATTGGGGCTTCCGGCGGACGGCATATCCTTGGGAGTGTTGTAGATGGCAGGATATGCCTTGAGGAAGTATATCGCTTCGAGAATGGAATGGAGAAGGTGGAGGGCTCCCTCTGCTGGAATACACATAAGATTTTTCATGAGATCCTGGAGGGGATGAAGCGGTGCAAGGAGCTTGG
>JARKQP010000242.1 GCA_029974875.1 Mobilitalea sp.
ATATCATCATCTGCGGAATCATACAGATAAATAGTGATAACGGTGCCAAGGAGGAAATCTGTTCCGGAGATTCCTTCAGAGGTGCTCCCTTTTACATCAGCTGCGGTACAGCCGGACAGGCACGAGGAAGAAAGAAGCAACAGGAGAATGCCAAAGAGCATATTTTTATAGGTGTTTTTCAGGAATAAGGGTTGTTTGAAATGTATTTTCATAATGCCTCCAAGGATAATTGGGATATATTTGGTTTTAACATTATTTGCATTTTAAACTAACATTATTTACATTACGGACTGAAATAGAATATTACATGCAAGCGAAATGGAATATTATATACAAGCTGAAATGGAATATTACATACAGACTGAAATGGAATATTACATACAAGCCGAAATGGAATATTCTATACAGGCCGAAATAGAATATTACATACAAGTCGAAATATAATATTACATACAAACTGAAATATAATATTCTATACAACTGAAATTATGGAATATCAAAATAGAAGGGGCTATTCTATTGCCTTGACATTTATTATGGATCATATTAAGATTGACCTGTTGGATTTTTCTCTTGGGTATGTCTAAGGATACACCCGGGGGACGGAAAGGTACCGATGAAAAATGTTGAAGAAAAATGATCTTATCCTGGTCGGCATAATATTGCTGCTCTGTATTGGATTTTTTGCATACCGTAAGCTGACGCAGGCACCTGGCAGCAAGGTTGAGGTTATGGTAAATGGCAAGCTGTATGATACCCTGGTGCTGCAGGAGGATACTGTTTATACGGTGAAGGGTGAGAATGGAGCTTTCAATACCTTTAAAATAACGGATGGGGTTGTAGATATGATTGATGCCAGCTGCCCGGACAAGCTATGCGTGAACCAGGCCGGTATCCATCATAACCATGAGACCATTGTTTGTCTTCCGAATAAGGTTATCCTGGAAGTAGTGGGCGCAGAAGACAGTGAAGTTGATATCATTGCAAATTAGGTGGATTGATGGCAGAGAAGAAAAAGATAAAAAGAATAACAACCTATGGACTTCTGGTTGCATTGGCATTTATTTTAAGCTATATTGAGAGTTTATTTCCAATTCCCGTCCCGGTTCCGGGGATTAAGCTTGGGCTGGCTAATTTAGTGGTGATAACGGCGCTGTATTCCCTCGGGGCAAAGGAGGCCTTTTCCCTGTCCATACTGCGCATCCTGTTAGTCGGATTTACCTTTAGTCCCTCCACAATCCTCTTTAGCCTGGCAGGGGGACTGCTTAGCTGGGGGGTTATGGCGCTGTTTAAGAATAGGAAGCTGTTTAGCTTTGTAGGGGTCAGCATCCTGGGCGGCATATTCCATAATGT
This sequence comes from Mobilitalea sp., assembly GCA_029974875.1. Next base: position 1,354 of record JARKQP010000242.1, read on the forward strand.
GGGACAGGTTCTAATGGCGGTAGCCGTGGTGGAAAATATTAATATTATTTATTATCTGCCCTTCTTGTTAATATCAGGTGTTTTCATGGGTGCCTTGGTAGGGATATTGGGTGCAATGATCCTGAAGCGTCTGAAGCATCTGGAGCAATAATTTGGGAAGGTGCAGGATAGGTTGAAAATAATATGGTTCGAGCGACAAATGGGCGGGATTTAGGCTGTGAGATGAATACATATGCACTCATATTCATTGAGTAGGTTATAGATAGACTTTTGTCGGGCGGATCATAAGGTTGAAAGAAATAAAGCAGATAAACGAAGGGGGACCGGATCCATGCCGGCACTTTCATGGCGGTTTGTGCGGTATAAGGGCAATGCCCATAATGATGGGCAATGCCCTTAATGATGGGCATGGACATACGTATGAGAATATATAAGCGGATAAAGGGATGGAAACTATGGCAAAATTATATTTTAAGTATGGCGTAATGGGAAGCTCCAAGACAGCCCAGGCTTTAATCACAAAGTTTAATTATGAAGAGCGGGGCATGAAGGTCTGGCTGATCAAGCCCCAGGTCGATAACAGGGATGGGGATAATCTGGTAAAATCCCGGGCCGGGCTATCTGCATCGGCATATATTTTATCTGCTTCAGAGAATGTATATGAGGGCTATAGGAAACTGCCGGATCCGGTGGATGTCATTATCATAGATGAGGCACAATTTCTAGAGGAGGAGCAGGTAGACCAGCTTTCCATGCTTGTTATTGACTACAATATTCCTGTTCTGTGCTTCGGGCTAAGGGCTGATTTCCGTACAAGGATGTTCCCTGGCAGTAAGAGGCTGATGGAAATAGCGGATTCTATTACGGAGATTAAGACGATTTGTTCCTGTGGCAGGAAAGCGACCGTCAATGTCCGGTTAGACGAGAATGGAAGGATCATCACCGAAGGGGAACAGGTTCTAATCGGAGGAAACGACAGGTATACAGCGATGTGTTACCAGTGCTATATCAACGGCCAAAAAGGGCAGGGCAGCTTGTGAGCAGTGGTATGGATGATTTATAGGTGAAGGTGGTAAAAAAGAGTATCCGAAAGCGCGATATTGGCTCCCGGGATACTCTTTTTGTAGCTATGGCTACATCATTGCCTCTGCTTTTCCTATATGATGGTTCCAGAAGAACAAAAGAAGCAGCAGTGTAGATGATAGAATGGAATTTATTTTTATGGCTGTTATAAATAGAATGGAGGATGTATTTTATGTTACGTAAAATAATTAAAATTGATGAAGAGCTATGTAATGGCTGCGGGTTATGTGTGAATGCCTGCCATGAATCGGCAATCGGCCTGGTTGATGGAAAAGCGAAGCTGCTCCGGGATGATTATTGTGATGGCCTTGGAAACTGCCTTCCCGTCTGCCCGACGAATGCAATCAGCTTTGAGGAGAGGGAAGCCTTGGAATATAACGAAGAGGAAGTAAACCGTAACATAGCTGCAAAGAAGCTTATGGAGCAGCAGGAAGCAAAGAAGGCGGCGCATTTTGCGGCCCATCAGCATGGTGGTGGCGGATGCCCGGGCTCCAGGAACATGAGCATAAAGAGGGAGGAAGGAAATGCTCCTTCTGCACAGGAAGCCAGCGCAGCCCATACAGCTACCCCTTCCATGCTAAGACAATGGCCGGTCCAGATCCAATTAGTGGCACCCCATGCCTCATTTTTTGAAAATGCCAATCTTTTAATTGCGGCGGATTGTACTGCCTATGCATTTGGTGATTTCCATCAGTTCATGAAGAATAAGATAACCCTGATCGGCTGTCCGAAGCTGGATGATGTGGACTATTCTGAAAAGCTGGCACAGATCCTGAGCTTGAACAATATTAAAAGCATTACTGTGATCCGCATGGAGGTTCCATGCTGCGGCGGTATTGTAAATGCAGTAAAAACAGCCCTCACAGACAGCGGACAGATGATTCCCTGGAGAGTAATAACCATCAGTACGGATGGAACTGTTCTGGAGGATTAAAGGGGATTAGATTCTGAATCAATAAACTTACAAATGTGAAGGAGCTTCACCTTGGGTCAACTTGATCCTAAGTGAGGCTCTTGTTGTTTCTTGAAAGAAATCAGACATGGTGAGTTCTTATAAGTGAAAGCTAAGCAAGTCGTCGGTTTTAAACATTTGAATAACAAAAAATAACAAAAATTTGAGCGTATTTAATTTGAATTACAGCAAAGTGTGTGTGAAAACGGGGCGAAAGACTGCAATATAAATTAGTATTAGGACTATATATTATAGATAAAATGTAGCATATACATTACATGAATTAAAAATATTTGTCATTATTACACAAAGTATCTAGACAT
>JARKQP010000252.1 GCA_029974875.1 Mobilitalea sp.
AAAACAGGCTCCTGCCCCAGCAAATCGGCCAGTGTCCGTGTTAAATCCAGATTATAATGCAGGCCTTCTGCCACACCGCTCTTCATTCCCGGCCATTTTAACAATAGGGGAATACGGGTCGTTGTATAATCAGCCGTGGCATGCTCGGAATAAATCCCAAGCTCTCCTAAGTTTTCTCCATGGTCTGCACTTACGATGATTGCCGTGTCCTCGTAAATCCCCATTTTCTTGAGCTGTTCCATTAATAAGCCTACCTGCGCATCAGCATAGCGGACACCGCAATCATAGCCATCGATTACCTGCTTCACTTCCTCAAGGGTTATCGCCTTTCCCAGCGCCCTTGGCAATCTCGGGTTTGCCTTATCATCAAACATGTTGAGCTCATTAATGCTATGTGGCCCTACATGCTTTCTATGTTCCTCCAGAACCTCCTCAGTAATCCATCTAGGCAAGGGGTCCTCTGCAAAAGGATTCCCAAAATCCATCGGGGTGTTATAAGGAGCATGGGGATCCCACATATGGACATGCAGGAACCAGTCATCCTTCTCCCCATTTCGTCCTACCCAGTCTAAGGCCTTAGGCATAACCTCTTCCGCAATCTCACTCCCGATTTTTCCAACATTGATCGTCTCGCTTAATCCTGCGTTAAACCAGTAAGCGGAATGGCGTTCTGCAAAGGTGCTGACGGAAACCGTATGGAGTCCGGCGCTGCGGAGCATAAAGAACAAATTATTGATTACTCCTTGGTTAAACATAAACCGGTCTTTTCCAGGATGGCGGATATCCGCCGCTTTTCCACCATGGTTCACGATCCCGCTGTGAATTCCGAATTTCCCTGTCACCAAGGCTGCCCTGGATGGAAGACATGGTGCATCAGAACAGTAGTAATTCTTAAAGCGCATGCTTTCCTCTGCAATACGATCCAGGTTCGGTGTTGTATTTCTTTCATAGCCGTAGCATCCCATATGATCAGGACGCAAGGTGTCAATATCAATATAAAT
>JARKQP010000257.1 GCA_029974875.1 Mobilitalea sp.
AGAAGGCCTCCCATATCTGCAAGGCGGTGACCCGAATCCATAATATTCTCTGCATCTGCAGTGAGCTTGCCGTCAAGCATTTGCCCCTTTAATACCGAGTCCCCCAAATAGATCAGTTCCATGTTATGTTTGTCCCTTTGGATCAAGTAGGTGGGGAAGATGCTGTCCAACTGACCGAGCAGCTGCATATGTAAGGTAATTTTCAGCTGCCCATTCTTTGACTCGATCCGGGCATATCCCACATTTCTCCTCTTCACGCCATTTTCATATTGGTACATATAAGAAATCATCCTTTTATAATCAGCCATAGCCACTCCCTCGCTTTCCTATCCCAAACCGGATTGTTTCCTAATTCTATTCAATATATTCTAGTGGAAGCGGCAATATTCCTCTGTAATCATCCATTCATCCCGCAAACTTTACCCTCCTTTTGAATTATGCTCTACGGGATGTTATCTTCTTGACGGTTTACATGCCATTCTATTTAATTAACCCCTAGTTGAAATGGGGGTTTACCTATATATTATAAAAGGTCTTCCCGGCTGCAGCTTAACTGCATTCCAGGAAAACCTCTTCCATAATCTTTTAATTTCTCATGTTTATCCACACTGCCCCTGTTTTTCCGGTAAGATTTCCACAAAATAACCCTTCTTTGTGGATTTCATCCCAGTTTGTCTGCGGATAACTCCTCTGCCAACGCGGCAAACTGCTTCAAGGTTAATGCTTCACCCCTGACGTTCTCCGATATATCCAGCCGCCCTAGAGCCTTTATGATCTCCTCCTTTGGGAAGGATAGCTCGGGCGAATTGTTAAGCCCATTGACAAGTGTCTTCCGTCTTTGGTTAAAGGAAGCCCGTATCATTCTAAACAGTAATTTCTCATCCTTAACCTGGACCGGGGGAGTCTCATGCAGTGTCAGGCTAATGACCGCGGAACCCACATTCGGTCTTGGCATAAAACAGTTCGGCGGAACATTGGCAGCAATATAAGGCTCAGCATAATACTGTACCGCGAGGGATAAGGCTCCATAATCCTTTCCTCCGGGAGCCGCCTGCATACGGTCAGCTACCTCTTTTTGCACCATAACTGTAATGTTCGTTAATGGCAGCTGCTTCTCAAACAAATCCATAATAATCGGTGTTGTAATGTAATAGGGAAGATTTGCCACTACCTTGATGGGCTTTCCTTGGTTCCTCTCCGCCACCAGGGCATTCAAATCCAGCTTCAGGATATCATTGTTGATTACAGTTACATTATCATAATCTGACAGGGTATCCTCCAAAATCGGAATTAACATCCGGTCAATCTCAACCGCTACAACCTCCCGCGCATTTTCACAGAGGTATTGGGTCAGCGTGCCGATTCCCGGACCGATCTCCAGAACAAAATCCTCCTTCGTAATATCAGCCGCGCGAATAATCTTATCCAGCACATGGGTGTCAATTAAGAAGTTCTGCCCGAATTTCTTCTGGAATACGAACTTATATTTATTTAAAATTTCTATTGTGTTTTTGGGATTTCCTAATTTATTTTGCATATAGTATTTCCATTCTTTTTTTGTTAACTTATGTTAGATCATTATGTGCTAAAAATCAACAAAATGTATATGTTCTCTTGTTACCCTGGTCATTATTGGCTGAGATGTCTTTGCCATCCAATCCAAAGGGAAGGACGTTGGCAAGCCCGACCTTTCTGTTATCCTATTTTCTTTGCTAAGTCATCTGTCCGTCTAATCAATATTTCATGCACCCGTTCAACCTCATCAAAAATCATACCATCCATTGCTTTTAATTCTGCCGTGTCTTTCATTTGCTGTCTTTTTAAAGCTTTTACATCCTTTTCAAGATCTGTTACCTTTTCAAGTATCAAATCAAGTTTTTCTGCATCTGTCATATTGTTTTACCTCCTTCTTCTATATCTTACTTGATTAAGTCTTGTCTTTTTTAACTTTCTTAGTCATAAAGTAAGTAAATTTGGTTACCCTTCAATAGGTATTAACCGGTAAAACCTCTTCGCATTCTCCTGCGTAACCTGCAATACCGTCTCATAATCAACCTGCTTAATCCGGGCAATTTCCTGGGCTACGTAGGTCAGATTCAGCGAAGTATTCCTCTTGCCCCTATGGGGCACTGGGGATAGGTAAGGGCTGTCCGTCTCTAATACCAGCCTCTCTAAAGGTGCATATTCCACGACCTCCTTCAGCTTCTTCCCGTTGGTAAAGGTTACCACCCCGCCGATTCCCAGATAGAAATCCATATTCAGATATTGTCTTGCCTGCTCCACGCCATATCCAAAGCAATGGATGATTGCACCCAGCTCATCCGCCCTCGCTTCCTTTAGCATATTGTAGGTGTCATTAGCTGCATCCCTGCTATGAATGATTAGCGGAAGGTTTAATTCCCTTGCCAGCCCTATCTGCCGTTCAAACCATTGCTTCTGAATAGGTCTGTCCGGGGTATCCCAATAATAATCCAGACCGATTTCTCCAATTGCCAGATTCTTTGGGTGCTTCGCCTTTTCCTTAAGCCAGGCTAATACCTCCTCATTCAATTCTGCCGTACTGCTCGGGTGAACACCGACTGTAGCATAAACAAAGGTATATTTGTCAGCCAGGGCTAATACCTTATCTACCGATCCAACCTCAGAGCCTATATTTACTACGTAACTGATCCCTTTCCCAGGAAAGCTCTCCAGCAGCTCATCCCGGTCTATGTCAAATGCCTCATCATCATAATGGGCGTGTGTTTCAAATATCATAATCTGTCCTCTTATTTCTTTTGTTTGCTTAGAACGTGTCTGGAAACTGCTTGTGCCGGGTCAAACTGCTTATGCCAAGCCAAACAGCACAATGAGTTTCAGATACACCTTGGGTACTTTTCTTGTCTGGCTCTCATTATACACCAGCCTGACGGCTATTTCAACACAGGAAAGACAGGGATACCAAAGTGGTTGCCAGCATAACATAACATCCGGCATGCTGAATATCCCTGTCTTCCTAACCCTGTCACTCGTCCTTGTATTTAAAATTCTGCCTCCCTACACCCTCTTGCTTTACATTATGGTGTTGGTTCTGATTTTCTGGCTTAACAGAGTTTGTGACAGTATTGAATTTTTCCTGCTGCTTTTTCTGATGTTTTTTCTCGTCTTTTTCCTTATTCATAATGTTGTCCATGCACGTCACCGCCATTACGGGCATTGCCCTTACACTGCATAAATCACCATATACGTGCCGGCATGGATCCGGTCCCTCCTTTCGCTTATTTAATTTTTTAATCTTATCTCCCACCATTTCAATGCAGTCTTGCTGCATTCCCGCTGATACTGCTGCTTTCAGCAACGTTTCCCAGCTACTAGATAGTATTGGAAGCTTTCCCTGATTTATGTATTCATTTGTATTGAACGCAAAATACATCCGCAGCAATAGGTATAGCTTCTAACCCCGATGCAAAGCTGGAATAAAATATCCGCAACATAGGTTTCATTTTCTGCAACATAGGCTGGAAAGCTTGAAAATAAATGGTAGAATAAGTATATTGAAATGGAAATGGAGGTGCACCGTTTGAAGATACACATTAACGAAGATCCCGGGCTGAAGGAGACCGAAATCACGGTCAGCTGCAACAAAATCAGCACCGAGGTTGAAAAGATCATCTCAATGCTACGGGTTCTGGACTTAAAGCTTACCGGAAAAAAAGATGACCAGACTTACATACTGGATGCATCCAAGGTACTCTATATTGACACGGTGGATAAAAAAACCTTCTTTTATACTAAAAAAGATATTTATGAAACAGATTTAAAATTATATGAGCTGGAGGAGCAGCTTGCCGCCCTGGACTTTATCCGGGCAAACAAATCCTGTATCCTTAACTTCAACCAAATTATCTCCATTAAAGCAGATATTGACGGTAAACTTCTTGTCACGATGAGCAACCAGGAAAAATTATTCGTATCAAGACAATACGCACCTGTAATTAAGAAAAAACTGGGGGTAAAGTGTGAAGAGAAATTCTAAGGCGCCAAAAGACGCCACCTAAGAATTTCTAAAACTCCACAAATGGAATACGATGTATTCCATTAGGAAGAACGCAAAGGCAGCGTTCTTCCCAATTATGTTTGTGCTGCCTATGGCAGCATGTCGGGAAGGTCGAAAAAATAGAATTAATAAACGAAAGGGGGACCGGATCCATGCCAGCACTTTTATGGCGCTTTGTGCGTTATAGGGGCAATGCCCATAATGACAGGCATGGACATGATAATGGAACATAAACATAACGCTTTCTTTCAATTTATAACCTGGACGCTTATATTATTTGCAGCCAATATCCTGATGATGATGTCCATTGCCGCTCTGTTCGGAGAACAGGCGGAGGAGATGTCCACCATGTTTCAATTTGGTTCAAAAGGCTTGGCTTCAACAACCATGCTGCAGTTTCTATTAAGTGCCGCTGTTACGGTCCTATTAAAAAACCTCTTCTACAGTGACCTCATCTCCAAGAAAATGATGGCCCTATGGCGGACCATTTTCATGCTTCTAAGCATCCTTGTGGTCCATATTATATTTATTCTGCTGTTTGATTGGTTCCGATATGACAACCGGCTCGCATGGGCAAGCTTCTTCATCTGCTTTGGAGGAGGCTTCCTGATAGGATCTTCAGCCATGATCCTAAAGACAAAGCTCGATAGCAGGCGCTATGATGAGCTGCTCAATTTTTATAAAGAGCAACGGGAGGAGGACGATAATGAATAGTATCTGCATGAATGAAATTTCCAAAAGCTTCGGTCAAAAGGAAGTATTAACAAGGGTCTCCGTAACGGTGTTACAGGGAGAAATATTTGGCTTACTCGGTCCTTCCGGAGCCGGGAAAACAACCTTAATCAAAATATTAACCGGTCAGCTCTCCTATACCGGCACTGCCGAAATTATGGGCAAAAGCTGCAGCAGCCTGGACCGCAATATCTATTCCGAGATTGGAATGGTTATGGACAACAGCGGGATTTACGAACGCCTGACTTGTTATGATAACATGATCCTTTTTGCAAAATTCAACCGCATAAAAAAAGGGCAGGTGATTGACAGCTTAAAACGGGTCGGGCTAACTGACATCAAAACTCCCGCTGGAAGGCTGTCGAAGGGCATGAGGCAAAGACTGGTTTTGGCACGGGCTCTGCTCCACCACCCTAAAATATTATTTTTAGATGAGCCCACCAGCGGACTGGATCCCGCCACCGCTAGTGAAATCCACAAGCTTTTACTGGAGCTAAAGGCAGAGGGAACCACCATTTTTCTAACAACCCACAACATGGTGGAGGCCCATAAGCTATGTGACCACATTGCTTTATTAAACGAGGGCAATATAGTTGAATTTGGAAAGCCCGATGAAATTTGCAGGAAATACAATAAAGATAATATTATTTCCATCCTGAGCCGTGACGGCCAAACTATAACCATTATTAATAATCCAGAAAATGCAAAACAGATTGCTGCTTATTTTGCTGAGGATAAGGTAGAGGCTATTCATTCCTCTGAGCCTAACCTGGAATCCGTATTCATGTCATTAACCGGAAGGGAGTTGGATATCTAATGCATGTCCAGAATATAACTGCTTTATTTCAAAAACAGCTTAAGGATTCCATAAGGAATATGCCTGTCCTGGTGTTATTCATCGTATATCCTGTCATAGCCCTGGTTATGACCCAGGCTATGAAGAATCAGGTGGGAATGGGAGCCTTCTTCGTGTCCATCTTTGCAACAATGCACTGTGTATTTACCCCGATTGTTACTACCAGCAGCATTATCGCAGAAGAAAAAGAACAAAATACACTTCGGGTGCTTTTCATGTCCAATGTAACCTTAAAGGAATACCTGTTAAGCATCGGCGGGTTTGTGCTGATTTCAAATTTGATAACAAGCTGCTTCTTCTTACTTCTTACAGAATTTACGCCAAAGCAAGCCCTGCTTTTCCTGCTGGCGATAGGTATCGGCAGCTTTATTTCCATAATCTTAGGAGCCTGTCTTGCACTGTTTTCCAAAAATGCTTCTGCTGCCAATGGATTGTCCGTTCCCTTTGGAATGGTATTCGCCTTCCTTCCTATGCTGGCAAATTTTAATTCCGGTATTGAGGCTGTTTCTAAATTCACCTTTAGCCAGCAGATCAGTTATCTGTTAGCGGGTAAGGAGCTCACCGGCTTTGGGTTGATTGTATTAGGGGTTAATTTTATTATCCTGTGCATCGTAGCAACTGTCCTTTATTCAAAAAGCATCTCAGATGACTAGGTATCAATATTCATCCCAATATCGCTGATTTCCCTCTCTATCTCAGAAAAATCAATCATGAGGCCTTCGAGGATGCCAAGGGGTATTTTGTCAGAAAAATGATGCTGCCTTGGCATGCTCTCCTTCGTAAATTCATATACGGTGACCAAGCTTTTATCAGGCGATATAATCCAGTATTCCCTTACTCCTGCATCCAGATATTTATTCAGCTTTTTAATATAATCCAGCCTTTCACTCCCTTGTGATACAACCTCAGCAATAAAATCCGGTGCACCGGTACACCTTTTATTATCCAGCTTATCCTTATCACATATTATCATAAGATCCGGCTGCACCACAGTTTTATTGTCCTTATCGAGCCGGACATCAAAAGGCGATAAATACACCTTGCATTGACCCTTG
>JARKQP010000264.1 GCA_029974875.1 Mobilitalea sp.
AATATGCTGCTGTTCTACATCCGGAAAATCAGGAAAATGAAAAAGAACCTGTCCGAGAGCCACGAGGAGCTGACCCAGCTTTATGAAGAGCTGACCGCATCGGATGAGGAAATGAGGCAGCAGTATGATGAAATAATGACAATCAATGAGAAAATAAGGCTTAGCGAAGAAAAGCTGGCATATCTTGCCTACCATGATCCGCTGACCGGATTGCCCAATAAGCTGTCCCTGTACGAGGAGACAAGGGGGTACTTTTTTGCAAGATACCAGAGAGCAGCCCTGTTTTTTATTGATATTGATAATTTAAAATATGTAAATGATACTATGGGACACGCCTTTGGAGACAGGACAATCATAAAGGTGGGCGAAAAGCTGGCTGACCTGCTGAAGGATAAGGGCTCCCTGTACCGGCTCAGCGGGGATGAGTTTGTTATTATATGGAAGGATATGACGGAAGAAGACCGGATAGAGGAATATGCGAAGTTTATCCTCTCGGATTTTTCAACGGATTGCTGGTGCACCAGTAGTGAGCCCCGCAGCAGCATAAGCATAGGAATCGCCCTGTATCCGGAGCATGCCACTGATTTAGAGGGGCTATTAAAATATGCCGACATTGCCATGTATCAGGCAAAAGAGGCAGGGAAGAAAAGCTATATGGTTTACAACCAGGCAATGAATGAGGTCTTCACCGAAAGGGTTGCCATAGAAAAGTATTTACAAAAGGCCTTGGAGCAAAAGGAATTTGAAGTATATTATCAGCCGCAGCTGGACATAAAGTCCAACCTCGTAACGGGCTTTGAAGCCTTGCTGCGCTGGAACAGCCCGGAGCTGGGGCAGGTGTCCCCTTTGAAATTTATCCAGGTTGCGGAGGATACCCATTGCATTATCCCCCTGGGTACCTGGGTATTGCAGGAGGCTTGCGGCTTTCTGGCAAGGCTGGAGGAAAAGGGCTATGGAAAAATGGATATATCGGTGAACATATCGATTATCCAGCTGCTGCAGGAGGATTTTATCGACACGGTG
>JARKQP010000266.1 GCA_029974875.1 Mobilitalea sp.
TAAGAGGAGTTCAAGCTGGATTGTATCTTTGGGTTCACTTGTAAAATATCATAAAAAGTGAGGTAGTAAAATGAGCGAGCATAAACACGGTGACGGCTGCGGCTGCGGACATGATCACGAGCATGAACATGATTCAATCACATTATCATTAGATGACGGTACCGAATTAAATTGTATTGTATTGGACATTTTCACGGTGAATGATAAGGAATATATTGCGCTTCAGCCGGAGGAAGGCGAGGAAGAGGACGATAATGTATTCTTATACCGTTTCATCCAGGAAGGCGACGATGATCCTCAGTTACTTAATATTGATGATGACGAGGAATTCGAAGCAGTTGCGGATGCCTTTGAAGAGCTTTTAGATTCCATGGAATATGACGAGCTGTTCGACGAAGATGATGAGGAAGAGGAAGAAGAATAAGCTTCCTGTCCATAGCTGAAAAATGTGCCGGACGGCACATAAAAACAAGCCCAGGCGGTTATATGGCTGCCTGGGCTTGTTTATAATTTATCTTATTTTATAATTTATCTTACTTTATATTTATCCGGTTTGGATTTTACTTCATTTAGCTTTACTCCATTTGGAACTTATCTTAGCCGGGGATACAGTAATTTCATATAACTTCAGCTATCACTCTTTCATTTCTTCTTAGCTTCGGTTCCTCTGATTTCATCAATAAAACGCGACCACTGTACAGTTTTATTATAGCGTTCCCTTGCACTGAAAATATAAAGAAGGCTCTTTGCCCTCGTCATGGCAACATAGAACAGCCTGCGCTCTTCCTCCAGGTCGGCAGGCAGGACCGCCTTCTTGTGGGGAGTAATGCCCTCATTGGCATCTACGATAAACACCGCTTCAAACTCCAGTCCCTTCGAGCTATGCATGGTAGCTAACATCACGCTGTCCTTCTTTTGCTCCCTGTTATCCTGAGCCTGCTTCTTAAGCTCCTCCTTGTAGTCCTCCATATAGGAAAACCACTCCTCAAAGGTTTTAAATTCTTTCGCGCTTTCCTGGACTTCATCCAGGATATCGACCAGCTCTCCGGCCTTGATCCTCCGAAGCTCTGCATACTCCTTTAAGTAATCCTCGTAGCCAATGGCTTTCCTGATATAATTAACAGCAGCATAGGGCTTCATTCCTGATAATAAAGCCAGGTCATATTCCAGCTGGTCAAGCCTTTCCAAGACCCAGTTCTTGTCCTCATAATAATCCTTAACCAGCTCCAAATCAACCATCGGCGTATCAAAGCAATCCCTGCTTATGTAGCGCTTTGGACGGTTAATGATCTGCAGGAACAGCCCCCTGTCCGACTTGCCAAGTGCAATCTGGATATAGCATAGAATATCCCTGGTGATCCAGTGGTCGAATACATTCGGCAGGTTATCCCTCATGCGGAAGGGGATATTATATTCCATTAATTTATGTACCAGGGAACCGGCTCCAAGGGTGGTTCTAACTAAAACCGCCATCTTGGACAAGGGGATCCCCTTTTTATTTAGGCTTAACAGCTCCTCTGCCACGGCCTTGTTTTCCTCAGAAAGAGTGGGAAAATGGCGGATGACCGGTTCTTCCCCGGCTTCCTTCATAGCCTTGGCGCTCTTTTCAAAACGGTTCTCATTATGCCCTATAAGGCAATTGGACGCCCTTAAGATACTGGAAGCAGAGCGGTAATTGGTGTCCAGAAGGATCTTTTTGCTTCCCGGGTAATCTGTCGGAAACCCAAGCATAATCTCCGGCTTTGCCCCGCGGAAACGATAGATTGACTGGTCATCATCCCCCACAATAAAAATATTGTTCTGGGGTGCCGCCAGAAGCTTTACTATCTCGTACTGCACCAGATTAATATCCTGGAATTCATCCACCAGGATATACCTGAATTTATTCTGCCAAAGAGCCAGGATATCCTTACGCTGAGTCAAAAGCTCGTAGCACATTAAGAGCATATCATCAAAGTCAATGAGGTTCGCCCGTCTCAGCCGTTTCCCGTACTCCCTGTAAATTAACCTGAATACCTCATCCGGGCAGGAAATGGAATAGTAACTCTCCAAATTGATCCTGCTTCCCTTCACCAGGCTGATTTCCGAGAAAAGGTCGGCAATCAACTCCTTCTCATCCTCAAACTCCCAGGAGGCTCCTGCCTCCTTTTCCATCCTATGGATGATATCCTTCATATATTGGAGCTTTACTTCCTCCCGGACAATATTTGCCGCGGTAAAACGGTAGGCATGCTTTAATATTGTAAAAAAGACTGCATGGAAGGTACCAAAGCTGACTCCCGTCCGCTTCCCGCCCTGCTGGGCAAGAAAGCGCTCCTTCATCTCTCCTGCTGCAGCCTTGGTAAAGGTAATGACCAGAATCTGATCCTCCGGGATTTTCTCCTCCCCGGTCAGCCATCTGGTCCGCTCCGTGATTACCAGCGTCTTGCCGGAGCCCGGCCCGGCAAGCACCAGCATGGGTCCATCCTTATGATGCACAGCCCGCTGCTGCGCTTCGTTCATCTGCATAGTTCCTCCGTCCGGTAAATCGTATCTAATAATTGCATCGTTGGGCGTTCAGAGCGTATATTAGTGCACTGCCCATTCATAATCAGGCCAACAGTGCTGCTAGCCTGATTATGAGTAAGACAGTACACTAGCTAAGTTTATCAATGGCTACCCTGATACGGCGAAGGCTTTCTTCCTTACCAAGAATACTCATAATTTCATAGGCGCCGCCAGGCGTTGACTGTTTACCTGATACTGCCGTTCTCACCGGCCACAGGCCTTGCCCGTTTTTAATGCCCTTTTCTGCAATATAGGCCATAATAAGCGCTTCTATATTAGCTTCAGAATAATCCTCAAGTGCTTCAAACTGCGGTAATAGATCCCTTAATACCTGGAGTGAGCCTGCGCTGTCTGTCTTCATTTTCTTGTGGGTATACATTGCGATATCATAATCCGGCAGCTCCTCAAAGAAATCAATCATGCCCCCAATATCCACCAGGGTCTCGATCCTGGTTTTCACAAGGGCAGCAATCCTTTCCTTGTCCACATCCTTGGTGATAACAGCCTCAATATAAGGCAATGCCAGCCCATAATACCTGGCAAAGTCCATCTTCTTTAAATATTCCCCGTTCATCCAGCGCAGCTTCACCATATCAAATACTGCCGGAGCCTTATTAATATGGGTATAATCAAATTCCTTAATCAATTCCTCTAAGGACATAATCTCTGTATTGTTTGCGGAGCTCCAGCCAAGAAGCGCAACAAAGTTAATGATAGCCTCCGAAACAAAACCCTGCTCCAGCAAATCTTCATAGGAGGAATGGCCGCTGCGTTTGCTTAATTTCTTGTGCTCTTCATTGGTGATCAGGGGCAGGTGGACATATACCGGCTCCTCCCAGCCAAAGTCCTGGTATAGCCTGGTATATTTCGGTGTGGAGGAAAGATATTCATTTCCTCTGACTACGTGTGTAATCTTCATCATATGGTCATCAATAACGTTAGCAAAATTATAGGTAGGATAACCGTCGGATTTGATTAAGATCATGTCATCCAGCTCCTCATTATCCACCGTAATATCACCGAAAATTGCATCATGGAAGCTTGTGGAGCCCTCTGTAGGATTATTCTGGCGGATAACATAGGGCAGCCCTGCCGCCAGGTTTGCTTCCACCTCTTCCTTCGTTAAATGGAGACAATGCTTATCGTACCTCGTAATCTCCTTTACTTCCTTCTCTTCCTCTTCCTCCTCGGTATTGACATTTACTGCTGCCTTTAAGGAAGCCAGACGCTCCTTGGTGCAGAAGCAATAATAGGCCGCTCCCTTCTCCACCAGCTGCTTTGCATACTCCAGGTAAATACCGCTGGACATACGCTCGCTCTGTACATAGGGTCCATAGCCCCCATCCTTATCCGGACCCTCATCATGGATCAGTCCGGTTCCCTGGAGGGTTCTGTAAATAATATCTACCGCTCCCTCCACCAGACGCTCCTGGTCTGTATCCTCGATTCTTAGAATGAAGGAGCCTCCCTCATGCTTTGCAATCAAATATTCATATAGCGCCGTCCTCAAATTACCGACATGCATTCTGCCGGTGGGGATTGGCGCAAACCTTGTTCTTATCGTGTTCATAATCTACCTCACATATTTTCCTTTTGC
>JARKQP010000303.1 GCA_029974875.1 Mobilitalea sp.
AATATTAAAAGTAGAGTATCCAGCCTATCTGATTATATATGGTATCGTAATGCCACCGGTAATTGCTGCCTTAGTGAATTATTTCGTAATCGGAAGAAATCTGAAAAGGACAGCACTATCGCTGCTGCGTATGGAGCAGAAGAGAAACGGAGCCAAGGAGATTGGGCTGGGGAAGCTTGGATTTGTGAGAAGGTTTCAGCTCAGGCAGCTGCTTCGGGAGCTCAGATCTGCATTAACAGTAATCATTGGGATGTTCATTGCTCTTTTGATTCTGATGCTGGGAGTTAATTGTTATGTGCTAAGCAGGAACCTTCAGATACAAAGTGGTCAGGATACAAAATATGAGTATATGTACACCTATAAATATCCGACGGACCAGATTCCGGAAGGTGGAGAGGCTTGTTATACGGAGAGCTTGAAAAAGGAGGCATATGGCTATCAATTGGAGGTTATGGTGCTTGGTATCGGTGATGGGAATCCGTACTTTAATGTGGAGGTATCAGAGAAAAAGAACGAGATAACCATATCAGACGCAGTTGCAACTAAATTCAAGCTTGGCATCGGTGATAAGCTGGTACTTACGGATGATGTAAATAATCAAGACTATGCATTTACAATAAAGGAAGTTGTCCCATATTCAGTGGGGCTGTACACCTTTCTTGATCTGGATGCCATGCGTGAGTTATTCGGGCAGGAGGAAGATTATTATAATACGGTACTCTCCGGTCAGGAGCCTTCCATCGATGAGGGAAGACTCTATGCTACTATTTCAAGAGAGGATATCGTAAAAAGCTCCGAGGTATTTATCAACCAGATGCGCCCGCTGATTATCAGTATGGTTCTGGTCGCAGTAATTATATTCGTGGTCGTTATGTATCTGATGATGAAGGTAATGATAGACCGCTCGGCTTTCTCCATATCACTGATGAAAATCTTCGGATATCGGAAAAAGGAGATCAAGAGGCTGTATCTGAATGGAAATTTCATTTTAATAGCCATAGGAGCCCTCCTGTGTGTTCCTTTATCAAAGCTTTGTATGGATACATTATATCCCTATTTGATTTCGAATGTAGCTTGCGGTATGGATCTTACCTTCTCCTGGGGCATGTATGCGGGAATTTATTTGGGAATTCTGCTCTGCTACTTGATTATTAATCAGTTTCTGGTCACAAGATTGGGTAAAATGGTTCCTGCGTTGGTGTTGAAGAATAGGGAATAGTACTAGAATAACCTATTTTCTATATGAAAATCATTTTCCATATTTCACAGTTGATTTTTAATTGTAATACACATATAATATAAGTAGGGAATTCCCTACTTTCCCATATTCTTAAAGGAGGTGTGTGAATATGTTAAAAAATGCCTTTGTAGATAATGCTAAAGTTATGGCCAAGGGTCAGGTTACTATTCCAAAAGATGTTAGGGAAGTTCTTGGAGTGACAAATGGTGACCGTATATCATTTATAGTTGAGGGAAATACCGTCCGCATCGTTAATTCCGCGGTTTATGCTATGCAGGTACTTCAAAACGAAATGGCTGGCGAGGCAGAACGTACAGGTCTTACCTCTGAGGATGATATTATGGATATTGTGAAAGAGCTGCGTAATGAGGACAATGTATGAGAGTATTGATTGAAAAATCCGATGATTATGACTCCAGCCGATTTTATCAATGTTGATTAACGCAACTTCATATTCCAATATTATAAAATTAAAAAAACAACTTTTAAATCCCAACTTTAAAAGCCGAGGGAGTGGAACGTAAAAATACGTTTCCATTCTTTGGCTTTTTTATTTTACAAAAAGTGGAAATATGACAGTAGTAAATGAAAAAAGCAGGAATTATACTTTCTGGAGCATCCTTCTATCTGGTAAGCAGGCCAAAGTTAAAATAGGTCACCGCATTATTATAGGAGATATCCTTTACGATTTGTCCCATATGGGAATAGTCAGCCGGTAACTCTCCGTTTTCAATCCATGTACCGATTAGGTCACAAAGAATCCTGCGGAAATATTCATGCCGTGTATAAGAAAGAAAGCTTCTGGAATCCGTCAGCATCCCGATAAAATTACCCAGAAGCCCTAAATTGGCGAGGGAAATTAATTGCTGTGTCATCCCGGTCTTGTGATCGTTAAACCACCAAGCGGAGCCATGCTGTATTTTCCCTGCCGCATCCGAGCTTTGGAAGCAGCCCATGAGAGTACCGATAGCCTCATTATCATTAGGATTAAGGGAATAGATAATTGTTTTTGGAAGCTCCTGCGTAAGCTCCAATGAATTAAGAAAATCTGCCATATGGGAAGAGGGAGCATAATTATTAATGCAGTCATAACCGGTATCCGGGCCGAGCTTTGCGTATGTATTTGTGTTATTATCACGTTTACAGCCGTAATGAAGCTGCATAACCCAATCATTCTTGTGGTTTTCGCGGCCCATAAGCTGCATAAAGGCTGTTTTGAAGATCAATTCTTCCTCCCGTGTTACTGTGGAACCGCCCAGTCTCTTAGAAAAAATATGTGAGACCTCTTCTTCTGATGCCGGATAAAACATAACAAATTCCAGGCCATGGTCGCTGACACTACATCCGCGCGACTTAAAATATGAAATTCTAACTTTCAAAGCTTCCTTAAGGCTGGCAAAATCCTGGATATCAACTTTGCTGACAGCACTGAGCTTAGCCAGATAATCTAAATAATCGGACTTTTCGATATTCATCGCTTTATCCGGCCTCCAGGCGGGAAGCACCTGGACATCAAAGGATTTATCCCCGGCAATCCTTTCGTGCCATTCCAGGGAGTCAATGGGATCGTCGGTGGTACAGATTAAGGTTACACCTGATTTTTTAATGATACTCCGAACAGACATCTCCTTTAGCTTCTCATTACATAATTGCCAGACCTCCTCCGCTGTTTTGGAATTAAGGACGCCATGGTAATCGAAATAGCGTTGAAGCTCCAGATGGCTCCAGTGATAAAGGGGATTACCAATGGCTTTTTCCAGGGTTTCGGCCCATTTCTGGAATTTATCACGGTCAGGTGCGGCGCCGGTAATATAATATTCATCAACTCCATTGGATCTCATTTGACGCCATTTGTAATGATCCCCACCCAACCATAGCTGGGTTATGTTGTCGAATTTACGGTCCTCAGCTATTTCCTGGGGATTGATGTGGCAATGATAATCAAGCACCGGCATATGCCCGCAATAATCATGATATAGCTTCTTAGCGGCTTCTGTAGTTAACATAAAATCTTGATCCATAAAAGGTTTCATAGTATGCTCCAATCTTTAAAATAAGGTTGTTTGCCTTCTTATCAGCTCGGCAGAAAACATAGTTTTGTCAGCGACGTTTTTATTATTGAAAATTTGCATTAAAGTTGTTATGGTGTGGATGCAGATCGTCTCAAGCTTGTTATCGATGGAGGTCAGCTCCGGCTCACAATATCTTGCCACCTTGG
>JARKQP010000304.1 GCA_029974875.1 Mobilitalea sp.
CTTCATTCCAAAGGTTCCAAAATTATTGGCATAGAGTGTGGCTATATCTAAATTAGTTGTTATTGTAAATAATATTCCCGTAGTGTCGGAATATCCCTGAATCCATTTAGGATTTTTCTGAAGTTTCTCAAAATCAACGTATGACAGCATTTCCACCAGGTAATCCCCACCGCTTGCAGCAATGATTGCCCTTACCCCAGGGTCAAGAAACAGCTGCTGTAATTGTTCTGCCCTTGTCGCTCCATCCGAGCTTCTTCCCCTCTCCTGCCTTCTTACGTTGTCCGTTATTACAACCGGATAGCCCAGGTCTTCAAAATGCTTTACCGCGCTTTCCAGGCGTATCAGATCAATCTCATCAACAAATCCTGCCGAGGTTGCAGTCACTCCGATCTGGCAGCCCTTTTCCAAATTCTTTGGATATATCATCTTTCGTCTCCATTCTGCCGCTATCTAAAAATAGCATGTTGTTTTAACTATTTTATTTTTATATTTCTTTCACTAATTATATCAAATTATATCATTTTACAAAATATTTATCAAACATTAACCTCCATTGCAGGCATACAGTATCCTTTTGCAGACTGCTCCTATAGGGTGAAATATAGATTTATTATCTTCACGGCAGCTACTAAAAACTCTTTATCTGCTATTTAATATTTAAAAATAGGGTATCCGATTTTAAAAAAACTATCAGATACCCCAAGATATAAATTTTGTTAATATTAAAAAATTCTGTCAGGATTATTTTGTTAGAATTACTTTGTCAGGATTATTCTGTCAGGATTACTCTGTCAGGATTATTTTATCAGGATTACTTTGTCAGCCTATCAATAATGCCCCTGATTTCCTGCAGCTTCTCCTCGGAATTACCGGAAGCTACTGCTTCATTCAGGCAAACATCAATGTGCGCATGGAGAACCTCCCTGTTTGCCTTATGGAGGATGGCCTCCGTTGCAATGATTTGGTTCGCTATGTCGACACAATACCGGTCATCCTCAATCATCTTCAGTATTCCGTCAATCTGACCTCTTGCTGTTTTCAACAGGCGGTTCACCTTTTCCTTATCAGCTTTCATAGCTTCCTCCAATAATCAAACGGTTAAGAGAATAATCCCTTTTTCTATGAGAAGAGAGATTTCTTCTCTGTGATGGATATAACCTCATAGCCTGCTTCTGTCACGGCTTCCCTTAAGGTCTCCTCATTGATGCCCTCATTGGCAAGATTAACTACAGCACGGTTCTTTTTTAATTCTACCTTTGCACTGACACCATCAATTCCATTCAATGCCTTTTCTACTCTTGCCTGGCAATGCTCACAGCTCATGCCGCTAATTTCAATGATCTTCTTCATACCGTTACTCCTTTCCAATCACCTCACCCCCTGTGGGAGGGGGTGTATCATAATTAGAATATACTATTCAAAATTCAAGTTGTCAACCACCAAAATAATGATTACAGCTTCTTAATCCTCTCAATTGCCTCAAGCGTACTCTCATAGGTACCAAAGGAGGTCAGGCGGAAATATCCCTCACCGCTTGGCCCAAAGCCTGAACCAGGCGTTCCTACCACATTTGCCTTCTCTAATAAATAATCAAAGAATTCCCAGGAAGTCATACCCTTTGGTGTCTCCATCCAGATGTATGGGGCGTTAACACCGCCGGATACGGAGTAGCCCGCAGCCTTTAGGCCTTCACGGATGATCCTTGCATTGTTCATGTAGTAAGCAATCTGCTCCTTGGTCTCACGTCTTCCTGCTTCTGTATAAACTGCTGCGCCTGCAGCCTGTATGATATATGGAGCTCCGTTAAATTTTGTTCCGTGGCGTCTTGCCCACAGGCTGTTAAGGGATACGTCACCACATTTTAGCTCCTTGGGAACGATGGTGTAACCAAGTCTTGTTCCCGTGAAGCCTGCATTCTTGGAATAGCTTCGGATTTCGATTGCACAGGTCTTCGCACCCTCACACTCATAAATCGTATGGGGCACATTCTCTTCCGAAATATATGCTTCATAGGCTGCGTCATAGATAATCACAGCCCCAGCCTTATTTGCATAATCAACCCACTTCTGCAGCCCGTCCTTTGTAACCGTTGATCCGGTCGGGTTATTGGGGAAGCACAGATAGATGAGATCCGGTGTCTCCTTTGGAAGCTCCGGAGCAAAGTTATTTTCTTTCGTGCAAGGCATATAGATTACATTTGTCCATTTTCCGGTCTCGGCTATATAGTCCCCTGTTCTGCCTGCCATGACGTTAGAATCCACATAGACCGGATATACCGGATCGCATACGGCAATTTTACTGTTAACATCAAAGATTTCCTGGATATTACCCGAATCACTTTTTGCACCATCACTTACAAAAATCTCATCCAGCGCAACCGTCACACCGCGGGACTTAAAGTCATGCTCCGCAATTGCCTGGCGCAAAAACTCATAGCCCAGATCAGGTGCATATCCCTTGAAGGATCCCTTCTCCGCCATCTCGTCCACCGCGCCATGAAGGGCACTGATTACTGAGGGAGCAAGAGGAAGAGTCACATCCCCGATGCCTAAACGGATGATTTTTTTGTCCGGATTAGCCTCACTGAATTCCCTAACCTTTTTACCAATGGTTGAGAACAGATAGCTTCCAGGTAGTTTCAAGTAATTCTCGTTGATCTTAAACATATGATAACCATACCTTTCTATGGGAAGAATTTATCCTTCCGTTTTTATTTATAAGTAGTATTTTTTTAGTCTTTCGCATTTTTGTATTGTTTATATGATGATCCTATTTCTGCAGTTCTATTTCTACGGTTTTATTCCTACAACTCTATTCTACAGCCTTATTCATACTGATCTGTTTCTGCAACTCTATTTCCTAAAGTTCTATTTCCCCGTCAAATACTTTGACTGCCGGTCCCGTCATAAAGACTTTATTATTCTCCTGGTCATAGCGGATCTTCAGCTCACCGCCCAGGAGCTTAACCGTAACCTCTGGATCAGTAAAGCCATTTAAAACACATGCCACAACGCTGGCACATGCTCCCGTCCCACAGGCCAAGGTCTCGCCGGAGCCACGTTCCCAAACCCTCATATCGATGTTCTGGCGGTCAACCACGTGGATAAACTCCGTGTTCACCCGCTCGGGGAACATCCCATGATGTTCAAACATAGGCCCTATCGTTTCCAGGGGAACCTTCTTCGTATCCTCCACAAATACAACGGCATGGGGGTTACCCATCGATACACAGGTCACCTGATAACTGGTTCCACCTATGAGGACCGGTTCGGCGACCAGCATATCCTTATCGGAAATCACAGGGATTAAGGAGGGCTTCGTAATTGGTGCCCCCATGTCCACAGTGACGCTTACCACTTCTCCATTTTCCACATCCAAGCTAAGCTCTTTAATGCCGCTCAGGGTTTCTATCCTAAGACTGCGCTTATCCGTAAGCCCGTTATCATACACATATTTGGCAACACAACGGATTCCATTCCCACACATCTTACCCCGGGAACCGTCATTGTTATACATGTCCATCATGAAATCTGCC
Organism: Mobilitalea sp.; assembly: GCA_029974875.1. The sequence continues at coordinate 3,536 of JARKQP010000304.1, forward strand.
GCCTCTGAGGGCCGGATCAGGATTAACCCATCCGAACCGACGCCAAAATGCCTGTCACTTATTTTAATTGCAGTTTCCGGAACATCTTTTAACATGCTTTTGGTACAATCCACATAGACATAATCATTGCCGCACCCATGCATTTTTGTAAATTTCATACCGCGCACCTGTCTTTCCACCATATTTTCTATTTTGAGTTCTATCTCATTCTAATATTCTAAATAACATTATTTCAATAAAATAGCATTATAATGTTCAAAATACTGCAAATAGTGCTATATAACAAAAAAATAAATGTGATTTAATCTCTTTAATTATCAATTTTATGCTATTATAGCAAAAACAGACACACGGGTAAAGTCCAATTTTATAATGGGCTGTGGCACCCCCTTTTAAACCTGCTCAAATAAGGTGCCACAGCCCATTTTTAAATTCTTCTAAAGAATGTGAATTTTCATTCTATGAGAATGTGAATTTTCATTCTATGAGAATGTGAATTTTCATTCTATGGAAAGAGCTTTCCATTCTCTCTGGTAAACATTTTCATATGGAACATTCTTTTCATTCTATTAGGATGCACCTTTTTGCATTCTATTTACATATAATACATCTTCAATACCATTTCCGCCATTTCTACAAGATTAGTACCACTGTCCATACTTGTCTTCTGCAAATAGCGGTGGGCCTCGTCCTCCGTCATATTATTCCGGTCCATCAGGACAAGCTTGGCTTTTTGGATCACTGCCTGCTCTTCTGCCGTCCGCTGCTTTGGCCTTTCCTTCTCCTTTTTCTTTCTCCTCTGGTATTGGTAGGACATCATCTGCAATGTATTAAGCAGGTCATGGGTCTTGATCGGCATCGGCAAACAGACGATATTATTATTCTGGCGGAACTCCAGC
>JARKQP010000330.1 GCA_029974875.1 Mobilitalea sp.
GGGAAATAGAACAGGAGAAACTGAATGAATAAAGAATACGATCATATGGCACTGCTGTATGCGGCTGCCCGCTATGCATATGAAAGAAAATACGGAAAATTAATGTCCTGGATAGAAGAGAATTATTTTCAGGGCAAGGTGTTCCCAGGCGAATACTATCGCTATGCGGATGATTTTATTTACCGGATGGATGTAACCGAGCTGTCCTACGGAGCGGTTCTGGAACTGGCTTACAAGGCATTGGTGAAGGAGGATCACCGCCAATTTTTATTAGGGCTTAAGATTGTATATGCTAAATTAAAGGGAAACCAACGCTACACTTATTATGACCGGGATCAGATTGGGGAGCTGTTATCAGAATTATCGGAAAACTATGGCTTTGCTCCTTTAGAACACGGGCCCGCAAAGATACCGGAGCTACTGCTTGATCAATGTCAGGTCTATCTGCCCATCGGCTTTGATGGAATGGGGCTGGAAGAGTACCGCTTGGGCTCCACCAGATCCTTTTATGACCATTATCCCAGCGTGCAGGAAAAGGTTCTGGAAAAGGAATATCATGCCGCCATCAACCAGGGCAACATCTATCAACATATTGTGGAGATTGACCATTATATCAATCATGAGGGCACCGCCCTTACAAGGTTCCATTGGCTTCATCTTGCCAGGCTGCTTTTGGCGCATTATGCTACGGAGAAGGCGCCGTGGTCCTCGGATCTGACCACAGGCTTGTTAAGGGTGTACCTGGGATTAAAGGATTGCTGCGGGCAGGAGGAATTTGAGGATATCCTTGTCCAGATGGTATCAGGCACCTTAAGAATTGCTTTGAAAAAAATAATGGGCGTGGATCAGCCAAGGGCAGCGGGGGAATTGCCCAATATCTTAAATTATGTAATCAATGCCTATTTGCTGGCAGAGAACAGTAAGCTCCTGGATTATATCCTGGAATTAATAAAGGGAATGAACAGGGAGGCTCCGGAACAGGAATTCCTGGTGATAAAAAACTGGCTGATGGAGCAGCAGGCAAAAGCCGGATGAGACAATTCCAAAATTATCTTTGGGAATTGCCCCATCCGGCTTTCCTTATATTAGTTGTAAGCATCGGCTGCAAGTATGGACTATAATTATTATCTATCCATATTCAGCCGCAAATATTATCTGAAAAATCCATTCTTTACAGAAGCTGCAAGTATGGCTTCGCTCCGGGTGATGAAGTTTTCCATATCCTCCGGCTTCAGCGACTGCTGGCTCAGCAAAGCTAAATCAAATAGCTGGTTCATAATGATGCGGATTGCTGTTTCATCCGAGGCTGCGGTCAGGTAGCGGATAATGTCGTTGTTCATATTGACCAGCAGGGTACTTTTTGCCTGCATTTCCCTGAGGGAAGTATCCGCTTGTCCCAGGAAACCGTATATCTCCAGCATATCTGCCATTCTTCTTGATTTTTCATCATTAATAATCAGGACGGAGATGCTGTCCTGTTCAAGGTTGGTTATCTTCATTTCCATAGAAGTCAGGCGCCCTCCAAGTACCCTGCTTATCTTATCCCTCAGGATATCAGCCTTCGCCTCATCCCCGGGATTTAGGAATCCTTGAAACAGAGCTTCAATGTTGGAATCAATGCGGATGAATTTTAGATTCGGGCGCATTACTTCATATTTTCTCATGAAGGGCTGGTCGATGACATGGTCGAACAGCAGGGCATTCTGCCCGCATCTTTTAAATATCTCAATATAATGAGCTTGATCCAGGGCATCAGAGGAATAATAAACCGTATCGGGATGGGACGCCGCAGCTACCGTATCGGCGTATTCCTGGATTGTCTGATACTTGCCCAGGATGTCCATGAAAATGACCTTCCGGGTCATAACGGAAGAAAATATCTTATCCTGCAGCACACCATACTTTACAAAGGCATTCAGATTAGGCCAGTTGGCTTCATATTGCTCCCGGTGATTCTCAAACATATCGTTAAAGGCAATGGCAGCCTCCTGGGAGAGACATTCATAAATCAATTCCATCGTACCTTCCTGACTATCCTCCTCCCGTATGGTGGAGCGTGAAACAACTAACGGTAAATGGTCGCATTCAATAATTCCGCTTTGCAGGTTCACGAATTTAGGGATCAGCTCAGGGATATTCTTACCGACATAAACACCTCTGTTATAGACCTTGATGGTTCCATCCAGTTCTTCCGTCCCGTTCTTGGTATCCCGGAAGAAGAGGATGCCCCGGACACCGATATCGATGCTTTCAAACTGGAGCCAGAACAGCGGGTCGGATACGTCATGAAAGAATTCCTGATAGAAGGTATTCATAGCCTCGGGCTTTATGAGCTCCTTGGGCAGCTTCCAAATTGGCGTCGGATCATTAACCAGGACTTGATTGTATCCGGGTGCATCAAAGTAAATTGCAGTTCCTGAAAAGATAAAGTATTTTTTTATGATATCTAAGACAAGCCCAGGCTTCCCAAGATACGGATTATTATCCTCCAGATAAAGGATGACATCCGTTCCGACGGTTGTTTTTTTACAGTCCCCCATTTGATAGGACATGTCGGATCTGCAATCCCAGCGGACAGCCGGTTCCTCCCTGAGATAAGATTTTGTCTCAATTGCAACATGGTCAGCGAGCATGAAGGCAGAATAAAAGCCGACGCCAAAGTGACCGATGATCGTATTTTTACCGGCCTGGTTATTCTGGTTTATAAAATCGGAGGCTCCGGAAAAAGCGATCTGATTAATATATTTATGTACCTCCTCCTGACTCATGCCGATGCCATTGTCCCGCAGGGTTAATGTTTTTCTGTCTATATCGAGCATCACAAGGATTTTACCTTCCTCCGCTTTTAGGTTATGGGCACCAGCGCTTAGGTTAGAGAGCTTTTCTATAGCATCACAGGCATTGGAAATGAGTTCCCGGAACACGATATCCTGCTCTGTGTACAGCCATTTCTTTAATATGGTAAAGATATTCTTGCTTTCTATGGAGAGCATTCCGTTTTGATTCGTTAGATTTGTCATATTACACCGCTTTCTTTATTTTGTATTATATAGATTACTTTATTATTATAGCAAAAATAACTAAACAGCATAGGGCAAAATTAGATTCTGTTATGCAGAATATGAATTTTACGATCTACATTTGATTTTCTATAATGACATTAACAGTTAAATTGCTGTTTCCTATGAAAACTAAATTAATCGTTGGAGGAAGAGAAATGTCAAACAGAGAAACAAATACAAATTATGTAAAATGGCCTACCTTTGAGGAAATTAAAGAGATGTTCAAAGAGCATTTTATTATGGACAGACGTGAGGACGGTGTTGTTACAGTGAGAATGCACTGTAAGGGCGGCCCATTGATCTGGTCCATGGAATTGCATGATGCCATCGGCAAGATGTGGAGGCTCCTTGGTACGGACCGTGAAACAGAAATGATTATCTTCACCGGCACCGGTAACATCTGGGTTACCGACTTTGAAGCTGCCAGCTGGGCACCGGAGGGTGATAATGCAGGCGAGACCCGTTATAACCATATGTTTGTGGATGGACGCCGTATGATCATCACCATGATCCAGGATGTAGAGGTTCCTACACTTGGTGTTCTCAGCGGTTCAGGCGGACATACAGAGCTTGCATTGATGTGCGATCTTGCAATTGCAGCGGATGATATCACAGTGCTTGATCCACATATGCTTCCTGGAACAAATAACGTACCGGGAGATGGTATCCATAGCTGCTTCTTTGAATTAATGCCGAAGAGATTTGCTGCCTGGTATCTGATGACCGGTGACAAGATGTCCGCCGAGGATCTGATCCGCCTCGGAATGGTATCTGAAATCGTACCAAGGGAGAAGCTCATGGACCGTGCTTATGAAATCGCAGACATGCTGATGGCACAAAACAGGGTAGCAAGAAGACTCACCTCCCAGCTGATCAGAAGAAATTGGAAGAAACGTATTTCAGACGACCTGGATATGGCCTTCGGAACAGAAATGTTCGGTATGTTCTGTGCAAATGAGCTTCACTCCGAGCTTCTTTCCATGATTAAATATCTTGGACTGGAAGGAAAGATTGATCCTCCGCTGGCTGGTAAAATCAGATAATACATAGAGAAAGCATTTATTGGGCTTCCAAATAAATAAGTGCTGTAAGGAATCAAAAGGGCTGTTGTCATTCTATTCTCATCAGCCCTTTTCATCGCAGTATTTACTTCATATGAAAGAAATGGCTGCACACGGAACAGGATATCCTGTTCCGGAAAAGAACAATTGGATCACCATTGTATTACCTGCAAGGGGAAAGTACCCGGATGCTTTATATATTACAGAAAAGGGGAATGAAATGAAAAGGATATTTGCCATCAATTGCGGCTCCACTTCAACAAAGGTAGCATATTTTGAAGAGGATAAAATGATAAACAAGGTTTCGCTGGATATTACAGCTGAAGATTTGAGAAAAATGCCGAAGGTGCTTGATCAGCTGGAATATCGAACGAATCAGGTAAAGCAATTTCTGGAGGATAATCATCTGGATCCGGCCGGTTTTGATATGATCGTTGCGAGGGCTGGCACTATACCCTCGGTACCCTACGATGGCGCCTATGAAGTCAATGAGCTTATGATAGCATCTGTTACCTATGCGCCGGAGGCACAGCATGCCTCTACCTTATCCTGTCTCATAGCCAATCAATTGGTGAAGGGGCTTAAGGTTCCGGTCATAATCTACGACCCTACCTGCGTGGACTCGGCAGATGAAATCGCTAAAATAACAGGCATTCCGGAGATAGTAAATATGCCCATTGCCCACCTTTTGAATACCAAAATGGCAGGTATTACATATGCGCAGTCCATAGGCAGAAATTATAAGGACTTAAATTTAATCATTGTCCAGCTCGGCGGTGGTATTACCTTAGGCTTTCACGACCACGGGCGTATCGCTGACTGGGTCTATGATGATGAAGGTCCAATGTCACCCCAGCGTGCCGGTGCGATTCCCACAAGATACATGGCAAATTTCTGCTATGAGAAATTAAAAGAAGGAAAAACCCTGCAGGAGATTAGAATGTATCTGTGCGGGCAGAGTGGACTGGTGGCGTATTTTGGAACCCAGGACGTCCGAGAGGTATTTGGGCTTATGGAGCAGGGGGATGAGCAGGCGGAAAAAATCCTGAAGGCTATGGCTTATCAGGTGGCAAAAAGCATCGGAAGCTTAGCGGTGACCAGAGCCGGAAAGGTGGATCAGATCATTATCACAGGAGGTATTGCCCATAGCCGGCTTCTTACTGACTGGATCAAGGAGAAGGTGGAATTCATCGCGCCGGTATCCGTCATCCCCGGGGAACGGGAGATGGAAGCGCTGGCAGCCGGAGCCCTTCGTGTACTGAATAAGGAAGAGGAAGTCCATGAATACGACGTGTATCCGAAAGGCTACAGCTCCATCGAGGAAATCATCAACAAACCAAATTATCTTGCGTAAAAGAAAACTGCCCTTAGGACGTATCTGAAAACTCATTGTAATTTTCAGACATACCCCAGGCAGAATGGAGGTATAAAATGTCATTGGAAAATAAAGTAATTATAACAGCAGCCCTTACCGGTGCCATGACACCGAAGGAAATGAATCCGCATATACCGTTAAAACCGGAGGAAATCGCGGAAGACGCTTATCAATGCTGGAAGGCTGGTGCAGCAGTTGTCCATCTCCATATGAGGGATGATAAGGGGTTGGGTACCATGGATAAGGAGAAATTTAAGAAAACCATAGATCTGATAAAGGAAAGAACCGATTGTGACGTTGTCATCAACTGTACCACCTCAGGTGATAACAGGGCAGGCTATGAAGAGCGTATGGCACATCTGGAATATGTGAAGCCGGAACTGGCATCCTTTGATGCAGGCTCCTTTAACTGGATGCCCTTTGGAATCTTTGATAATGCACCCCAGTTCCTGGAGCCTCTTGGCCGGAAAATGAAAGAACTCGGTGTAAAGCCGGAGCTGGAGATCTTTGATTCCGGATTTATGAACATAGTAAAATATTATGTAAAGCAAGGAGTGCTTGAGACACCCTGCCATTATCAATTCGTGTTGGGCGTCCTGGGCGGCATGGAAGCAACGGTTAAGAATCTTCAATTCCTTTATGATATGCTGCCGGAAGGCTCTACCTGGTCTGCCTTTGGACTTGGCAGGCAGCATATGCCGGTCCTGTATACGACCCTGGCGCTTGGAGGGCATATCCGTGTTGGCCTGGAAGACAATGTATACTATAACAAGGGAACTCTGGCAACCAATGTCATGCTGGTAGAAAGAGCAGCCAGAGCAATCCGTGAATTCGGAAAGGAACCTGCTACACCGGATGAAGCCAGACAGATTCTAGGTCTTAGAAGGTAAATAGGTGGAAGCTATGTATAAAAATTACGACGCATTGATTAAAGCACGCCTCTCTGGCAGCAGTAAGCCAAAGAAAGCCATAGTGGCCGGGGCAAATGATGATCATGTGCTGGAAGCAGTGTTCCTGGCACAGGAAAAAGGCTATGCCTATCCAGTCCTGGTGGGCGATGAAAGTGAAGTGACAGGGATTATCAAGGATTTAGGGTTTTCAGACAAACCCTATGAAATCGTTCCATGCGCTGCCGGTAGGAATCCATCCGAAGTGGCCGTGGCATTGATTCATGAAGGAAAAGGCGATTTCATTATAAAAGGAAAGCTGGAGACAAGGGATCTTTTAAGACCCATCCTGAATAAAGAAACGGGTCTTAACAAAAAAGGCTTTATCACGCATTTTGGTCTGATGCAGATTAAAGGCTATCATAAGCTGCTGGCCATGAGTGACTGTGCGGTTATTCCATATCCGACGCTGGAGGATAAGAAGAAGATCATAGCCGCAGGCGTGGAAGCCCTCCGAAGGCTCGGGTATGAAGAGCCTGTAGTAGGAGCCTTATGTGCAGTTGAAACAGTCAGTGAGAAGATGCCGGAAACAGTGGAAGCAAAAGCTCTCCAGGATATGGCGGAAGCAGGCGGGTTCGGCCGGGGCAAGGTAGTGGGACCAATATCCTTTGATCTGGCAACCAGCAAAGAAGCAGCACGAATCAAAGGATATCCTTCACCCTATGCAGGTGATGTGGATATGCTATTGGTGCCTCAGATGGTAACCGGTAATGTCATGAGTAAAATCTGGAATGCAGATTCGGATAATATACTGGCGGGCTGCCTCGTTGGAGCGGATATACCCATTGTTCTTACCTCCAGAAGTGCAAGCATGGATGAAAAGCTTTATTCAATCCTATTATGCAATATGCTCAGTTAAATCAGTTAGACTTACAAGGAAGACTGTTTGGAGCACAGGTCTTTTACAATATCGATAAACTTGCTAACCAATTCAGTTACAGCAGATTTTTTATAGAGCATGACAATATTACCATTAGCTGAAAAATCAACAAGATTGATATAAGAGATATTATGCAAACCGCTTTTTGCCTTAGTAAGGGAGGTTGGTACGATACTATATCCCAAACCCAGCGAAGCTTCGAGCATAACAGAGTCGGTTGTATTTAAATAATTGATGTTGATCTTCTGGGTTCCGGCAAAGGTCTGAAGCTCATGGAGGATTAGATTCATAAAGGGCGGTTCGATATAGGAAGGAAGGATGAGGGGCAGCTTTCTGACGATTGCAGGTATATCTTTCTGGGTGGAATTGGGAAAAAGCTCAGAAGATACAGCCAATGAGAAATCGTCACTACCGATGGGAATGCTCTCAAGCTCCTCGTAACCCGAAACAGTGAAATCATAGGTAAATCCTATATTGTAGATATCATATAGAAGGGCACAGGGAATCTCGTTAAAGTCGTATTGCTCAATAACCAGTTTAATAGAGGGATATTTCTGTCTGAATATGGATAAAGAATCGGACAGTACCTGGCATAGCTTTCCCGGAGCAGTGATGCGTAGAACACCGGAATTACCTTCGTCAGCCAGCTGAACATTTTTAATAACGGTTTCCATGTGCTTAATGAGAAGATCACATTCATTTTCAAACACTTTTCCGGCCTCGGTCAGCTCGATCTGCTTATTATTGCGTATGAACAGCTTAACATCCAGCTCTTCCTCCAGTGCCATGATATAGCGGCTGAGGGTAGACTGGCTGATATAGAAGTGCTTGGCGGCCCTGGTGATGTTTTTATACTTGGCTATATATTGGAAATATTGTAATGTTTCTAGATTCATTAAGGTTATCCTCCCAAATTCATAGTCTCGCTATAATTTTACAATACATTAGGATTTTAATCAATGAACAATAAAGCAAATAGATCATTTATACGGGAATTGTGGAAACAAAACATCATTACCAGGAATGCCATCGGATATAATTTGAGAATTGTGGAAGCAAAACTGCATACAAACCCTTTAGTTTCAGGGTTTTCGCAATTCGTGAGTTTTAAGTTTGAAAGAAAGTCACTTTCAAACTATTTATTAAGGCCTATTCACTTTTTGAATAGGTCATCAAAAAGTGAAAGGCACGGGAGTAAAAATGAAAAGGAGTGCTTACATGGAAAAATGTGTTATAGCGGCCTATGGCCGTTCCGCCATCGGCAAAGCAGGAAAAGGCTCCCTGGCGGCAGCAAACCCGGTTGATTTTGGGGCAGAGGTGCTTAAGGGCGTCGTAGCCAGAGTGCCGGAGCTGGATCCCAATGAAATTGATGATGTTATCGTGGGCTGTGCCATTCCCGAAGGGAAAATGGGACTAAATCCTGCGCGGAATATTGTACTCAGGGCAGGGCTGCCGGATACGGTGCCGGGACAGACAGTCAACCGGTTCTGTGCGTCAGGGATACAATCCGTAGCCATCGGGGCATCCATGATCCTGAGCGGGTTACAGACGGTGGTCATTGCAGGAGGTGTAGAATCCATGTCCTGTCCGGTAATTTCATCGGATCCGGAATATTTGAATGAATGGCTGCTGAAAAATACGGATACCTATATGCCGATGGGCATCACAGCGGAAAATGTAGCGGAGAGGTTTCATATCAGCAGAAGGGTCATGGAGGAGATGGCAGTAGAAAGCCATGCAAAGGCTTCGATGGCAGTAGAAAGCGGCCTATTCGATCCGGAAATTATACCGGTAACAGGCTATGATCAGGAAGGCAATCCCGTAAAATTCGTGAGTGATGAATGCTACCGGAAGGGTACGAATGCGGAAACGCTTGCCACCTTAAAACCCTGCTTTAAGGAGGATGGCCTGGTGACGGCAGCTACCTCCTCCCAAAGAAGTGATGGGGCGGCATTCGTTGTACTGATGTCAGAAGGTAAAGCAAGGGAGCTTGGAATTAAGCCTCTTGCAAGCTTTGTGTCCTTTGCCGTCGAAGGCTTGGATCCCGCATTCATGGGGCTTGGACCAATCTATGCTGTTGAGACGGTGCTGGAAAAAGCCGGATTAAGCCTGGAGGACATGGATGTTATTGAGCTGAATGAAGCCTTTGCGTCACAGGCCATTGCTACGATTGATAAGCTGGAGCTTAATAAGGATAAGGTAAATCCCAGGGGCGGAGCATTGGCATTAGGCCACCCCTTAGGAGCAACCGGGGCTATCCTTCTTGGAAAGGCCATGAATTATCTTCAGGCCATCGATGGCAGGTACGGACTGGTCACAATGTGCATCGGCGGCGGTATGGGTGCTGCCTGCATAATTGAAATGGAACATTAGGAGGAATGGGTATGGACTTTGAACAAAAGAGATGGAGGTATCTGGTGACAGCTATGGTTCTGGCACTTTGCTCCGGCATTGGATATGCATGGAGTGTGTTCCAAAAGCCATTGATGGAGAACTTTGACTGGACTCTTAAAACCATATCACTCACCTTTACACTACAGATTATGGTATCCACCATTGCTCCGGTTTTTTTAAGCAGGTTCCAGAAGAAGCTGGGTGTTAAAAATTATCTGAGGATCGGTATCGCTATATATATTCTGGGCTTGCTGGCTACTATGTTTACAAGCTCGATCAGCTATCTCTATCTTGTGTACGGAATTATTGTGGGTATCGGTATTGCTATGCTGTATCCGACGCTGATAGCCTATGCAACAAGCCTGTTTCCGGATAAGACGGGGATGGCTTCAGGGCTTTTGGCGAGCTCCTACGGCAGCGGGGCAATCCTATGGGCACCCCTGGCTACCTTTTTTATGGAGAAGCATAGTGTGCTTTCCGTATACGGGTTGCTGGCGGCAATCTTTGCAGTTGTCATGATTCCTACCTCTTTTCTGATTAAGAATGTGCCTGCAGATTTTGGAGCAGGATCAAATAAAGTAAAAGCGGCAAGCAATAATATAAGCTCCAGCAGGGATTTTTCCTGGCAGGAGATGTTAAGAACCCCGACCTATTATTTATTACTCATTGCTTTGACACTGGGCGCTACGGCCGGCTTAATGATTGCAGGCCATGCCTCCGGGATGCTGCAGGAGATATTGTCCTATACACCGGAACAGGCAGCGGTTTTAGTAGGCTTCTTCTCGGTCTTTAATGCGTTGGGGCGGCTTATGTTCGGATTCCTTTCCGACCGGATGGGAAGATATAATGTCATGCTGCTGCTTTTTACTGTGATCGGAGGCTCCATGCTCCTTTTGTCAAAAACAAACGGCAGTGTCTTTATTGTAGCCTTACTGGCCATCAGCTCCTGTTATGGCGGCTTCACCTCCATGTTCTCACCGGTATGCGCTGATAATTTTGGAATGAAGAATTTGGCTGTTAATTATGCTTTTTTATATATTGCATATGGACTGGCCGGTTTAGTCGGTCCCCAGCTTGCAGCCGGAATCAGGACAGCCAGCGGCGGATATGATATGGCTTTTCTGGCAGTAGCAGTGATGAGCGTGGTCGGATTTGCACTTATTCTTGTGCTTAAAGCTAAGGCTAAACGGCTTTGCCAAGGAAAATTATAAAATAATGTATGAATAAACCTGATTTAATACATTGAATTAATAATGATAAAATGCTAGCATTTGGTATCAAGTGCAAAATAAGCTGCACCTAATGACGTTAGGAGTGAAGGTTAAAAGAAATAGAACCAATAAGCGGAGGGAGGACCGGGTCCATGCCAGCACTTTCAGGGCATTTTGTACGGTAAAGGGCATGGACATAATTATGATTAAAGTAAGATTACAAATCGATGGCTATGAAATTGAAGCAGATGAGGGAAAGAATTTATTACAGACAGCGCTGGATGCCGGCATTTACCTCCCGCACCTTTGTTATCATCCCGATCTGACGCCTCTTGGCAACTGTAAGCTATGTGGGGTAGAAATCCAGGGAGAGCCAAATATTGTACAATCTTGTGAAACAATTATCAAGGAAGGCATGGTGGTCAATACAAAATCCGAGGCTGCAAATAAGCTGCGGATGACGGCCTTGGAGCTCATGCTGGCAAGCCATCCCAAAGATTGTACCTCCTGTGATAAATACCTTAACTGTGAGCTGCAGGCTTTGATGCAGTATATGGGGGTAGCCCATTCCAGATTACGTGAAATCGAGAAGGAGAATACCAGGATTGCCCTATCGGACCAATTAATTAAAAAAGAGATGTACCGCTGCATTCAGTGCGGCAGATGTGTCAGGGTATGCGAAGAGGTCAGAGGTGTCGGTGTGCTGAAGATCAATAAAAAAGATGGAGAGACCTATATCGGCACAAAGGATGACCTGCCGCTGATTGATACGGATTGCAGACTTTGCGGAGCCTGTGTGGAGGTCTGTCCAACGGGAGCAATACAGGATGTGAAAGGGATTTTCCCGACGGAGGGATCCCGCAATATGACCCTGGTGCCTTGTAAGTACCACTGTCCTGCCCATACGGATATACCGCTCTATGTAAGGCTTGTAAAAGAGGGTAAATACAGCGAGGCAGTAGCTGTGATCCGGGAAAAGCTGACCTTTCCCCATTCCCTTGGACATATTTGTTCCCATGTCTGTGAATCAGGATGTAAGCGTACCTATATCAACGAGCCCATTGCGATCAGGGAGATCAAAAAATTTGCAGTAGAGAATGATAGGGAGCAGATTTGGCGACAGGGCGTCCTTCGAAGTGGAGCAAATGGTAAAAAAGTTGCCATTGTCGGCGGTGGTGCCGCAGGTATGACAGCAGCCTATTATCTGGCGAAAAAGGGATATGGGGTGGAGGTATATGAACGCCAGCCGATACCGGGCGGCATGCTATCCTTCGGAATTCCCAAATACAGACTGCCCCAGCAGATTGTTGATGAGGAAATAGGGATCCTGAAGGAAGAAGGCATTAAGGTTCTTGCTGATTCCAATATCCAGTCCCTGGATGAACTACAAAAGAATGGTTATGATGCCATCCTTCTGGCAACGGGAGCAGGAAAAGGCAAGCGTCCGCCTGCGTTTAACAAAGACTGGAGCAATGCCATGGATGCGGTGGATTTTTGCAGAAGAGCCATCGAAGGAACGTTGCCGGAGCTGGGTAAAACGGTGACGGTTTACGGCGGAGGAAACGTTGGATTTGACTGCGCCAGAACAGCAAAGAAGCTGGGAATTACAAAAGTATCCATCATCTGCATGGAAGCAAGGGAACAGATGCTGGCGGATCCGGAAGAAATAAGCAGTGGTCTGGAAGAGGGCATTGATATTCTTAACAGCAGATCAATTGTGGAAATTGAGGAAGCCGGCAATACAGTGTCAGCTCTATCCCTGATAGGAATCAAGAGCTTTAAATTTACACAAAACGGCTTAGAGCTGGAAACCTTGGAAGGCTCAGAGGAGATTCTAAAGACAGATACCTTGATTTTTGCAACGGGCCAGCAGCCGGATTTGAAGGAAACCTTTGGCATTGAGCTGGTCAGAAACAGTTTTGTGAAAGTGGACCAGAACCTGCAGACAAGCGTAAAAGGAGTATTCGCGGCCGGTGATGTCATCTATGGAACAAAATCGGTGGTAGAAGCCATTGCTTCCGGCCGGCAAGCAGCAGTCAATATCGATAAATACCTGGGCGGTGATGGCAATATTGAAGAGAGGCTGTATGAACGTGCAAAGCCTGAGGCAAACATCGGTACGGTAGAGCTTTTTGCACAGCTTGAAAGAATTGACCGGTTTAAGGACTCCGGTGATGCAACAGCCGAAGCCCTCCGATGCCTGCAATGTGACCTCCGCACGGATCTCCAAAGGGTGAAATACTGGGTAGATCCCCACTTTAAAACGGTGAAGGGGGTGTCGGAATGAGTTGTAATAAAGATAGCAGTATTTTTACGGAATGGGAGGACGCTAGCAAGGAAGCCTGTGTGGTGGATTATTGCATGAACCTCATGGGGACGGCAAAAAAGGAATCCTGTGGTAAATGTATCCTATGCCGGGAAGGCACTTGGCAGGTATACCAAATCATGAAGGACATTACAGAAGGGAACGCAGAAAGTGAAGACTTTGAATTGCTGGTGGATTTGTTAGGGCAGATAAAGAATTACGCCAGCTGTGAAATGTCAAGGAATGCAGCGGCTGTCTGTATGGATCTCCTGAAGAGCCATGAGGAAGAATGGGATATGCATATCCGCCGCAAGCGATGCACCAATTTGGTATGCAAAGGAACCTATACGCTCTATGTGGAGCCTAACCTTTGTGATGGCTGCGGTCAGTGTTTAAAGAGCTGTCCCCAGGGAGCAATCGCCGGCGGAGCTGGACTTATTCATGTTATCAGGACTGACCTATGCAATAAATCTCTGGTTTG
>JARKQP010000342.1 GCA_029974875.1 Mobilitalea sp.
ATGAATATCTCCATAATACTCATACTCACCTGCCGGAGTATCACATACAGCAACTGAGATAATGCTGGTGTTCTGCGCAGAATAATATAAATAATATCTGCCATCCGGTCCTTTTGCCACATCAGGTGCATAAAGCGGCAGCTTTCCTTTACTTCGGATATCCTGATCTTTCCGAAAGATTACACCTTCATACCTCCAATCGGACAGGTCACCTTCCGGAGCCGACCATGCGACATAGTCATTCGGGCAATAATCCTCTCCACCAAAGGCGTCATGGCTGCCAAAAATATAGATTCTTCCTTCAAATACATGGGGTTCTCCATCCGGGATATACTCATATGCCGGAAGATACGGATTAAACACGTTCTTTTTCATTTTATTGTTCTCCCTATCTGCCTTATATTTCTTTATTGTCGCTGATTTATTATTTTAAGGCTATATGCCTACAAAAATCCCACACGCTGTATGGAATCCATTAACCACCTTCTGCCTGCTTCTCCTATTTCATTATCGCCCTCAGTAAATCCATGAAGAGCCTTTGGAAAGCAGTGATGGATTACTGTTACACCGGCCTGCTCTAACCGTTCTGCATAAAGATCGCCATCCGGTCTCAGTGAATCCAATTCACAGGTCTGTATAATTGCAGGCGGTAGATTCTTTAACTGATCCAAAGAGGCATTCAGCGGAGAACAATAGATTTCATTTCTTTGTTCCTTTGTTGCATATCCAATAGCCATTCCTTCCAATATATCCATTGCCAGAGCTCCATCTCCGGAGTAACGCTGCGTGTGGTCAATGACTCCATTCAAATCCAGCCATGCATGATCAAGTATCTGTAGGATAAATTGAAAATCTCCCTTTTCCTTTGCCAGCAAACAAAGAGCAGCGGCCAAATTTCCGCCTGCACTACGACCTCCGACGATCATCTGTGTTGGATTTATATGAAATTCATCCGAATGTTGCCAGATATAATGAATGATATCGTAAAGACATTCTAACGGTTCTGTATATTCCACATCCGGAGTCATAGTATATTCCAGGTAAAATACTTCAAAGCCGAAGCGTTCCTTCAATTCATAACAGTACAAATCTCCATCTTCCATTGCTCCCCAGGTGAAGCCACCACCATGTATGTCAAAATAAACTGGCGCATTATTTTTACCAGAAGAATAGTGCATCGTTTTATGCTCTTTTCCATCAATGATTACTGATATTGCCCTTCCCTTAACCTGGTAATCACCCTTCATACGCTTAAATTCCGCCATCATTGGTCCCTGTGCTTCTCTTAGCTTTTCTTTTACCATATTACGATCTAATTCCATAGCATGATTTCTCCTCTCGCAGTTACTCCTTGACGCCACCTAAGGTAATCCCCTTGACGAAATATCTCTGGAAGAAAGGATAAATTATTAATATTGGCAGGATTCCTACCGTAGCAATTGCCATTCTAACTGTAGTTGAGGGCATTTTTATATTCGCTCCACCCAGTGCATTTGCATTCTGCAATAATGCCTGAATGTTTTGATTGATATTATTAAGAATTATCTGTATGGTATAATAATCACTGCCTCCTCTTGGAGTCAGATAATATAATCCGTTCTGCCAGTCATTCCAATAAGCCATACCCGTCATAATCCCTATGGTTGCCACGATTGGTTTACTAAGGGGCATGACAATTCTTGCAAATACATGGAATTCTCCGGCACCGTCCAGATGGGCGGCTTCAATTAAGCTTACCGGAATACTGTTCTTATAGTAATTCTTTACAAGAATTATACTAAAGGCATTCATTAATAGTCCGGGAAAAATGAGTGCCCAGAACGTA
>JARKQP010000350.1 GCA_029974875.1 Mobilitalea sp.
ATCTTTTCCTTGCTTTACTTTATTTCCTATATCCCAGGACTGGGCCTGGGTTTGTAACTCCCATAAATGCCGGTATAAACCGTCCCGCTGTCCAAGCAGCTCCCGGTGTGTTCCTCTCTGTACCACACAGCCTTTATCAAGCAGAATAATCTGGTTTGCGGCGGCTACTGTTTTCAGACGGTGGGCAATCATAATCACGGTTTTATCCCTGATCAGCTCCTGAATCGCCTTTTGAACCATTGCCTCGCTTTCCGCATCCAGGCTGGAAGTCGGTTCATCCAGCAACAGAATGGGGGCATCCTTCAAAATAGCACGTGCAATGGCAATCCGCTGACGTTCTCCTCCTGAGAGTGTTGCACCGCCCTCTCCGATAAGAGTGTCATAGCCCTGAGGCAGGGCAGAAATAAAGTCATGGCAGCAGGCTTTTTTTGCGGCATCCACCATATCCTCCTCCGTCTTATCACTGCGGCCAAAGAGAATATTGCTGCGAATCGTATCTCCAAAGAGGTAATTATCCTGGAATACCATGGAGATATTTTGAAACAGTGCTTCCGGCCTTATCTGCGTAAGCCTGGTACCTTCCAGATAGACCGCTCCCTCCTGCGGATCCCAAAACCGTGCAATCAGCCTCAAAAGCGTTGATTTCCCGCAGCCGGACGGCCCCACCAGTGCGGCCAGCTGGTTCCTCTTTGCTGTAAAACTGACCTCATGCAGTACATCTTTGCGGTTATCCTCATAGGAAAATGATACCCTATCAAATAAAATATCTCCGGGCTTTGCGTCATCCCTCTGTCCCTCCTGCTCCTGTTCAGCCAAAAGGCTGTTAATCCGCTCCGCAGGAACAGAAGCAGAACGAAGGCTGATGACACAGGTGATAGCCGTTGAAAGCGGGATATATAATCTCGTTGAAAAAATAAGGTATGCCAGCAGGAGGCTTAGATTTACCGTGTCTGATATCAGCAGCATTGTTCCTGTAAAGATAATCAAAGGAATTCCAAAATTCACAATATGGCCGGAAAGCAGGGTGAGCGCTCCGGGCATACCCTCATCCTTTGTAGTTTCCCTCCGAAGAACCTCATAAGCGTCGTCCAGACGTGAGAATCCCTCGCCAGTCTGGTTATAGCTCTTAAGATTTCTCATTCCCAGCAGATATTCATTCAGTAAGGTCGTAGCATGAATTCTCGCCGCGCTTACTCTGCCTGCCTGTCTGTATCGCAGCTTCATAGCGCAGCGCATCAGCAGCAGACCTACCGGAAGCATGATGTACATGGGAAGCGCAAGCCTCCAGTCATAGAAAAACAGCATTATGGCAGAAAGAACGGTCAAAAAGCCCATACTGATAACCTGTGGGATAAAATATGACATGGCCTGATCCAGATTATCAGGATCCGTTACAAACGCACTTGCAAAATCCCCGCTTTCCCGCTTTGCGTATGCTCCAAGGGGAAGACGTCTCATCTTTTCAATCAGGGAGAGCCTCATTTGTCCCATTGCCTTTTGTGAAGAAAAATAACTGTAACGGTAAGACAGAATGGAAATGGCACCCTGTATCAGAAAGGCTGCCCCCAACCAGCTGCAATAGCGCCACAGTGTTTCGGTATTTATCTCATAGGGAGGTGTAAATGCCCCCACCAGCCCACTCATAGCCAGCATGACCAGCATGGAGGGTGCTATGGACACAGCGTTCTCAATAAAGGCCCATATGGTCGGAGCAATCATCAGCCTTGGATTACCGCCGGTGTATTTATTAAACAGTCTGGTCATTCCTCTCTGTCCCCCTTTCCGGATACCCTTAAAGTCCATTGTTCAGTTTCATTTTGAAGCTCCCATAATTTATGGTACAAGCCATCCCCGTCAAGAAGCTGGTGGTGAAGTCCCTGCTGAACAAGCGCTCCATCCTGAAGCACAAGGATTTGATCGGAATTCTGAATGGTGGACAGCCTGTGTGCTATCATGATCACAGTTTTCCCTACCAAAAGCCGGTTGAGTGCCTGCTGGATCAAAGCCTCGTTATCGGCATCGGTGAAGGCTGTCGCTTCATCCAGAACAACGATGGGAGAATCCTTTAAGATAGCTCTTGCGATAGCAATTCTCTGCGCCTCACCGCCAGACAGATGGAAGCCACCGTCCCCCAGTTTTGTCTCATAGCCCTGCGGAAGCCGGTGAATGAACTCCTCACACATGGCCGCCTTTGCCGCCTGCCTGATTTCCCCAGGGGAGGCGGGCCGGTTCATAGCAATATTCTCATACACGCTTCCCGAGAACAGGAATGTATCCTGAAATACAAAGGCAATGCTGTCCATGAGTTCCTGCATCCGCATCTTCCGGATATCAATACCCCCGATGGAGATGCTTCCCTCCGTCACATCCCAGAAACGGCAAAGAAGCTGTCCCACAGTGGACTTTCCTCCGCCGGACGGTCCCACAAGTGCCGTAATTGTTCCGGGAACTGCCGAGAATGAAACATTTCTCACTGCCCACTGCCGCATCGGATCATCAGCTGATTGGTAGGAAAATGAGACATTTTCAAACCGGATTGTATATTCCTTCGGACTTTGCGGCAGCTTCGGCTCCTCCAGCGGCTCCGTATTCAGCAGTGCCTCTATCTGGTCCACGGCGACTGCCCCGTCCCGCAGATTGGCTCCCAATTGCATCAGCTCAAGAATTGGAGAAAACAGGCACGGCGTTACAATCAGAAACATCAGTATAGTAAGAACCAGCCTTAGCTGTGCCCCCTGCATCAGAATGAGCAGCGTGGCTGCGGGAAGCACAAAGGAAAGCATGGACAGCATCAAAACCTTGAAGATGGAATAAGGCAAAGATACCCGCTTAGTAAATGCCAAAAGAAAATCCCGGTAATTGACAACGCTTTCCTCCAAACCGCCCGTGCTTTTCTGGCTTTGTCCATAGATTTTTATGACTGTAATACCTCTAAGGAATTCGTTGAACCGGCGGTTCATAGTCCCTTGCTTCCTGCTGGCATCAATAGCCAGCTGCCGGGCTTTCTTTCCACTGAAGGCCAAGGCCTGAATAGCAAAGGCAGCGATTATGGGCACCAGAAGTGCCAACCCCAGCCATGCATTCAACAGAAACAACGAGATCAGAATGGAGAAAAATAACGGTGCAGCACCAATGAGATTTGGAATGGCATGAGCCAAAAGCGTTTCTATTTTACCCATGCCGCTTTCCATCTGCTTTTGGATCTCACCGGTGCTCGTAGATGAGAAATATCCCATTGGAAGGGTTCCCAGATGTGACAGTACTTTTTTGCGGACACCATAAATCAGGCGATAGGTTGCCTTATGGGCGCCATAGCCTCCGGCTAAGGTGCAAACAACGCTGAAAATCAGTGCAACCAGCGCGGATCCTCCCCAGAACATTAAGCTGCTCCGATTTCCATCCGTCACACCATTTTCACTGCTAAGTACCGTCTTTACAATAAAATAAACGGCCACGAAGGGCACTGCTTCAAACAGAATTCCCAGAATACTGCCGATAATACTGAAATACCATGGAGATTTCGGAATTTCCGATATCTTGAACAAGTAAGAAATGTTACTTTTCCTTTGGTGCATTGACTGCTATTCCCCCTTTTGCTATAATGAAATAAGTTAGTTTCTTCTAACCAAGGTAATCATAGCGGCGTGAAAGCAGGATTTCAATGGCTTTCCATGCTTC
The DNA here is from genome assembly GCA_029974875.1 of Mobilitalea sp. The sequence continues at coordinate 3,679 of JARKQP010000350.1, forward strand.
TGTGTTTCCAGGGATATTTTTTGTGTTTCCAGAGAGAATGGGGTGAATAAATGTGACATTTCTTAAGACAGTTGATGATTCCTTTACTTTCCTGAAAGAAGTTGGTATGAAAAAAGATGGCTCCTTACATAAGTCAACTTACCGCTTTGATCCCTGTTACGGGCAAGGCGGGATAGAGATACTGGGCAATACTGAACAGTATTACCTGACCAGGGCCGATTATCGTATTGAAGCTCCTTTTGGACAGGAGTACTGCATAAAAGAACATTATATGGAAATTGGCCAGCTTCATAAGCTACAGGGCTTTTACACGGTACCGGAAAACGAGAATGCTCCCCAGCAGCTGCAGTCCGGGGTATTGTTTTATCTTAATTTCTACACAGGAGCCAAAAGCTGCTTTTATTGTCCGGCCGGTACGGAATGCTCGGGCTATAGCCTCATAATACGGGAAGCCTATTACCGTGACAAGCTTTTACCCGTTATCTTCCGGCATTATGGCAATGATGCGGAGCCCTACGATGTCCTCCGCCAGATCGGCAACCAATGTACACAGGCCTTTAGTAATTTACTGTACAGTCTTTACCATAGTCCTTATCAGGGCGAAGCTTCCCTGCTTTTTCTGGATGCTAAAGCCAGCGAGCTGCTGGCTATTTTGGTGAACGCCATTGAAACTACTACGACGGTATCAGCTGTGCATCTGAATGAGTATGACAGGACAGCCATCATTGACGCACAGAGGATCCTGCGTGATAATCTGCAAAACCCTCCTACTGTCATTTCCCTGAGCCGTCAGTTGGGATTAAACCCCAATAAGCTCCAGCAGGGCTTTCGTATCCTTACGGGAGCTACTGTCATGGAATACCTGCGCAGCTACCGGATGGAAAAAGCCCTGGAGCTTCTTGCCCAGGATGTTTTGCTCGAAGATATCTCCCGGCAGATTGGCTACCGCAGCCAGAGCCGTTTTTCCGAAGCCTTTGCAAAGACATACGGCCTTTTGCCCAGCCAATACCTCAAATATAGAAATGGCCTACAGCAATCTGGTATTTAAGAAGTTACACAATAAAAAATGATTATCCTCTACTGTCCAGGTGGCGGATAATCACTTTTTATTCAAAACCCTAGGGCAAGCATAAGTTTTAACTTTCTCTAGCTTTTAGTATGGATAGTATTATTTAGCATATTAATCAATGCGTCCTGGAGAACCTGGGAGAAGTTAACATTCTGCTTGATTGCTGCTTCATTCAGCCATGACGGAATACTCAATGTCTTTTTAACAGCTTTTGACTCATGCTTCTTGAGATATTCCAGCATGTCAAATTGTATAATAACAATGGACTGATTTTCCTCCAGCCTGATATCCTCTGGTTTAGATGGTTGAGGAATCGATAGCTTGTTATCTTCCATATACGACAT
>JARKQP010000385.1 GCA_029974875.1 Mobilitalea sp.
CTTTATAATAAATATAACTAATCATGACTCGGTAGACGGTTCAGACATAACAAAAAAGAGGCTCAATATAGTAACGACCTTCTATCCAATGTACTTGATTGGACTAAATATAGCGGATCAAATTGACGCGTTGAATGTGCAGAGCTTAACCCAGCTAAACACCGGCTGCCTGCATGATTATCAGCTTACGACAGAGGATATGAAGTTGATTAGCAATGCAGACGTGCTTATCATTAATGGAGGAGGTATGGAAAGCTTCCTCGAAGATGTGAGGACAAACTACCCGGAGCTTACGATCATTGACACTACGAGGGGAATTGCACTGTTAAATAACGAAGAAGAGACTGTGCACGAAGCAGAGCATAATGACCATGACCACGATCATGGAGAATACAATGCCCATGTCTGGCTGGATCCAGAGTTATATATGAAGCAAATAGAAAGAGTGCGGGATGGTCTGATCCAATATATTAATGACAAGGAATTGGTACAGGGAATTGACCATACGGCGTTAATCCGCCAACTAGAAGAGAATGCGGACGATTATATTAAATCAGTTGAAGGTCTGAACCAGGAGATGGACAGCTTCCGTATGACCTTATCTTTGAGAGAGGATTTAGGGGAAATAACCTCAGGGAAAGGACTATCCGGAGAAGCAGCCTCAGGGAAAGAACTCTCAAGGAAGGAAGCTTCAGGAGTAGAAGCTGCGGACATGCCCAAAGCAGTCGTTTTCCACGATTCCTTTGCATACCTTGCAAACAAAGTAGGAATCGAGATCGCCCACACAGTTCCATTGGATTCTGACACATCACTAAGCGCTGGAGACATCGCCGAAATTATCGACAAGGTAAGACGGGAAAATATAAAATACCTTTTTACAGAGCAGCAGTATAGTGATTCGATAGCGAGACAGATTGCAAAAGAAACAAATGCAAAGGTATACATCATTGATTCCATAGTTACAGGAAATGCAAATAAGGATTCCTATCTCACGTCAATGATGGAGAATCTAAATGTAATCAAAACTGCAGTCAATGAGGCTGGATCTAGATAAACGACGGGGGGACCGAACCCATGCCGGCACTTTCATGACGATTTGTGCGGTATAAGGGCAATGCCCGTAATGATGGCATGGAAATAATAATGAAAAAGGAATTAACAAGAATGGGGAAAAAACTCCAGTCGGTGAAAATACAGGAGACAGCCTGTGGGCTTCATTGCCTCCAAATGAAAAACATCAGTGTTCACGCTGGTGACCAGACGCTCATTGAAAATATTAATCTGCATATTCACTGTGGAAAGATCACAGTAATTATTGGAAAGAATGGTGCAGGCAAATCCACCTTGATGAAAGCCATTCTGGGAGAGATAAAGCATGAAGGCAGCATTGAATTTACTGACCTTAGAAATCAGTCCATGGAAAATCTGAAGATTGGCTATGTGCCTCAGTATATTAACCTGGAAAAGAACACGCCCATGAGTGTATATGACCTTTTTGCCAGCTATATCAGTAACATGCCGGTGTTTTTAAGAAAGAATAAAAGAATCCATGAACACATATGCCAACAGCTAAGCATCTTTGAAGCACAGAACCTAGTGGATAAAAGAGCCGGTGACCTATCGGGCGGTGAGCTTCAGCGTGTGCTGCTGTCAATTGCAATTACGCCAATCCCTAACCTATTATTGCTGGATGAGCCGGTTTCCGGAATTGACCGCAACGGGATGCAGCTTTTTTATGAAAATATCGGAAAGCTGAAAGAAAATTACGACCTGGCCATGATAATCGTATCCCATGATTTTGAATTTGTCCGAAGATATGCAGACCATGTCATACTGCTGGATAAGACCATAGTACGGGAGGGCAGCCCTGAGGAGGTGCTGGGCAGTCAGGAGTTTCATGCAGTATTTGGCTAAAAGGTAAATTAAAAGGGAAATAGGAAATATAGCAGTTGGTAAAAAAATAACAGGTTGCTATATTAGTATATTTGTGTGCGGAGGATACCGGAATGGATAAAATATATAATATAATAGAAATACTGCTGCCTTTCTCCTGGACCAGCTATGATTTCATGAAGAATGCGATTCTGGCGGTTCTCATCATTACGCCCTTATTTGGGATATTGGGAACCATGATCGTGAATAACAGGATGGCTTTTTTCTCTGATGCATTGGGACATTCGGCTATTACCGGAGTAGCAATTGGAGTCATCTTTGGAATTACCAACACGAATATTTCAATGCTTCTTTTTGCAATTGTCTTTGCGGTGTTCTTGAATAAAATAAAGCGCAGGAAGACCGTCTCTACAGATACTGTAATATCTGTATTTGCATCCCTCAGTATGGCAATTGGCCTGGTGATCCTCTCCCGTGGAGGAGAGTTTGCCAAGTATTCCGCACTTTTGGTCGGTGACATCCTAAGCATCAGTGTGCAGGAAATCCTGATGCTGTTCATTATTTTGATTCTGACCCTCCTTTTCTGGCTATTTGGGTTTAACCGGTTATATGCAGTCAGTGTGAATGAGTCCCTGGCGAGGAGTAAAAATATAAGGGCAGGCCTGATGGAGGATTTATTCAGTATTATTATTGCAATGATTGTTATGGCTTCCGTGAAGTGGGTAGGAATCCTGATCATTAATGCATTGTTGATCCTGCCGGCAGCAGCCAGCCGTAATATGTCCTCCAATGTGAGGGAATACCATCTGTTCTCTGTCATGATCTCTGTATTCTCAGGAATTACCGGGCTGATCATGTCCTTTTATCTGGGAACTGCAACGGGACCCACTATCGTTATTATCTCTACAATTTTATTCTTTGTCACCTTCTTTATCAAGAAGTAAGATGTGGGATGGAAGCTTAAGAAAGCATACCTGGATATGGTATATTGAGGCGGGAATATCCTATGCATAAACTGGAAAATACTGATTGATGATAGGACAGGATTGTATTATACTGATTTCTATAAGGAATATATTTATTTGTAGTAAAGGGAGGAAGGACTGAAGAAATAAAGCTGAAGAAATAAAACTAAAAGAAATAAAACTGAAAGAAATAAGACTGAAAGAAATAGAAATGAAATAAATAAAGCTGAAATAAATAAGGCTAAAAGAAATAAGACGCTAAGGCTAAAAGAAATAAGATAAAGAAAATAAAACAAAAAAATAAAAAGAAGCAGAAACAAAAAATAAAACTAATGAGCGAAGGGAGGGTCGGATCCATGCCAGCACTTTCACGGGATTTTGTGCTGTATAAGGGGCGTGGACATACTCATGCAAAAGGATAGATGGATTCTTTATCTAAAGATAGTGATTAATTTCATACTGATTATTTTACTAACCCTATTTTTGATATTGGCCCTGCCAAGACTGTTAAGGTTCTTTTTGCCCTTTATCATTGGATGGATCATATCCTTGTTAGCGAATCCTTTAGTGCATTTTTTAGAGAAAAAGATTAAGCTGAGGAGAAAGCATAGCAGTGCGATCATTATTGTGGCTGCAATTATACTCATTGTTGGCACAAGTGCCCTTTTAATCGCTGCGCTGGTCAGGGAAGCTACCGAGCTTTCTAATGAGCTTCCTGCAATTATCGATAGTATGAAGCTTCAATTAAATGAAATTAACCGGTATATCCACAGGTTTACCTCCGCCTTACCCCAGAGCGTACAGGATGTAATGGATAACGTGGTATCGGATTTGGGAAATTCGGTAACAACCTATATGAACAATAGACAGGAAACCTCAATAGACAGCGCCAAAAGCATAGTGGGTAGCATTGCAGAGGGCTTCTTAATGATCATCATTACAATTCTATCTGCGTACTTTTTCACCGCAGAAAAGAATGTCCTATCAATGGGCTTAAGAAAGAGGCTGCCGGAATCAGCCATTAATTATTGGAGGTTAATTTACAATAATTTTGCGTCGGCCTTCGGCGGTTATTTTAAGGCACAGTTTAAAATTATGTTAATACTGACGGTCATTATGTTTGTTGGGTTTGAGGTTTTAAGAATTAATTATTCTTTCCTGGCTGCGCTGGGAATTGCCCTGCTGGATGTCCTGCCCGTATTTGGGACGGGAGCGATCCTATGGCCCTGGGCTATTTATGATGTACTGTCCGGGCAATATGTCCGGGCAATTGGCCTGGTGGTTATCTATTTGATCTGCCAGGTAGTGAAGCAGCTGCTGCAGCCCAAGATGGTAGGGGACAGCATTGGATTAAATCCTTTGGCTACCTTGTTGTTTATGTTTATTGGCTACCGCTTTTATGGGGTCTTTGGTATGATTATTGGAATTCCGGTTGGCATGGTTCTTGTCAATATGTACCGGGTTGGAATGTTCGAACGCCTGATCCGGGGCTTTAAGATCCTTGCAAAGGATATCAATGAATTCCGGAAGTTTTAAGGGCTGGAAGCGGCAAAGAAATAATCCAAAAGTTGCATATACGAGCGGGAAAAGACGTGGTAAGATGAAAAATGGATAGTTCTTTCTAGACATAAGGAAACCACTACTATGAACCAAGGAGTATATGTATGAGTAATAGCCGAATTGAGATGGACATGGGGGCGGTTATATCCTCCGATGAGATTAAGCTGATCCTTGATCGTTATCGAATTGGCAAGAAGCCGTTGGCAAAGCTTCTGGGCTGGGGTGAAACGACTATCATCCGCTATATGGAAGGGGATGTCCCGACAAATGAATATTCCAATAAACTCAGAACTATCCTGGATGATCCGGAGTTTTACTATGACCTGCTTTGCCGGCGACAGGAATGCCTGACGGGGGTAGCTTTCAAGAAGAGCAAAAATGCAGTCCTGTCAAAAATCATGTCTTCAAAAATATACGCGGTGGCATATTACATCGTAAATAAAAGCTGTGCTGAAATATCCCCGAGCTATATTCAATACTTACTCTACTATGCCCAGGCTTTTTCCCTTGCCCTACATGACAAGGAGCTTTTTCAGGAAGAGTACGGGATCAACAATGAGCATATGCCTTACCTGAAGATGTACGAAAGTATGAAAAAATGTGGTATACGCACCCTGGAGGGCTGTGAAGAGTATTTGGGCTGTGAAGAAATTGAATTGCTTGACGCGGTAATGGACTGCTTTCTTTGGTATGGTCCAAATGCCCTGTATGCTTTGATGGACGCAGAACGGTTTGCGATGAAGATATCCAGGGACAGATATAACAATAGAATCATAGCCAAGGATATAGTCAAAGGGTATTTTAAGGAAGCGATGAATCAGTATCAAATTAGCGGGGTAAAGGATATCTGGAAATATCCGGAACGGAAGCTGCTGGAAATTAAGGGGTTTGCCAGAGGATAGGAACCCAAATTAATAAATAAAAGATTAAAAGGAAAAGAGGCTGTTTGCATTGCAATAGCCTTTCATTTTTTACTAAAAAATCAAGAAAAAAGCCAGGTATAAAAGCTTTTTCCTTGATTTTTAAGTCTAGTGGAGATTCATATAATTAACTATTCTGCCTGTTCCGGCGGTCCCTCATACGTAAGGTACTGTCCAGAATCTTCTTACGGATGCGCAGGCTCTGGGGGGTTACCTCCAAAAGCTCGTCCGTCTCAATAAAGTCCAAGGCCTGCTCCAGGCTTAAGATTCTGGGAGTTGTCAGCTTCAAGGCCTCATCGGCACTGGAGGAACGGGTATTGGTTAATTGCTTGCGCTTGCAGACATTTACCTCAATATCCTCCGCTTTCGGGTTTTGGCCCACAACCATACCAGCATATACCTTGACGCCGGGGCCGATAAACAGTGCTCCGCGTTCCTGGGCGTTAAAGAGGCCGTAGGTAATACTTTCTCCTGATTCATAAGCAATTAAGCTGCCGTTCTTGCGGTACTGGATATCACCCTTGTAGGGGCCGTAGCCGTCAAAGAGCGTATTAATGATTCCGTTGCCCTTGGTATCCGTAAGGAACTCACCACGGTAGCCGATTAAGCCTCTTGCGGGGATGGAGAACTCAATCCGGGTGTATCCGCTGCCGGAGGAGTTCATATTGATCATTTCACCCTTCCGTTGTCCTAATTTTTCAATCACGACGCCGGTATATTCATCCGGCACATCAACCATCGCATGCTCCATTGGCTCCAGCCTATTTCCATCGTCATCGGTTTTATATAGTACCTCAGCTTTACTCACTGAAAACTCAAAGCCTTCCCGTCTCATATTTTCAATTAATACGGAAAGGTGAAGCTCACCGCGGCCGGACACCTTATAGCTTTCCGTAGTGTCTGTTTCTTCCACACGAAGGCTTACATCAGTGTTTAGCTCGCGCAGTAAACGTTCACGTAAATGCCTGGAGGTTACAAACTTTCCTTCAGTACCGGCCAGGGGGCTGTCATTTACATTAAAGAACATGGCAATCGTCGGCTCGGAAATCTTCTGGAAGGGAATCGCTTCCGGATTATCGGGGGAGCAGATGGTATCTCCGATGTGGATGTCAGTGATACCGGAGATGGCCACGATGGAGCCGATGGTGGCTTCATTTACCTCCATCCGCTTCAAGCCGTCAAATTCATAAAGCTTACTGATCTTTACCCGGGCATTGGTATCCTTCTCATGGGCATTTACCAGTACCACGTCCTGGTTCACACGGATGATCCCGTTATCCACCTTCCCGATTCCAATCCTGCCCACATATTCATTGTAGTCAATGGTACTGATAAGCACCTGGGTTCCTTTTTCGGGATCCCCTTCGGGAGCGGGAATATAATCCATAATTGTTTCAAATAAGGGAACCATATCCAGGCCTGCCTCGTCCATGGATAAAGAAGCAACACCAGCTTTTGCGGATGCGTATACGAAAGGGCAGTCAAGCTGCTCGTCATTGGCATCCAGTTCCAGCAATAATTCCAGTACCTCATCAACTACCTCAGTAGGCCTTGCTTCCGGGCGGTCCATCTTATTCACACATACAATCACCGGTAAGGACAGATCCAGAGCCTTCTTAAGGACAAACTTGGTCTGTGGCATTGGTCCCTCAAAGGCATCTACAACTAAAATTACCCCGTTGACCATCTTTAAGACACGTTCCACCTCACCACCAAAGTCGGCATGGCCCGGTGTATCTATGATATTAATCTTGGTTCCCTGATACATAACGGCAGTATTCTTCGATAAAATGGTAATACCGCGCTCCCGTTCAATTGCATTGGAATCCATGACTCTCTCTACGACTGCTTGGTTGGAACGAAATACACCGCTCTGCTTCAGTAATTCATCAACTAATGTAGTCTTACCATGGTCAACATGGGCGATGATGGCGATATTTCGTATATCCTCTCGTTTCATTTAGTAACTCCGATCTGCGTGTTTTTCCACGCTAAAGGTGTGTCCCCCACACCCTCAAAACAAATTTATATAAAAACAACTTATATATTGTAGCACAACGTATATTTAAAATGCAATGTCTATTTGAAGGAAGGACAGACAATCCCCTTCCAAGGCTGTCAAAAGTCCTGTGTCCATAGGCAGGAAAAGGCGTGGATTGCAGGAATCTGATTCGCAAAAACCAGATTTTGGAAATAAAAGGACAAAAGTCAATATGGGAAATGTAATGAATTTAGTTCTATAAATAAGGCGATTATTGTATAAGGTTACAAATTTTGGGAAAACTATACTATTATATAAAAATGTACTTCTAAAATATGGAAACCGGCATATATTTTAAACGTAGGTTATTTTCACCAAATTTTAGAGCAGATTGGCGTAAGAATAAACGCCGGAAAAGAAGGGAGAGGTACGATATGACCGATAAAGTATTTGATAACAATCAAGTAAGTATTGCAGGAGAGGTAATCAGTGACTTTACATTCAGTCATGATGTGTTTGGAGAAGGCTTCTATGTATTAGAAGTGGTAGTGAGCCGTCTGAGTAATTCCTATGACATGATCCCGGTAATGGTATCAGAGCGTCTAATTGACGTAAAGCAGGATTACAAGGGCAAATTTGTTGAGGTATTAGGACAATTCCGTTCCTATAACCGCCATGAAGAGAGTAAAAATAAACTAGTGCTGTCGGTATTTGCAAGAGAGGTAAAGATGATGGATGAATTAACTGAAAATGCAAAGCCGAACCACATTTTCTTAGATGGCTTTGTCTGCAAGCCGCCGATTTACCGGAAAACTCCCTTGGGAAGGGAGATTGCGGACGTACTGTTGGCCGTAAACCGCCCCTATGGAAAATCAGATTACATCCCCTGCATCTGCTGGGGACGTAATGCAAGGTTTGCCGAAACCTTTGCAGTAGGAGGCCATGTTCAGGTCTGGGGCCGTATCCAGAGCCGTGAATATCAGAAAAAGCTCAGTGAAACAGAATTTGAAAAGCGCATAGCCTATGAAGTATCCGTAAGTAAGCTGGAGTATTTAGAAGAATATTAAGAAACTTATAAATAATAGATTTAAGGAATAGATTTTTATTTGCTGGAAAAGCAGGTCCGGCAAAGGCCGGAATACAAAAAAATAAAGAATAAAAAGCTTGGGCAGGTGATAAATTCCATCATCTGCCCAAGCTTTTTTAAATCCTACCTCTTTGCTTTATCCCATTAAATCACTCATTTTATACATTCCTGCCGGCTTGCCGGGAAGGAATTTTGCTGCCTGTATGGAACCTTTTGCGAAAATAGCCTTCGAATAAGCCGTATGCTTAATCTCAATTACCTCGTCCGTTCCTGCAAAAATCACCTCATGCTCACCAACAATGGTTCCACCGCGGACTGCAGATATTCCAATTTCCTTCTTTGCCCTTGGGATACGTTCACTGGATCTGTCATATTTATATCCATATTCGTTATCTAACGCTTCATTCATCGCATCCGCCAGGGCCAAGGCCGTACCAGAGGGTGCGTCCACCTTCTTATTATGGTGCTTTTCAACAATCTCAATGTCAAAGCCTGCATCAGCCAAAACCGCTGCAGCATCCTTAATTAATTTTGTAATCAGGTTGATGCCCACAGACATGTTAGCAGATTTTAAAACGGGTATCTGTCTGGATGCCTGTTCAATTACCTCCAGCTGCTCCTTTGAAAAGCCTGTGGTACAGAGCACAATACCTATTTGGTTTTCTAGTGCAAAGTCCAGCATCTCCTCCAGATTTACCGGAGCAGAAAAATCAATAATCACGTCTGCCTTTACACTGCATTTGGTAAAGCTCTGGTATACCGGATATTTATTAATGCGATTCTGAGTTACATCTATGCCTGCAACGATGACGGCATTTTCATCCGCTTCTACCATGTCGGTAATTACTTGCCCCATCTTTCCGTTGCAACCACGTAAAATGATGTTTGTCATATGCTTCCCCCTATCAGGTGATAGTTTTTTAGTTATGAGAGCTGCTTTTGCTTTCTCATAAAGGCGCGTTGCATTGTGCGCCGTGTATCTCGATGATAGGAAAGCCATATTTGCATCCCATCATATATTTAAAGTTCCTATATAAAATAATATACAAATTATACTGTTTTAATACCCATTGCCTGCATTTCCTTTAGAAGGCGCTCTGCATTGGCCGGTTCCAGCTCTGTCAGCGGCATCCGTAAGGAGCCCACGTCAAAGCCCATCAGGTTAACGGCCTTTTTTACCGGAATTGGATTAACCTCACAGAATAAGGCATTGATAAGGGGGAAATATTTTAACTGAAGCTCACGGCTTCCGACTACATCGCCCTCCAGATATTTCATAACCATATCATGGGTATCCCTCGGTGCGATATTTGACAGTACGGAGATAACCCCCATGCCGCCCAGTGACATAACCGGTACAATCATGTCATCATTGCCGGAGTATAAATCAATCTTACCTTCCGTCAGCTGCATGATTTCTGCAACCTGTGCAATATTTCCGCTTGCTTCCTTGATTCCTACAATATTCTTAACATTCTTCACCAGGGCTGCAACAGTCGCCGGTGTTATATTACATCCCGTTCTTCCGGGGACGTTATATAAAATAAGCGGAATATTTACGGACTCTGCTACCGCCGTAAAATGCGCGATCAATCCCTTTTGGGTGGCCTTGTTGTAATATGGTGTTACTAACAGCAGTGCGTCCGCACCGTATTTTTCGGATTCCTGGGATAAATAGATTGCGGTATCCGTTGCATTGGAGCCGGTGCCTGCAATTACCGGAACCCTCTTTGCAACCTTTTCTATGGTATAGCGGATACACTCCAGATGCTCCTCATGGGATAAGGTGGAAGCCTCGCCGGTGGTGCCGCAAATGATGATGCTGTCCGTACCCTCTGCAATCTGGTATTCAATTAATTCCCCTAGCTTTTCATAATCTACTTCGTTATTCCTTGTAAATGGTGTTACGATAGCTACACCTGCTCCTTTAAATACTGCCATGCTCTGATCCTCCTATTTCTTTGCATTTGATTTTGCAATTGATGAATCATATTGTTATGAGGGTGCGACCGGATCGTGCACGCAAAAAAACCGGCCATAGAGCCGGCATTAAAGAATTCCTGCATGGTACCAGGATAGTCCTATCCACATGTTCCTACAGCGTTAAATATTCTTTAAGCAGCGCTCCATCAAATAGTCTCCCAAAAAGTCTGTGGGAATAGTCTCCCAAAACCCCGCGAGACTAGAATGATGACAGTTGTATGGTTATTCACCATACCCCCAGCAGTAAATGATCAGGTCATTACCACTTCGGCATCGTTTCCTTTCACTGCGTTCTTCTATGCCTGACATATCCAGCAGTATACTTTTAAACAATGCAACCTCTACCATAAGCAATATGTAATTTTCATAATCTTCCTGGCTGGAGGCGTATTCCTTCAGCCGGGATTAAAGTAATCTTCCTTTAACCGAGGTTAAAATAATTTTCCTTTAACCGGGGTTAAAATGATCTTCCTTTAACCTTGCTCTCATAATAACATTGGGGTATTTTTCTGTCAATACCAAAGATAGCATAAAATCCATTTCTTTTTAGACCCCTCTAAAGACAAGGCTCACACAAGGCTCCAAACATTTTTAAATTCATTGGATTTGTTCACAGAATCTTCGCAATCCTGGTGTATGATTACGAATGGGTGCTGGAAAAGCCTTCCCTATGAAAGCGAAAGGGATGAACAAAGGATAGGGAAAATATGAGTATTATGTTTACATATGGGAGAAAAAGAGGAGAACCCTATGGAGACGAAAAAAGGAGGTAGAGATTTTGATTGAGGTAAAAAATCTGACAAAGCGTTATGGAAACCATACGGCAGTTGATGATCTGTCCTTTACAGTGGAAAAAGGCCAGGTGCTGGGTTTCCTGGGACCAAACGGTGCGGGAAAGACGACCACAATGAATATTATTACAGGGTATATTTCTGCAACGCAAGGATCGGTAACGGTTAATGGGGTAGACGTATTTGAGGAGCCGGAAGAGGTGAAAAGGATGATAGGCTATCTTCCGGAATTTCCACCCCTATATCCTGAGATGACGGTAAGGGAATACTTGAATTTTGTTGCTGACCTTAAAAAGGTTCCTAAGAATGAAAAGAAGGAAATGGTGGCCAAGGTCATGGAGTCAACCATGATTACACCGATGGCAGACCGGCTGATCAAGCATTTATCGAAGGGCTATAAGCAAAGGGTCGGACTGGCGCAGGCCATTCTTGGCTATCCGGAGCTGATTATCCTGGATGAACCGACGGTAGGTCTTGATCCAAAGCAGATTATTGAGATTAGGGAATTGATTAAGGAGTTAAGTAAAAACCATACGGTTATCTTAAGCTCACATATCATGCAGGAGGTAAGTGCCGTATGTGACTTAGTGATGATTATTGATAAAGGGAAGCTGATCCTTCAGGATAAGCCAGAAAATCTAAGTACACAGCTGGGATCCACAGGTGGATTGAAGCTTTCCGTGAAAGGAAGCCGGGAGGCTGTTCACGCAGCGCTTAGCGGCATTAGCAGGATAACGGGAATCGAAGAACAGGAAACAGTTGCTGACGGGGTAGTAGAATTAACGCTGCATTGTCCAGAACAGGATGATATCAGGGAAGACGTATTCTATGCAATGTGTGAAGCAAAAACTCCAATTCTGGAGATGCAGTCCGTCCGCATGAGCCTGGAGGATATATTCCTTAAGGTGACAGGGCAAACGGATACGGCTGCTGCACAGGCTCAGGAGGATGGGGCAGCAGGCGCTATCAATAGGAATGTTGATAAGAGTACAGTTAATGCAGACGGTAATACTGTCAATGCAGACGACAATGCTGTCAATACAGGAGGCAATATTGTCAATACAGGAGGTAATACAATTAATGCAAGAGGCAATACAATCAATGCAGGTGGCAACACAGCCGATGCAGACGATAATATAGATGATCGGGAGGTGGATTCAGATGCTGGCGATTTATAAGAAGGAGCTGCGCTCCTATTTTAATTCAATGATTGGATATGTGTTCATGGCATTTTTCCTGCTTATTATAGGAGTGTATTTCTTTGTACAGAACCTATATTACGGATATGCTAATTTTGAGTATACCTTGTCATCAATAACCTTTATATTCGTAATTCTTGCTCCCCTATTGACCATGAGGCTCATGGCAGAAGAAAACAAGCAGAAAACAGACCAATTGCTGCTCACCTCACCGGTAACGGCAACCTCCATCGTAGTAGGGAAGCTGCTGGCGGTGTTCTCCCTTTATGGGCTTATTATGCTAATTACCTGCTTCTATCCGCTGATCCTGTCCCTGTATGGAACGGTCACCTTTGCAACTGCTTATGCCAGTATCCTGGCCTTTACCCTCATGGGAGGGGCTTACCTTGCAATCGGCCTCTTTATCTCGTCCCTGACGGATAGCCAGATTGTAGCGGCAGTAATCTCTTTTGTCGTATTTTTGCTCACCATATTAATGGATGGGATTGCTGGGGTATTACCGACGGATAATAAGTCGGCGGTTATGATTTTTACGGTATTTCTATTGATCCTCTGTATTATTTTATACCGGATGATGCATAACCTGACAATTGCAGTCGGTGTAGGTATAGCCGGAGAAGCAGCCCTGATTGTTGCCTACCTGTTAAAGCCAACCTTTTTCGATGGTTCTGTTGCCAATGTACTGGGCTGGTTATCAATCGTGAAGCGTTTTGATAACTTCTATTATGGGATTTTTGATGTTGCCGGACTGGTTTATTATGCCACGATTGCAGGTTTGTTTGCATTCTTAACCGTTCAGGTCATTAAAAAGAAGAGATGGAGTTAATTGTGTATCAAGATACACAATTAGTATGTGTCCAGATACACAATTATGGTGTGTCCAAACACACCCTTGGGAAAGGAGAACAAGACATTGGAAAAGTTAAATGATGAAAAGAAGAAGATAGATCTGGCCGGAAGCTTAAAGTCATCCTTCTCCGGAAGAAAGTTCCGCAGCGGAGCGTATGCAACAGTCCTTTCTGTTGTTGTAATTGTAATTGTTTTGGTAGTAAATCTTATTGTAACGAGGATGAATATTCAGCTTGATTTAAGCAAGAACGGCATGTACTCGTTATCAGAGGAGACAAAGCAGTATGTGGAAGGACTAAAGGATGATATTACGATTTATTATGTGGTCCAAGCAGGAAATGAGACAGAGGTATTTGAGAGGATTGCTAAAAAATATGATGATCTTTCCGACAAAATCAAGCTGGAATATAAGGATCCCATATTATATCCTAATTTTGCAAAGGACTATGTTACTGAGGAGGTAGCCAATAATAGCTTTATTGTTGTTAATAATACAACTGGTAAGGCAAAATATATTAACGGTAACGATATGCTGGTTCAGGAGATAAATTATCAGACCTATCAGACCGAGACCACTGGTCTTGATGTGGAGGGCAAGCTAACCTCAGCAATTCTTAACGTAACCACGGACCAGCTTCCGGTTGTATATATAACCGAAGGCCACGGAGAGGCAGCATTAGGTGATGCCTTTGATTCCGCCTTGGATAAGATGAATATTCAGGTGGAGACACTGAAAACTGCAACAGTGGATAGTATTCCGGAGGATTGTAAGATCCTATTTATCAACTCCCCGGAAAAGGATTTTACGGATGAAGAGACCACAATGATTAAGACTTATATGGCGGCAGGAGGAAAGGCAGTAGTTACCTTAGATTATAACTCCACGGATTTAACGAATTTTGCAGCTGTTTTGGATTACTATGGAATTGAAATGGTAGATGGCATTGTGCTGGAAGGGGATACAAATATGCATATGTCTGGATACCCTAATTATTTAGTACCTACGATTAATAGCCATGAGATCACAACTAAGGCTACCATTTCCGGAATTCCGGTATTTATGCCAATAGCTTCGGGACTGGCAATTTCCGATTCTACCAGAAGCTCCTTAAATGTAAAGCCATTATTGACTACCTCTGAATCGGCTTATTCCAAAACCAATATTGAAAGTAGGAGTACGGAAAAGGAAAAAGGTGATGTTGATGGACCCTTTTATTTAGGTCTGGCAGCAACAGATACCTATAATGATATAACTTCTGACCTGGTAGTATATTCCTGTGAGTATACCTTTATGAATGATACCGCTAATTATGCCAATGCCAGCCTGTTAACAGGAACCGTTGGTTATTTGATTGGCAATACCAATACCCTGTCAATTCCCACAAAGAGCTTACAGGAAGCACAAATCTATCCATCCCAGCTTCAAGCAGTTGCCTGGGGACTTGTAACAGCCATAGGTGTACCGGTTGTAATCTTTGTAGTCGGTGCTACTATCTGTCTTAGAAGGAGGAGGAAATAATGGCAAGGAGAAAGAGGAAAAACGCCATTACACTGGTTTCCTTAGCTTTAGCATTAGTTGCCCTGATCTGCCTATATTTTTGGTATGATCATTACCAAAAAAGTAAGGAAGGTTCTGAAGCAGATACGGAGCAGAGCATTGACCTGGCTACTGTCGACACGGAACAGGTGGACTCACTTCATTATGTGGGAAGTGCTGCTGATCTGACCTTTGTTTTAAAGGCTGATGCATGGGTGGTCAAAGACGATACAGAACGGCCTATTAATCAGGAGCATATTACGTCCATATTGAATGCAATAAAGGCTCTGAAAGCGGACAGGGTGATCATGGAGTCACCGGATAATCTATCAGATTATGGCCTGGAGCAGCCCCAGTCCGTATTAACCGTAACAATGAAGGATCAGCAGGCCGTAACCGTGAAGCTGGGCAATAAAGCAGTGGATGCCTCGGGTTACTATGGATTAGTAAATGAGGATGGTACGGTATATTTATTGCCAACCGGGTTAGGTACCGCCCTTCAATATAGTGATATACAGATGACCGCATTGCCGGAGGCTCCTTCCATCACCGCTGAGAATATTACCCATATCCTGATCGATAACCGTGATGGAGAAGACTATGAATTAGCTTACAGTGAGGAAGAAGAGCTGGACAACACAGGAAGTAATATGTATGCCTGGAGGTTTCTAAAGCCTTATGGAGAGGGCTATACAGCGGACAGCACCAAGGTATCCGACCTGCAAGCCAATTACACCACCTTTGATTATATCAATTGTGTTGATTATAAAGGGGAAGGATTAGATAAATATGGATTGAAGGAGCCGGTATCCAGTATACTGGTCGGATATTTTGTAACCCGTACGGAAACATTGCCGACCCCGGAAACCGACCCTGACACCGGCAAAGAGATTACGGAAAAGACGTATAAGGATCCCTATGAGTACAAGATCTATATTGGAAACCAGGATGAGGATGGAAATTATTATGTGAGAATCGACGGCTCGGATGCTGTCTATACCATGAGTTCGGACTCGGTTGCTAAAATGCTCCAGGTAGACGCTTTTAGCCTATTGAACCATTACATCCTGTTACCAAGCCTGGATAATGTAGATAGGGTAACTGCACAGGTGGAAGGTACCACCTATCAAATGGCTATTAAACGCGAGACCTCTACGGATCAGGAGGGAAAGGAGACAACAACCCCGGCCTATACCTTTAATGGAAAAGAGGCAGAGGAGGGGGCATTTAAAAAGCTGTACCAGCAGTTGATTGGCATCACCTATGATTCCCAGATTCCAGGTGATATAACAGTGGGTGATGGGATACCATACCTGACTCTTACGTATCATATCTTCGGGGATAATGAGAGAACCGTTTCTGCCTCCTTCCTGCCCTATGATGATAATTTCTATACCGTAGAAAAGAATGGGGAGACACTCTTTTTTGCAGATAAAAGGGCTGTTGAAGATATTGCAAAGGCTCTGGGCAGCTTTACCGGAAAAACTGCAGAGTAAACGAAATAATTAATCAAAAGTGCCAGGATGGATTATCTGTTCCAATGGAAGGATAAGACTACCCCGGCACTTCTCTTATGTTTCTTGCTCTGCAATGAAAAAATCTTTAATACTGCTTTAGGATATCATGATGCCCGACATCTAGGAGGATAATCATGGTATCACCTTCATAGTACCAGATAATACGAATATCCATATTTACACTGCACTCGTACAATTTTTCTATTCCTTGGATACGCTTGGTACGAAGTGAAGGATGTGCTGGATTTTCAGCTAACAGCTCTAATTTTTTCATAAGCTGGTTTTTTTCTTGTACACTCAGCGCTTTAAAATGCTTTTGAAAGCGGCTCGTGAAGGTAAATTGATACGCCATCATTTTTCCTCCAGTTTATCAAATAGAGTCTCCAGATTATTAAAAATAGGTTGTTCGCCAGAGCTGATCTTTGTTTTTAGTTCATTAAGTTCGTCCTTCAGCTCATCAAGATATTTTTTGGGATATACAACGACGGGCATAATGCATATTACACCATCCTTTTCAAATATATCCAATTTGTCACCTTCAGACAATCCGAGTCGGTCTATTAATTCCTTCGGTATTGTAATTTGTGATTTGGCACGTAATTCAGCCAACATAATTATCACCTCCAGTCAACGGTGTGAATTTCCAACTTTCCTACTTATAGTATATGCTGCTATTGAGAAAATATCAACTGCAATTTGTGATTAAGGAATCTGAAGGAAACTTGTACGAATATTCACGGACTTGTGATAATATATTAGCATAGAAGATATACAAGCAATAGATAGGAGGCTGGAAGAGGGGTCATTATGAGCATGAGAATTAAGTTAATTATCATCGGAGTTTGTATTATCATAGTGTTCATTATTAGCACGATTAATATTAACCAAAAAATAAATGAGCAGAAAACAGAAGGCCATAATGTTATTACCGTGGAGGACAATATTATAACAAAGGCGGAGGCCTTCCGGCTGTTGAGCTACCTCTATTATGACAAGGCGGCCAGGGAAGCCCTGACCTTTGATATTACATACGAAGACGACCAGATGTCTGGTTGGTATGATGCCTATGTAAATGCCGTCTACCATATGGGGCTGATTGATAAGGACATTACAGAAAACCCGGGAGAGGCTTTGACCTATGGTAAGTGCAAGGCATTAATGGACAACCTGATTTTAAAGGAGACGGGGTTTGGCTCCATTTACCAGGGGCTGACCTTTGAGTTTACAAACCAGGACAAGGACATGGCAACAGAGGATTTTCTGGAAATCTATCAGGCAATCCTGTCAGATCTGGACAAGGACCTGGACACGCAAAAATCAGCAAAATCCCTGCTGAAGGAAGAAACCCTGTTGGTACTTGGAAAGGAAGCATCAGGAGAAAATTCCGGCAGAATGGTGACAGACCAGGGGAAATATTATTATGTGAATGCAGCAGATTATACAAAGTATTTATCAGCAGATTCAGCCTCCAAGGGAGAAAACGGTGATTTAGCCGCTTTGGACCAGAGTGGAGAACCTGTTACTAAGGATCCGGGTGGAGAATCCGCTACTAAGGATCAGAAAGAAGATTCATCAACCCAGAAAAAGAATGAGGCTTCCACTGTTCAGCAGAATGAAGAGCTGGCAGCAGGAGGATCCGACCTGGCTGAGCGGTATCTGGATCAGGGGATTAAGGCTTTAACCTGCGGTAAGGAGCTGGTCTACATTAAATCTCTGACAGAGGAAGAGATTACCTTGCATAATGTGTGGATTAAGCAGGGCGAGTCCTCTACCCTGGAGGTATTTGTAAGTGGCTTGGACAAAGCCTTTACGACCCAGTACAAGCTTTCGGAAAGCCTCCAAAAGGTGATCGGTGATATTACCATCAAGGCTTCAAAGGTTGTGCAGCTTAGTGTGAAACCGGATATGATCCAGGGAAAGGTATTGCGGGTAGGGGATGGCTTTATAGAGATTGATGGATATGGCAAGCTGCCTTTAGACGAAAATATGAAAATATATAAAATTTATAGTACCTTATCAGAGGAGCCTTCCACAAGCATTTTGGTAGGCTATGAAAATACAAGCTTCATCGTATCCGAAGGAAAGGTAAGTGCAGCGTTAATTACCGGAACCATTAAAGCGGAGAATATCCGGGTGCTGCTTATGACGTCAAGCTATAAGGATATCTACCATCCTTCTGTCAAGCTTACAGGCACCGGTAAATTTACAGTTACGGCGGGAGGCACGACAAAGACTTATAAGAAGGGTGATGTGGTCACCATCGAGGCGGGAGATGAGCTTCTTAAACAGGGAAGGATTATGGTGGAGCCCGTAGCAGAGGAAGGAAAGATCAGGATATTATCCATTAAAAGAACCTGCGGAAATCCCTGGTACCGGGGACATATTGAGATATCCGGTGAGGACCAGGGACTTCTCCTTGTCAATGAACTACCCCTGGAGGAGTACCTTTATGCGGTAATTCCCAGTGAGATGCCCACCAGCTATGGTTCGGAAGCCTTGAAGGTCCAGGCGCTCTGTGCCAGAAGCTATGCTTATAAGCAGCTGCTTTCCAATGGGATGAGCCGGTACGGTGCCCATGTAGATGACAGCACCTCCTATCAGGTCTATAATAATATTGCAGAGAATGAGAACTCCATTCTTGCAGTAAAGGATACCTATGGCCAGGTGATAGAATACCAGGGTGAGGTAATCAGCGCCTATTATTTCTCCACCTCCAGCGGGCATACTGCGGGAGTCCCAGAGGTCTGGTTAAGTGGCAATGATTTACCCTACCTCAAAGGAAAGCTTCTGGTAGTTGAGGATGGACAGGGGTCTGAGGGAGATAAATCCTCCTGGGCTTCCGAGGATATGGAGCAGTACGAGGATCTATCCTCAGAGGAAAGCTTCCGAAGCTTCATAAAGGCAAAGGAGCTTCCCACCACTGACAGTGAATTTAATTGGTACCGTTGGGAGGTTACCCTCAGTGCCAAGAATTTAAAGAAGGTAATCGATGCAAATTTAGGAAAGCGGTATGCAGCAAGTCCGGAGATGATCCTGACCAAGATAAAGGATGACGGACAGGGGAAGGCCGGCTTCCTCAGTCAGCCGGTGGATACAGTAGGCTCCATTGTGGATATCCAGGTCGTTAAAAGGGAAAGCAGTGGAATTGTCTCGGAAATTCTGATCGTGGGCAGTGAAGAGACGGTAAAGGTCCGTTCGGAATATAATATTAGAACCCTGCTGGCTCCCCTTTATGATAAAATAGTACGCCAGGATGGAAGTACTGTAGAAGACATGGGCTTACTGCCAAGCTCCTTTTTTGCCCTTGATATAAATAAAAAGAATGACAAATTAACAAGCGTAACCTTAACCGGCGGGGGCTATGGACATGGTGTGGGCTTAAGCCAGAATGGAGTAAAGGCCCTGGCAGAGCAGGGGAAAAAGTATGAGGAGATTGCCGCTTATTTCTATAAAGATACGGACATTGGGTTTATTTATGAGTAGCATCGTCCTTGATGGAGGTTATATAGATTCTTTTCAGCTTCTGTATAAAGGCCTTGTTTGAAAACAGCAGATTAAACTCAGCCCCTAAAAACAAAAGATACATACAAAAATACATCCAGAGCATGAACAGGACAATAGCAGTCAGGCTTCCGTACATGGAGGAATAATTGGAAAAGTTATCGATATAGTAGCTAAAGGCATAGGAAAAGCCCATCCAGCCAGCCGCACAAAGCATTGCTCCCGGGAGCTCGTTTATAACCCTTGTCTTACGGTTCGGAATTACGGTATAAATGACTAAAAAGAAAGCAATCAGGATAATAAGGCCCAGGATCGTCCTCAGGCTGATGATTACCAGGGCAGTATCCATCAGGAGGGGGATCTTGTGTTCAATCCAGTAATACAGGCGGTTACCAAATACGAAGAGAACCATGGTTGCCAGCAGCATGATGGCAAATATTAAGGTATAAAAGGCTGCTATGGCACGGAGAAAAAAGTAATTTCTGGTTTCATTGATCTCATAAACGGCGTTTAAGCCCTTCATAATAGCTAAAAAGCCCTTGGCAGCAGACCATAGCGCGGTAATAGCAGTGATGGAAATTAATGTGGAGGAGGCTACATTACCATAAAGTTCTGTTATTACCGAAAAAAGCATTGAACTGACGGTAGTCGGAAAAACCTCCGTGACGAACCGCAGCACATTACTCTGTTCCAGGGGGAATAAGTGGACCAGGCTGAGCAGCAGCATGATGAAGGGAAAAAAGGATATGATGATAAAAAAGGCCGCCTGTGCTGAAAAGGCATCAACATGATCACCCGTTATTTTTCTTGATAATAACCCGATTAAGCGGAAGGTTGCTTTTATCATGGGAGGTCTCCATTTCTATAAGGCAATCGTTATATACCTATTATATTAGTTATCAGAGGTTGCATTCCAAACTTCTGATAAAAGGAGCTGTTTTTGTGCCGTCCATCGCGATAATCGCGATAATAGAAGATATTCTTACTTCTTATTATATGATAAAATTGATTCCCTATACGGTTAAGATTGCACCAAGAAGGTATCCTGCAAGATTATACCAATGCAGTATGCCGGCAGGTCTGTCACGTCTCATTGAGGAACCGTAATGGAGCCAATCCGGAGGGTATCCCAGTAATCAAAATTTATCGTAATATCATAGCTGTCCTTTATTTTATTATAGAGGGCAGCAAACTGCTGCTCTTCCTCTGCTGCGACAGCAGCCTCCACGGCCTGCACATAACGGGCGGTGGAATTGTTGTCGACCATACGTATGATATAATAGCCATAATCCGTAGCTACTACCGGGCTATATCCATCCTTCCCCAGCTGTATGGCCGCGTCCTGGTATTCTGTCTCAACATTGGTATCTCCATAGACGAAATTACGGTTATAGTACTGCAGGCTGGAATATTGGTTCAATAGTTCAACAAAGCCGGCACCTGAGGAAAGCTTATTATGTACTTTCTGGGCTAACTGGCGGGCAGAAGCCTTTTCACCCTCACTTAAGGGGGAGACTGTATTATCCTCAAGCAAAACGGTAGGAATATACAGGCATTGCGTCACATACTCCCTGTAGTCCTCCGGGTCAATGCGGTCGCGGATTGCCTTCTCGTCGATATAAATGTCTTTTAATAGCCCGGCTTTGTATTTATCACCAAGTGCATGCATTTCACAAGCCTTTTCTAATACGTCGGGGGTCAACCCTGCCTGGTCCAGACTTTCTTCCGTGGAGCTATTCTGTATGCTGCTGACTGTAGCGTCAACCTCATCAAGCTCCTCATCAGACAATTGAATCCCGTTTTTTTTCGCCTGGTCAGCCAGGAGCTCATACATTACCACAGTTGCCAGGATGGAGTTTTTGGCAGTCTCCCTCAGGGTCATGCCGTTATGGGTATAATCCCAGTAGCTGCAATTAAACTGGGCCTGGTAATCATTCTCCAACTGGTTGCCCTCCGATTCAACCAGGTAAATATCATATAAGAAATCCTCCAGATAGATGGATTTGCCATTCAGCGTAACCACCGGTTCCTGTCTGGCTCCGCTGCAGCCTGCCGCATGGATGGACAATGCTATAAAAAGCAGCGTAAGGGTGGCTGCAAGGGTTTTTCTTCTCTTCACTTTAATTCCTCCGGGAATGTCATTACGGTATTATTATTATACGCCAATCCTGCATAAAAGCAAGTACTGGAAAAAGAATAACCAATATATGAGAATCTGTTTTTTGGCATGGGGATGGCTGTCGAAATAGTTATTATTATGTAAAACCGGAGAAATATAGGTAGTATCATTATTAATTTAATAAATATTTATCCATAATAATTCCCATAAACTATTGATTTTTCTGACTTTTATAGTATTATGAATATTATGATGTGAGTATTACCAGGCACAGTCTTTTTGCGCCGTGCATCATGATTATCGAATCATGGGTTTTGATTTGAGAATATTTGATAATATAAGTTATGGGAAGTTACTTTTAACTTCTGACAAAAGGCGCTGTTCTTGCGCATGTATCCCGATTATAGGAACATGGACATTTTGTTCCAATAATAGATTTATGAGTACGGAGGATTGTCGTAATGATTAATTTTGATGAAGAAATACAAAAATTCCAGCCAAGCCTCGAGATTGAACAGGCAGAGGATGTTATTAATAATAATGATATGACAGATGTAACCGATATATTGAAGGAATTGCTAAAGGGAACAAAGAAAGCAAATAATGAGTAGATTAAAAACGGACAGGTGGGGGGAAAACCCTCCAAGGGAACAGGAGGGAAAAACCTCCAAAGGACAGGAGGGTTAGTATGGTTTGCCCGAATTGCGGAAGTAATATGTCGGACAAGAGAAAACGCTGTGAGAGATGCGGAAATGAACTGACAATCTACAAAAAGGTATTGTCAGCTTCCAATATTTTTTATAATGACGGACTTACGAGGGCAAAGGTAAGGGATTTATCCGGATCGATCATATCCCTGAGAAAAAGCCTTGAATTAAATAAAATGAATGTGAATGCAAGAAACCTGCTGGGTCTT
>JARKQP010000397.1 GCA_029974875.1 Mobilitalea sp.
TTGGAAGAGGCAGCGAAATACGGAGTAAAAATGGTTTCTATGGATGAGGTAGTGGAACAGAGTCATATTGTGAGCATCCATATTCCGGCAACGAAAGAAACGCACCATTTATTCAATGCGAAGACCCTTGCCCGTATGAAGGAGGGCTCCTATCTGATCAATGCGGCACGTGGCTCACTTGTAGATTTGGATGCGCTCAGTGGGGCACTTCAGTCAGGTCATATCGCAGGGGCAGCATTGGATGCATTTGAAATTGAGCCGCTGCCAACGGATTCTCCCATCCTGCGGTGTGAGAATATTGTATTGGCACCGCATACCGGTTCTGAGACGAAGGAATCCTACCGGAATGTAAGCTTATGTACAGCTAAGGACATTATTGCCGTTTTGGATGGCAGGGAACCTGTAAATTGTACGAATAGATAGATGGAGAATGCTGATGAGAGTACTTAATTATGGATCCTTAAATTATGATTATGTGTACCAGGTGGACCATATCCTGGTAGGTGGAGAAACGCTGGATTCCTTATCCATGGAGATGCATTTGGGCGGTAAAGGCTTAAACCAATCCATTGCTTTGGCAAAGGCAGGTATTCCCGTTTATCATGCGGGAACCATTGGGGAGGATGGACAGGCGTTTTTGGATTGCTGCAATAAATATGGCGTTAATACGGAGTTTATCAGACAAATACCGGGCAAAAGCGGCCATACCATTATTCAGGTGGATAAGCAGGCACAAAATTGTATTATGCTTTTCGGAGGAAGTAACCATAAGCAGACAAAAGAGCAAATTAATGAAGTGATCTCTCATTTTGAAAAAGGAGATATTTTATTGCTTCAAAACGAAGTGAATTATTTGGACTATATCATTGAGACGGCTTTTGCAAAAGGAATGGTGATTGTTCTGAATCCTTCGCCCTATAATAGCGCTTTGGAGAAATGTGATTTATCCAAGATCAGCTGCTTCCTGCTGAATGAAATTGAAGGCGAGCAGATGACGGGGGAAAAAGAAGGAAATGCGATCCTGGATTGCCTGTTAAAGAAATATCCTGATGCGAAGGTCGTATTAACACTGGGTGTTTCCGGCTCCTATTATCAGGAAGGAAAGAAACGGATTCATCAGCCGATTTATAAAGTAAAGGCTGTAGATACGACAGCGGCAGGAGATACCTTCACAGGATATTTTATATCAGGTGCCGTAAGAGGAGAAGCGATAGAACAGGTATTGGAGCGGTGCGCCAAGGCATCCGCAATCACAGTTTCCCGGGAAGGCGCTGCGGATTCCATTCCGACCTTAGGTGAAGTGGAAAGTCTAAGCTTTTTTGTATAAATATTTTGCAAGAACCCATTATATATCATTATCAAAAAGAGGATGTTTTAAAAGTCTTCCGGCCTTAGAAGTGGATACCAGTTATGGAAATCAATGAATTTCTGATTTCTATAGCTGGTATTTTTATGTCTAAGAGGACTTTGGGAATAAATTTTTTTCACACTTCATGAAATTAAAATTAATTATAATCAAATTATAATGAAGATTAAGCTATCCATCGGATATAATAATAGTAAAAGTTTCTGGAACTGATAAATTTAAATTTGCTGAACGATATTTTAAGAGGAGGATTATAGTGAGGAAGGCTATAAAAATATTTAT
>JARKQP010000399.1 GCA_029974875.1 Mobilitalea sp.
GGTTGAAATTGATCCAATGGGAAATGTTCTCGGATATATGGGGACCGGAAAAACATTAATCGGTTACGATGCCCATATCGATACCGTAGGTATTGGTAACAGGGATAACTGGAATTTTGATCCATATGAAGGCTTTGAATCCGATACTGAAATCGGTGGACGCGGAACCTCCGACCAGTTAGGCGGTATTGTGTCAGCGGTTTATGGCGCAAAGATTATGAAGGATTTAGGTCTTTTAAATGATGAGTACACCGTACTTGTAACCGGTACCGTCCAAGAAGAGGACTGTGATGGTCTTTGCTGGCAGTACATTATTAATGAAGGTAAGGTAAGACCAGAATTCGTTGTTTCCACAGAACCAACGGATGGAGGTATTTACCGCGGACAGCGTGGACGTATGGAAATCCGTATTGATGTCCAGGGTGTGTCCTGCCACGGTTCTGCTCCGGAGCGCGGTGATAATGCAATTTATAAAATGGCAGACATTCTCCAAAATGTCCGTGACCTTAACGAAAACGACGCTGCAGATGACAAAGAAATCAAAGGCTTAGTTAAGATGCTGGATGAAAAATATAATAAGGAATGGAAGGAAGCTGCTTTCTTAGGACGCGGTACCGTAACGACCTCCGAGATCTTCTTTACTTCTCCAAGCCGTTGTGCCGTAGCTGACTCCTGCTCCGTTTCCTTAGACCGCCGTATGACGGCCGGTGAGACCTGGGAAAGCTGCCTGGATGAAATCCGTGCCCTTCCCTTCGTTAAGAAATATAATGCAAAGGTTAGCATGTATGAATATGACAGACCAAGCTATACAGGACTTGTATATCCGATCGAATGCTACTTCCCGACCTGGGTTATTCCAGAGGACCATGCTGTAACAAAGGCAATGGAGGAAGCCTATAAGGGACTCTATGGAACCACACGCAGCGGCTCCGCAGACGCGGATGCAATGAGAAAGGCCCGTCCGCTTACTGATAAATGGACCTTCTCCACAAACGGTGTATCCATTATGGGACGTAACGGAATTCCTTGTATCGGATTTGGACCCGGTGCTGAAGCCCAGGCCCATGCTCCAAACGAAAAAACATATAAAGAAGATTTAGTAAAATGTGCAGCCGTTTATGCCGCATTGCCAACAATGTATTGTAAGTAATTTAAAGCAAAAAATGTATTATAAGTAATTTAAAGCAAAAATGTATTGTAAGTAACTTAAAATAAAAGGAGATAATGAATATGAAAACACTTCAAACCTATATCGACAAGCTGAACAAATTAAACTTCAAGGAAATGTACAACAATGATTTCTTCCTTACCTGGGAAAAAACCAACGATGAGCTGGAAGCAGTTTGGACCATTGCAGATGCCCTTCGTTACATGAGAGAAAACAACATCTCCACTAAAGTATTTGAAAGTGGTTTAGGAATCTCCTTATTCAGGGATAACTCTACCCGTACCCGCTTCTCCTTCGCTTCTGCCTGTAACTTACTTGGTTTAGAAGTGCAGGATTTAGACGAGGGAAAATCACAGGTTGCCCATGGTGAAACAGTCCGTGAAACTGCTAACATGATCTCCTTCATGGCAGATATTATCGGAATCCGTGATGATATGTACATTGGAAAAGGCAATGCATATATGCATGAGGTTTCTGAGGCTGTAAGACAGGGAAATGAAGATGGCATCTTAGAGCAAAGACCTACCATCGTAAATCTTCAGTGTGACATTGACCATCCGACACAGAGTATGTCTGATATGCTCCATATCATCCATGAATTCGGCGGTATTGAAAACTTAAAGGGTAAGAAGCTTGCTATGACCTGGGCATACTCTCCTTCCTATGGTAAGCCATTATCCGTACCACAGGGTGTCATCGGTCTCATGACCCGTATGGGTATGGACGTTGTCCTCGCTCATCCGGAAGGCTATGAAGTAATGCCGGAGGTTGAAGAGGTTGCTAAAAAGAATGCTGCTGCTTCAGGCGGTTCCTTCACAAAGACAAACAGCATGGCAGAAGCCTTTAAGGATGCTGATATTGTATATCCAAAGAGCTGGGCTCCATTTGCTGCTATGGAAAAACGTACAAATCTTTATGGCGAAGGGGATAGCGATGGCATCAAGGCCCTGGAAAAAGAATTACTTGCACAAAACGCACTGCATAAAGACTGGGCATGCACAGAAGAACTGATGGCAACTACAAAGGAAGGAAAAGCCCTTTACCTCCACTGTCTGCCTGCTGATATCACCGGCGTAAGCTGTGATGAGGGTGAAGTAGATGCTTCCGTATTTGACCGTTACCGTACTCCTCTTTACAAAGAGGCAAGCTACAAGCCATACGTTATCGCTGCAATGATGTTATTAAGCAAGTTTGAAAATCCTGCTGAATTGCTAAAGAAATTAGAAGAAAAAGGTACACCTAGAAAGATGGATTAATTCATAACCTGGAGGACTAAGAGTGAAAGCTAAAGCTTTCACTCTCCAAGTTTGTGGCTGCTTTGCAGCCACTACTTGATATGCGCAAAAAGCGCAGAAATGAGGTAAAATATGAATACAAAAAAAAGAATTGTTATTGCCCTAGGCGGTAACGCTCTTGGTGATACCCTCTCCGAACAGATGGCTGCAGTGAAAATTACCGCCAAGTCCATCGTTGATTTAATTGAAGAGGGCCATCAGGTAGTTATCTCCCATGGAAATGGGCCACAGGTTGGCATGATTAACAACGCCATGACTGATTACAGCTTAAATAACCCAGGCAAGCCCATGATGCCTCTTTCCGTCTGTGTTGCAATGAGCCAGGCATATATCGGTTATGATTTACAGAATGCACTCCGTGAAGAATTAAAGAACCGTAACAAAGATATCCCTGTTGTCACCATGATTACTCAGGTACGTGTTGAAGAAAACGACCCTGCATTTGATTCTCCGACAAAGCCAATCGGGCAGTTCCTTACAAAGGAGCAGGCGGAAGAAATGGCAAAAAAGTACGGATATCCTACGAAGGAAGATTCCGGAAGAGGTTACAGGCGAGTCGTTGCTTCCCCAAGACCGGTTGAAATTGTGGAAATCGGTGCAATCCGCGCTTTGGTAGATGCGGGTCAGGTAGTAATTGCCGGTGGCGGCGGCGGTATTCCCGTGGCACTGCAGGGAAACCACTTAAAAGGAAAAAGTGCAGTCATCGATAAAGACTTTGCAAGCTGTGTTTTAGCGAAGGAACTGGATGCTGATTTCCTCATTATACTGACAGCAGTTGAAAAGGTTGCCATAAACTTTGGCAAACCTGAAGAAAAATGGCTGTCTAGCATTAATATCGAGGAAGCAAAAAAATATATGGAGGAAGGACATTTTGCTCCCGGTTCCATGCTTCCTAAGGTACAGGCTGCTGTGGACTTTGCCTCTTCCAAGGAAGGCCGCAGGGCTCTTATTACACTGCTAGAAAAAGCAAAAGACGGAATTGCCGGTAGAACCGGAACAATCATAAGCAAGTAATCAAAACTTGCTAAGGAGGAACTAACATGTCAAGCAACAAAAGCAACAGACAACATGCCTCTATCTTTCAATTAGATGGGCGCCCTGCAATGAAGGAGGCTCTTCCATTGGCCTTCCAGCATGTTATTGCCATGATCGTAGGATGTGTAACACCAGCTATCGTAGTCGCAGGTGTTGCAGGTTTAGATACGACAGATAAGGTAATCCTGATCCAGGCATCTTTAGTAATATCAGCCATTGCAACTTTTATTCAAGTTTATGCTATCCGCGGCTTTCTAGGATGCCGGCTTCCCGTTATCCTTGGGATCAGCTTTGCATATCTGCCTAGCTTACAAGCTATTGCTTCAGGCTTCGATATGCCAACTATTTTTGGAGCACAGGTCATTGGTGGTATCTGTGCCATCCTCTTCGGATTATTTGTAGAAAAGCTCCGCAAGCTCTTTCCACCTTTGATCACCGGAACCGTAGTATTCACCATCGGCCTCTCATTATATCCTACTGCTATTAATTATATTGCAGGCGGTGTTGGAAGACCGGATTATGGTGCATGGCAAAACTGGCTGGTAGGCATAATTACCATGGTTATCGTATTAGTACTCAGCCACTGGGGAAAAGGAATTGTAAAATTAGCTTCCTTATTAATCGGACTAATCATTGGTTATATTATATCAGCGTTTTTTGGTATGATCAGCTTTGACAATGTAGCTGCTGCGGGATTTTTCCAATTACCACAGCCATTACATTTTGGAATGAAATTCGAGGTATCTTCCATCATCACCATTTCCTTATTATTCATCATCAACTCTGTCCAGGCAATTGGTGATTTAACCGCCACTACCTCGGGCGGACTTGACCGTCAGCCTACAAACAAGGAATTAAAGGGCGGAATTACAGGCTATGGCGTGTTAAATATCCTTGGCGCCTTCTTCGGAGGTATGCCTACAGCCACATACAGCCAGAATGTTGGTATCGTTGCTACAACTAAGGTTGTAAACAGATTCATTTTTGGTATTGCATCCGTAATCATCCTGATTGCCGGATTAGTGCCTAAGTTTTCAGCTGTTTTAACTACCATCCCCTATGCTGTACTGGGCGGCGCTGTTATCGGCGTATTTGCATCCATTACTATGACTGGTATGAAGTTAATTGCGACCCAGGAGCTGAACTACCGTAATACCTCCATCGTAGGTCTTGCAGTCGCTATGGGTATTGGTATTACGTTAGTTCCACAGTCATTGGCATTATTCCCTGCATGGGTTACTACGGTATTTGGAAAGTCTCCTGTTGTGGTAGCAACCATTGTAGCAATTTTACTCAACCTGACCTTACCTGGTAAGCAAAAAGAAAATGAAGTTCACGAATAAAATCGCGCAAACATAATAATAGAGGGGCGGGAATGAATGTATTCATTCCTGCCCCTCTATTATGTTATTATTATAATTTCATTGCCTTCTATTCATCAAATTTTTTAAGATTCTCTTTTTCTGTCAGGCCATATAAATATCTGTGGTCTGGTTTTTCACCTGATCATTTAATATGCTTCATATAGACAAGATAATTAATGCCACTTGCTTTACTATGTTTTTCTTCAACTCTTTTAAATTCTTTAAAGCCTAATTTTGTATATAAGCTCACAGCATTAAGATTGGTATCAGCGACCTCCAATACATAATTTGTGTAGGGAGTGGTTTTAAAAATATGTGTGATAATTTCTGAGGCAGCTCCTTTACCTCTGCACTCTGTTGAAGTTGCGACAAATTCGATGCATCCCATATCAGGTTCTATTGGAAAAGGGTATTGTTTTTCTTCAAATTCATGTCTCAAGACAGCATAAGCGATGCTCCCCTTTACAAAACCAAGATGTTTTTTTAACTCCTTTTTTTCAAGATGAACAGATTTCATTTTCCCGTCATTACAAGCAACTATCCCGCAAATCTCGCCATTTAGCAAGGCTACATAAAAAACATCAAGGTTAAACATATGTGAAAAAGCGTTCGCCAGTTTTGTTTTGTCTTTTGAAAAATAAGATAGCCATTGATAAAAACCATCTACAAATATTTTACTGATTTTATCGCTAGTGTTAGTATTTTTATCGAGTTTAGAAGCAAGTTGGATTTCAAACATATCGATTCTCCTTTATTGATTAATTACATCATCTCATTGACGTAAGCTGCTGTCAAGTAGGGACTAATAGTTTTTGTGCATTCTTGATATTTACAAATATTGAGCAGAAAGGCTACTATATTTTCCCAATTGTTCTTAATATTCAAAATTTAATATACGCAACAAATTGTAAATAAACGTTCTTGCATCAGTTTACTGTTTATAGAAAAACAAATCATAGTTTCAATTAAAACCCATAGCTTTTTTAACAACTTCCATTTGCTCTGAAGAAGTCAATCTTTCCAAAAGTTTAAATGCTACTCCTGATGCAGTCTCCGGACAGTAAGATGTAATAATATTGTTATCAATAACAATAGGCTCGTCCACTATATCTACACCAAATTCTTTAAGCTGTTTTTGACGATATGCATCTTTTAAATGATATGTCGTTGCCCTCCTTCCATTAAGTACACCACTTTTTCCAACCGGAAGTGCGGCAACACATACACTTGCAATTATTTTACCTTGTTTATCAAATTCCCGGATGAGACTTAAAAATCTCTCATCATAGGCCTCTTCATAAAATCCATACTCTTCAAACCCACCCGGAATTGCTAATGCAGCATAGTCATTTGCATCTATTTCTCCGATTGTTTTCTCAACTAAAACAGGAATGCCGAAAGTACTTGTGACTACTTTTTGAAACCCACATGTAACCACAGAAACATCATATCCATAATCATTCCTGGCCCAACCCATAACGTCAACAAACACACTAAACTCCATTGTTTCAAATCCTTTTGCCAGAAAAACTAAGATTTTCATAAATCCTCCTTTGTATCACACTTGTATATGATTACATACCATTTTTATTTACTGAATAAATTAATTTTTTCGGCGCCAAAGCACTCCATCCCATTAAATGTAAACTTCACGACTTCATGACTTCCCCCATGGCATCAATTCATTACAATATATTAAAGCCTAAAATAAATATTCACCTTTCATATGTTATAAAA
>JARKQP010000150.1 GCA_029974875.1 Mobilitalea sp.
TGCTGTAAAAATGAATAAAGAAAAATCTTCGGGGCAGGGTGAAATTCCCGACCGGCGGTATAGTCCGCGACTCATGGGCATGAAAAGATGCCATGACTGATTTGGTGAAATTCCAAAACCGACAGTAAAGTCTGGATGGAAGAAGAGCAGCATTATTATATGGATCATAATAATTTTGCCCCGATTTTAACGTGTTTAAAATCGGGGTTTTTTTGTGATAATAAGAGTACCTATGATGTACTATATAGGTTACGGCTGCACAACCCAGGGTTTTTCCTTTGAAATGAAAAGGAGAGAATAAGATGAATCAGACAGGAACGATTGGCAACACAAAAGATTTTGGAAATCAAAGAAAGGTGAAGCTGTTGTCCGCAAGAGGGATGACGGTAATGGCATTACTTTCGGCAATTGCAAGCATTTTAATGCTGTTTGAATTCCCGCTTTGGTTTGCGCCGCCTGAAGCGTATAAGCTGGATTTCAGTGAAGTTGCGGTTTTGATTGGAGCATTTGCATTAGGACCGGTTGCAGGGATTTTAATTGAGCTTATAAAAGTTTTACTGAATTTCCTTCTGAATGGAACAGTAACAGCAGGTGTTGGAGAAATTGCTAACTTTTTAATTGGATGCTCCCTGGTAGTGCCAAGTGCGATTATTTACTACAGGAAAAAGACAAAAAAATCAGCGATTATCGGATTAGTTGTTGGAACTATGATACTTGTAATCGTGGGATGCTTCTTAAATGCCTATGTACTTTTACCGGTATATGCAAAAGCATTTAATATACCGTTAGATGTTCTAGTAGCATCAGGTACGGAAGTAAACGCTAATATTACAAGCTTATCAGATTATGTTCTTTTAGCTGTTGCACCATTTAATTTAGTAAAAGGGGTCGTTGTTTCCGTGATAACAATCTTCTTATATAAGTATACAAGTCCAGTGATTAAAGGATATCATAAATAATAAGTATAATTTTATAATCATGGGAGCTTCCTTGAAGGTAATCACCTTCAAAGAAGCTCTATCTTTTTTTTCAGACATCTGCTATAATATGCGCGTAAGCGCAGCAGAGAGTCAGATATGGAAGCTATCCGGGCTTTACAACAGATGGCATGCGCGATAATGGATGATATAAGCTATAATATAAAGTGAATTTAGAGAAAACGAGGTTCCACATGATAATAGAGAGCTATAACGCAGAAGATACCTTCCGGCTTGGCTTCCGCCTGGGTGCCAGTGCCAGGGAGGGAGAGATATACTGCCTCAGCGGTGACCTGGGGGTCGGAAAGACGGTATTTACCCAGGGCTTTGCCAAGGGGCTGGGGATCCATGAGGCCGTAAGCAGTCCTACCTTTACGATTGTGCAGGTATACGAGGGAGGGAGGCTGCCCTTCTACCATTTTGATGTTTACCGCATTGCTGACATTGATGAGATGGAGGAAATCGGCTATGAGGATTGTTTTTACGGGGATGGAGTTTGCCTCATCGAATGGGCGGAGCTGATTGAGGAGCTCCTTCCAAAGGACAGAACTAAGGTCACAATCAGGAAAAACCTGCAAAAGGGCTTTGACTATAGGAAAATTACAGTAGAGGGGAGGCATGGCGAATGAAGCTATTAGCCATTGACAGCTCCGGCTTAGTTGCTACCGTAGCAATTGTATCTGAGGAAGCAATGCTGGCTGAGTATACCGTGAATTTTAAGAAGACCCATTCCCAGACCTTACTGCCAATGCTTAATGAGATCGTAAAAATGGTGGAACTGGATTTATCACAGGTGGATGCCATTGCTGTGGCAGCAGGACCGGGCTCCTTTACAGGGCTGCGTATTGGCTCGGCAACAGCCAAAGGGCTGGCTCTCGCCCTGGATAAACCGGTGGTTGCCATTCCGACACTGGAGGGGCTTGCCTACAATCTCTTTGGGACAAGCCAGCTGGTCTGTCCTATGATGGATGCAAGACGCGATCAGGTATATACAGGGATATATGAGTTTGTCCATTCTGAACTAAAGGTATTAAAGCCACAGGCCGCGATGGGAATCGGAGAACTGCTGGAGGAAGTGAACCAAATAGGGCGTGAGGTGATCTTCCTTGGGGATGGGACAGAGCCCCACCGGAGCGCAATTGAAGAAAAATGCAGGGTACCCTACAGCTTTGCCCCAGTCCATCTGAGCAGGCAGCGGGCAGGAGCCATCGGGGCGCTGGGAATTATCTATTATAAGAGAAACCAAATAGAATCAGCTGCTTCCCACGAGCCTGTATATTTAAGGGTGTCCCAGGCGGAAAGGGAACGTGCCGAGAGGGAAAGGCAGCAGAAGTAATTAGATATGGATTCTGGAGGAGCCAATGTTAATCCGTAAAATGACAGAGGAAGATTTGCCTGAGATTTGCAGGATAGAACAGGAGACCTTTTCTGATCCCTGGAGTGAAGAGGATTTCCTTGATTCCATGAAGGAAGAGAACAATGTCTACCTGGTGGTGGAGCTGGAGAACCAAATTGCCGGCTACTGCGGCTATTGGGGAATCTGCGGGGAAGGCTACATTTACAATGTGGCGGTAAAAAAAGAATACCGGAGGCACCGCATAGGATACCGGATGCTAAAAGCCCTCCTGGAGGATTCTAAAAGTAGGGGTATCACCTCCCTTACCCTGGAAGTGCGCATTTCGAATGAGCCGGCCATCCGGCTGTATGAAGCACTTGGCTTTGAAAGGGCGGGTGTGCGTAAGGACTTCTATTCCAAGCCCAAAGAATCTGCTGTCATTATGTGGTTGAAACCTATACAGCAATTCCCACTATAAATACAAGCTGTTTTGGATTATAATGTAGCTAACAGCAATGTGTGTACAATCAGGAGGGGAAAATCGTGAAAAGGGCAGAGCATGTGGAGAAAAGAAATCAGCAAGTAGCGTCATTTGTCATCAAAAAAAAGGACAGGCAGCCAGTTTATTGTAATTCCTGTGGAAAAACGATTACGATGGAGAATGGTATCCTGAAGGAGGATGCATTTGAAGCAACAAAGGAATGGGGCTATTTTTCAAAGCGGGACATGGAAGTCCACCATTTTAACCTTTGTGAGGAATGCTATGAAAGAATAACAGCCCAGTTTAAAATACCGGTGCGGGTAGATAAAAAGCTGGAAGTATTGTAAAAATAAGGCCGAAAGAGATAAAACTAACAAACGAAAAAGGAACCGGATCCATGCCGGCATTTTCATGGCGGTTTGTGCGGTAATAGGGCAATGCCCGCAATAATGGGCATGGATATAAAAATAGGGTGTGTCTTAGGACGCACCTTGTTTTTTTGCGGCAGTTCCAGTGCTTTGGACATGGAAAGGGGATAGGTCTCTGACGGTTAGAAGCGTGGGCTGGCTACAGAAGCTTTTTACCTATTACAATTTTCTGGACAAATAATAGAAAATACTGCTAAAATAAGATACACATGCTTATATAATAGTAGGAACTGTGGTAGAATGTGTGTGAGAAGAAGAAAGGGTATGGAAAGAAAATGTTAGATGTTTGTTTGTTGGGAACGGGTGGTATGATGCCGCTGCCAGGCAGGTGGCTGACTGCTTTGATGACCAGGTTTAATGGAAGCAGTTTATTGATTGACTGTGGAGAAGGAACCCAGATAACAATCAGGGAAAAGGGCTGGAGTGTCCATTCGATAGATATTATTTGCTTTACCCATTATCATGGGGACCATATCAGCGGTCTTCCCGGGCTCTTGCTTTCAATGGGAAATGCGGACAGGACTGAGCCTGTTACGTTAATAGGACCCAAGGGCTTGGAGCGGGTAGTGAATGCACTGCGTGTGATTGCACCGGAGCTGCCCTTTGGTTTAAAATTTATTGAGCTTGCACAGCCGGAGGAAAGATTTGAAATCAACGGTTATGTAATCAAGGCATTTCAGGTAAAGCACAATGTGCTTTGTTATGGATATAGTCTCATGATCCGCAGGGGCGGAAGATTTTTCACCCAACAGGCACTTGAAAACAACATTCCACAGAAATACTGGAACCGCCTGCAAAAAGGAGATACAATTGTGGAAGGGGATGTGATATACACCCCGGATATGGTAATCGGACCTGAGCGGAGGGGGATCAAGCTGACCTATTGTACGGATTCGAGGCCGGTGAAATCCATCGCTGACAATGCGGCGGGATCGGATTTGTTCATCTGTGAAGGCATGTACGGGGAAAATGAGAAGGATACGAAGGCAAAGGAATATAAACACATGACCTTCTGTGAAGCTGCAAAGCTGGCAAAGACGGCGCAGGTGAAGGAGCTATGGCTGACCCATTACAGCCCTTCCCTGATCCGTCCGGAAGATTTTATTGGCGAAGCAAAGCGCATTTTCCACAATGTGAAGCCCGGTAAGGACAGGAAAAGTACAGTTTTGGAATTTGATAAGGACGAATAACCAGAGTTTCTGAGAGTGCTCACCATAGGATAGGAGGAAACAGTATGAGAAAAGCAAAAGGAAGGACAGCAGCTACCATCATTGTAATGGTTCTATTAGCAGCCATCATACTTACGTTTTACTATTATTTAGTAAACCGTATGCCATCTGAGGAAGATCCGTTCCAAAATATGACTGAGAATGAGAAAATTATAGCCTATGATTTGGAAAAGGATTATCCCCAGACGCCGAGGGAAACGGTTAAATTATTTGCACGGATCATGAAAGCGCTATATAATGATCCTGCGGATGAGGATATCAAACCTCTCGCGCTCAAAATCAGGGAGCTATATGATGAAGAGCTTTTGGAGAACAACCCGGAAGAGACATATCTGAATAATTTAATGACAGATATCGCCAGCTGGAAGGAGGACAAACGCAGAATCACGAATTACCTGCTGGTAAGAGAGGATGAAGAGCAGGAAAAAGAGCTGGAAGGCGTGAAGCACTCCGTAAATTATGTGTCCTTTACCATCCAAAAGAACGGGAAAATTACAGAAACCTGGAAGGTATTGTTGCGCCAGGATAAGGAAAAGAAATGGAAGATCCTTGGCTGGGAGGATGTATCCGAATAACAGAAGTCCGGTAAAAGACAGAAAATTAGTTGTATACAACCAATTTGGTGGGTGCCTGCAAACCACAAAGAGGACGCAGGCATACGCTTGGGAGGAAAGAGTTTTGACGAAGGAAGCATTAATATTGGCAATTGAGACCTCTTGTGATGAGACGGCAGCAGCTGTAGTGAAAAATGGCAGGGAGGTATTATCAAATATCATCTCATCCCAAATAGAACTGCATAAGCTCTACGGGGGTGTCGTACCTGAGATTGCATCAAGAAAGCATATAGAAAAGATTAACCAGGTAATTGAGGAGGCGCTTACTGAGGCCCACGTAACATTAGAGGATATAGACGCCATCGGTGTAACCTATGGCCCGGGGCTGGTAGGAGCCCTGCTGGTCGGTGTTGCTGAAGCTAAGGCTATCAGCTTTGCAAGGAATAAGCCGTTAATAGGTGTCCATCATATTGAGGGGCATGTATCGGCAAATTATATTGAAAATAAAGAGCTGGAACCACCCTTCCTGTGCCTGATCGTTTCCGGAGGCCATACCCACCTGGTATTAGTGAAGGAATATGGTGTCTATGAGATCATCGGCAGGACGAGGGATGATGCGGCGGGAGAGGCCTTTGATAAAGTTGCCCGCGCAATTGGCTTGGGCTATCCTGGCGGACCAAAGATCGATAAGCTGTCGAAGGAGGGCAATAAGAACGCGGTTCCCTTTCCGAGGGCACAGATTCCTGGCGCACCCTATGATTTTAGCTTCAGCGGCTTAAAATCCGCAGTATTAAACCATATCAATTCCTGTGAAATGAAGCATGAGGAGATTAACCGGGCTGACATTGCGGCCTCATTCCAGGAGGCGGTAATTGACGTTTTAGTGACTAAGACAATTCTTGCGGCAAAGGACTTTGGCATGGGTAGGGTTGCTTTGGCCGGCGGTGTGGCGTCCAATTCACATCTAAGGGAAGCGATAGCAGCAGCCTGTAAAGAGCATAAGCTGGAGTTCTATCACCCGTCGCCAATCTTTTGCACCGATAATGCAGCGATGATAGGGGCAGCCGCTTATTATGAATATTTAAAAGGAGCCAGGGCCGGACTGGATTTAAATGCGGTTCCCAATCTGAAAATTGGCGAGAGGTAGAAGCCGCCGGCATTTTTCAGGCACATCCCAGGCGAAAGGAATGGATATATCTTTATGAAAAATGAATTCACTGCCATAGTTTTGGCCGCCGGACAGGGAAAAAGAATGAATTCCCCGGTGGCCAAGCAGTTTCTTACGCTGCAGGACAAACCTGTGCTTTATTATTCTTTACGGGCATTCGAAGACAGTGGGATAGACCGTATTATTCTGGTAACCGGTGAAGAACAGGTGGAATATTGCAGGACAAGTATTGTGGAGTATTATGGGTTTCAAAAGGTAACGGATATCATCGCAGGTGGTAAGGAAAGATATGATTCCGTTTATAGGGCTTTATTAAAGACAGGGCAGACGGATTATGTCTTAATCCATGATGGGGCGAGGCCATTTATTTCAAGGGACATGATTAAAACCATCATGGAGCAGGTAAGAATAAATAAGGCCTGTTTAGTCGGTACACCTGTAAAGGAAACGATAAAAACGGTTGATATAAACGGATTTATAACTGGAACACCTAACCGGAATACACTTTGGGCGGCCCAGACACCGCAGGCCTTTGAATACACATCCATTAAGAAGGCCTATGATTTGTTCCAGCAGGAGAAGGCTCCGGACAGCCTTGGCATTACCGATGACGCAATGGTATATGAGGCATACTGTAAGCTTCCTGTAAAGATGATTATGGGCGATTATAACAATATCAAATTAACCACCCCGGAGGACTTGACGCTGGCTCAGGGGATCATAAAACAGCTATTGTGTAAATAGGATAAAAAAAAGAAACAATTCTTTGCGAATCAGCAGAAAACCTCTTGACAGACTAATATTTAGGTGCTATACTAGCAAAGCGACGTTTGGAGAGATGCCCGAGCGGTTTAAGGGGCTGGTCTTGAAAACCAGTGATTCTGAAAGGAACCGTGGGTTCGAATCCCACTCTCTCCGTTTAAAGTTTCTATATCTACTTATTGTGTTTCAATGATGGACATGCAATACGGATAGCGGTTAACTTTATGATATAATAAGGAAAGATCATCCTAATGGAGAAATACCCAAGAGGCTGAAGGGGCTCCCCTGGAAAGGGAGTAGGTCGTTAATAGCGGCGCGAGGGTTCAAATCCCTCTTTCTCCGTTCTACTTTTTTGAATGAAAAACCAACGAAAAAAATAAGTTGAAAAAAGTTTTAAAAAGTAGTTGACAAGAAAGAAGATGCATGATAAGATATCAAAGCTGAGCCGCGAGGCCGGCGAAAAACAAAAGCCTGCAAGTCCTGATAAATAAAGGGATGCAAGCGATATGAACCTTGATAATTGAACAGTAAAACAACCCTGAAAATTCTAAAAATATGGGTCTCCCACATGGGACCCAGAAATAGATTTTCATTGATGCCGTAAGGCATCACGAACCGTATCCGTTTAACGGATACACCACAAAAACAGTAAAGACAGAGTAGCTTGCAATTCTTAAGAATTGTAACAAAGCGGTCTGATGACCGCTTGGCCAAAGTTTGTCTGACTGGACCAAACTTAAACATGAGAGTTTGATCCTGGCTCAGGATGAACGCTGGCGGCGTGCCTAACACATGCAAGTCGAACGGGGTTTATACCATGAAGTTTTCGGATGGATTGGCATAAACCTAGTGGCGGACGGGTGAGTAACGCGTGGGCAACCTGCCCCATACAGGGGGATAACAGCCGGAAACGGCTGCTAAAACCGCATGAAACTGCGCCGCCGCATGGCGGTGCAGC
>JARKQP010000443.1 GCA_029974875.1 Mobilitalea sp.
CCCAAACCAGTTTTACATTGTTTATGATATCGAGGATGAATTAATGGAAGAGAAGATTCCTCCCCTAATGCTTGAAAACTTTGTGGAAAACAGTGTAAAATACGCACCCAAAAAGAAGATAACTGAAATCATTATTATCGCTAAGAGAAAAGAAGGCTACCTTCATATCTCCATCTGTGACGATGGGGCAGGTATAAGGCAGGATATTCTTGAGAAGATAAATTTAGGCCTCCCAATTGAGGATGAAGAAGGGGAGCATATTGGGATCTCAAATTGCAAGAGAAGGCTTCAGCTCTTCTACGGCGAGGCGGCAGCCTTTACCGTTAATTCGGTGGAGGGAGAAGGAACCCAGGTATTCATGGAACTGCCCTGCAAAGTGTGAAGAGAAATTCTATGGTGCCAGAAGACGCCACCTAAGAATTCTAAAAGACACGGACTAAAGATATAAAATCCTAAGGAAGAAGGATTAAGCTGTTAATCAGGGGAAGTTATCCGGAGCAAAAACATGTGCAGGAATGGAGGCAAGCATGAACCTATTGATTGTAGACGATGAAATCATTACAGTGGAGGGTATTCTAAAAGGTGTATTATGGGAGGAATTAGGCTTTGACCATGTCTATAGCTGTACCTCTGCAGAGGATGCGAGAGCCATCTTTGGGAAGAATACCATCGATATTCTGTTAAGTGATATTGAGATGCCGGAGGAAAGCGGTATCCGGCTGCTGGAATGGGTTAGGGAACAGGGCTATGATACGGAATGCATCTTCCTGACCTGCCATGATGAGTTCAAATATGCCCAGAAGGCCTTAAAGCTGGAAGGCTTTGACTATCTGCTGAAGCCGATCCCCTATTATGAATTGCAGGAAATATTGAAAAAGGCCATCCGTACGGTAGAAAAGAAGAGGCTCAACAACCGGTTCCAGGAATACGGGATGGCTCAGCTGAACCAAATGAAAAAGACCAGCGGTCAGAAGGAACGCAACAGCAGGATGATAGTCCAGGAGGTGAAAAGCTATATCAACAACCATCTTCAGGAGGAGCTTTCTGTAGATTTTCTGGCGAAGAGGGTATATGTATCCACCGCTTATTTATGCCATGTATTTAAAAAGGAAGAAA
>JARKQP010000463.1 GCA_029974875.1 Mobilitalea sp.
GTATTACCATTATGAGCGCTGCATGCAGCTTTCCAATGTATTGGCCGGCAGCCTGCAGCCCCAGAACCTGTACTTAACATATCCTGAGCTGAGGCAGTATCCCTATACCCTTTATATTTGCTTATTTATAAATGACGAGACTACCGGAGCCATCAACAGGATTATATCTGTATTACGCGACCGGGACTTTGATTGTGAATATATAAAGGAGACTGATTATATCTATACGCTCCAGGTATTTTTGATATTACCGGATTCCTCTGCGGTCATCAGCATCTTAAAGAGCTTCCTGGAATCACAGGAAGCCTTAGATTCAACAGGGTCTCCAAAACCCGCGGCTTCCTTATATTCCATGGAACTACCGGGCTCCATGAATTCCCCGGAAAAGGAAGGAGAGGTTTATTATTTCATCTTGGCCGGTGAAGCATTCCCCGTTACGGAAAGCTGGAAAAAGTACCACAGAAAAATATACCGGCGGCTGGATTACCGTTTCTTCTGTCCGCAATCCCGGGTTTACCAGCTGTCCGGTTTACCGGAGCAGCATACCTCTACTTTGCAGCTGTCAAAGATCCGGCAGAACATTATCTACTTTCTGAACGGCAGGGACAGCAGGGGCTTCT
Organism: Mobilitalea sp.; assembly: GCA_029974875.1. Next base: position 621 of record JARKQP010000463.1, read on the forward strand.
GTGACTATGTCGACAAAACCTTTGACGGTATCCTGCAGCTGGCCAGCCCGGAATATCTCCGCCTGATGGTTACGGAATTTTTGATGACCTATAAGATAAGCTATTATGACATGGAGAACCTGAATGATAATGTGGTGCCTTCTGTGGATCTGATGCTGGAGGAGGAATATCTGCTATCCGACATCAAGGACAGCATCACAGGCTACGGCCTCCAAATCATCAATAAAACCGAGGCCATCCCCTCCGATGTCATCCTGTGTAAACGGATTACCAGCTATATCAACACCCATTATTCCGAGGCAGAATTATCTGTTGCAGGGCTGGCCGAAGTGTTCCAGCTAAATTCCTGCTATATGGGCAGCGTGTTTAAAAGGGTCAGCAACCAGTCCATCCTGCAATATATCACCCAGATCCGGATGGAGGCGTCAAAGCCCCTCCTGGAATCCGGGAACCACAAAATATCTGAAATTGCTGATATGGTAGGCTATTCGGATGCCTTTTATTACAGCAAGTCCTTCAAAAAGCTGTATGGGTATTCCCCAAAGGATTATTCCTTATCAAAAAAAGGTTATCCTCAATGATTTCTCATCAAGGATAACCTTTAATCAACTGTTCTACACAATATAACACTATTTCCTTATAAACTCATTTCAATTGAAAACAAAATTTATAGTATAGAAAAGGTACACTGTAATCCCAACATTGATTATATTCTTGTTACGTTAATTGCCTGAGGACCCTTCGCTCCCTGAGTTACTTCGAACTCAACAGCCTGGCCTTCTTCTAAGGACTTGAAACCATCCATGTTAAGACCGCTATAGTGTACGAATACATCGTTACCCTGCTCATCAGAGATGAAACCAAATCCTTTTTGATTGTTGAACCACTTTACTGTACCTTTACTCATGTAAAAATTCCTCCAAAATAAAAATATTATCTTGCTGGTGTTCTCACCAACATCCTAATTTTAACACTTATCTCCTGTTATGTCAAATACTATTTGTCGACATAATGCTATACCGATAGTGGATTTTTTTCATTCTCTTTGTACATTTATCATAAAACCAAAATAATTAGTCTGCAGGCAATAACCAGGTACAAAAATGCCGCCACGGGAAGCCAAAATCTAAACTTTTTATGCTTCGTCTTATGGTGGAAAACATACATTCCAAGCAGCGAACCGATTCCCCCTCCGAGGAGTGCAAGGGCAAGCAGGGTCTTCTCCTGGATCCGCCAGCTCCCCTGCCTGGCTTTTCTTTTATCGGCACCCATGGCTCCAAAGCCCAGGATGCTCATAAGGACAAGGTATCCGCAGGCCAAATATACCAGCATTAGTTCCCCGCAGGATCCTGACCGGTGACAATCCCGATCCCCAGCTCCTGCAGCTGTTTATCCTCCACAAGACCCGGTGCCTCTGACATCAGGCAGGAAGCGTCCTTTACCTTCGGGAACGCAATTACGTCACGGATGCTGTCTTCCTTTGTCATCAGCATGACCAGACGGTCCAGCCCATAAGCAAGACCCGCATGGGGAGGAACACCATATTTAAAGGCATTTAACAGGAAGCCGAATTGCTCATAGGCTCTTTCCTTCGTAAAGCCCAGCACCTCAAACATCTTCTCCTGGACATCATTCTGGTAGATTCTCACGGAACCGCCGCCAATCTCAGTACCGTTTAAGGTTATGTCATAGGCCTTTGCCCTTACCTTGCCCGGCTCCGTGTCAAGCAGATGGAGATCCTCATCCATCGGCATGGTGAAGGGATGATGCTTTGCGGTATATCTGCCCTCTTCCTTGGAATACTCCAGGAGAGGAAATTCTGTTACCCAGAGGAATTTATATTCATCCTTACGCAGGAGTCCCAGGTTCTTCGCCAGCTCAACACGAAGGGCACCAAGGGCTGCAAATACTACATCGTCCTCATCTGCCGCAAATAACAGCAGGTCTCCCGGCCCGCCGTCCATGGCTGCCACCAGCGCCTTTAATTCCTCCTCCGTTAAGAACTTCGCAAAGGAGGACTTGTAGGAGCCATCCGCTTCCACAGCCAGGTATGCCAGACCCTTTGCGCCGTAATCCTTAACAAAATCAACCAGTGCATCAATCTTTTTACGTGGCATGTCAGCCTGTCCCTTGGCATTAATACCGCGGACAGAGCCTCCCTTTTCCAGTGCCCCGGTAAATACTCCAAAGCCACAATCCTGTACCACCCCGGACACCTTCTTTAATTCCAAGCCAAAGCGGATATCAGGCTTATCCGAGCCGAAGCGGTCCATAGCCTCTGCGTAGGTCATCCTCTGGATCGGCAGGGGGATATCGATCCCGATTGCCTCCTGGAACATCTTTTTAAGCAGGCGCTCATTCACATCCAAGACATCCTCCACATCCACAAAGGAAAGCTCCATATCAATCTGGGTGAACTCCGGCTGTCTGTCGGCACGGAGATCCTCGTCACGGAAGCATTTTACGATCTGGAAATAGCGGTCATAGCCGGATACCATCAAAAGCTGCTTAAAGATCTGGGGTGACTGGGGCAGTGCATAGAAATTTCCCGGATGGACACGGCTGGGTACCAGATAGTCCCTGGCTCCCTCCGGGGTACTCTTGGTCAGGACCGGGGTTTCAATCTCCAGGAAGCCTTCCTCTGCAAGAAACTGGCGGGTTACCGTTGCCACCTTGCTGCGCAGGATCAGGTTCTTCTGGATATCCGGTCTTCTTAAGTCCAGATAACGGTATTTTAACCTTAACTCTTCCTTTGTCTTTGATTCCTCCTCAATGGGGAAGGGAGGTGTCTCTGCCTCAGACAGTACGCGAAGCTGCGCTGCCCTGATCTCAATATCACCGGTAGCTAAATTCTCATTCACCGCACCGGCACGGGCTTCTACCTTGCCAACCACAGCGATTACATATTCACTCCTGAGCTTTTCCGCCTTTGCAAAGTTATCCGCGCCGCAGTCACTTTCTTCAAATATGATCTGCAAAAGACCGGAACGGTCCCTTAAATCAACAAAGATGATTCCACCCTTATTCCTGTATTTCTGTACCCAGCCCATTACGGTTACGGTCTCGCCAATATTTTTACTGGTAACCTCCGTACATCTGTGGCTTCTGTGCAAGCCTTTCATTGCTTATGCCATTTTTTCAATCTCCTTCAATCTCATTTAAGCCTCCTGAGGAGGCTTTGATCCCCTGCATTCCCTACAAGAGGCCTTTTTATACAATTATTTTAACCTATAACCACCCTATCCTCCCCAATACGCCCATGCTGACATACCGGATAATCCTAAGTGAATCCTAACCGGTATCTAAAGACATTTCCCACGAAAGCCCCAGGATACCCTA
>JARKQP010000479.1 GCA_029974875.1 Mobilitalea sp.
TTCCAGCGTCATCTTTGCAATTATTTCCCTAATCTTCTCTTTTTGCATTTGCCTCAATCTCCTTTCGGTTGTGAGAAAGGAGACTTTTCTCCTTTCATTTGTAAGAAAGGAGTTTTCTCCCTTCTACTTTAATTTTTTCTAAATATTAGAACACAATAAGATTTTAATACATATCAAGAGATAAATACTATCATAGTTTTTGTTTTTATATCATTATTTTGTCCAAATCATATGTTTTGTACATTGTTTTGTACATTATAACTTGCCATTTTTAATTAGACCTTTCTCCCCGAAATGGTCGCATTTACTTTGACACTAACAGATGTATGTTTTGCACTTTATGTTTTGCACTTTATGTTTTGCACAGATTATATGTTTTGTCCAGGTTCTGATCTTCACTTAATTTTGCTCACTTTTTTACTTAAGGGATTCTTACTTATTTTTTACTTCACTTTTTACTTAAGAACTCTTACTTATTTTTATTTTGCGCATAAAAAATACGCCACATATGGCGCATTTTTCATACTTTTCCCTCTACGCATTCCCTAGAATTCCGGCGGGTGGTTTTTTGCCCGGTATTCCTGGGGTGTCAGCCCTACGTATTTCTTAAAGGTGCTGGTAAGATAGCTGTGGGAGCTCATATTTAAGTACTCCGATATTTCGTACACGCTCCGGTCCGAGAACTTAAGCATATTCTTAGCTGCACTTACCTTTTCCCGCTGGATATACTCACTCACCGTCATCCCCTCTGTCTTTGAAAACAGCTTCGACAGATAGGAGGCATTTACCTGCAGGGCCTTTGCAATATCGGACAGGCTGATTTTTTTAAATATATTCTGGGCAATGTATTTCTTGCTGTTCTCCACATGGCTGTTGGAGGATCTGTGCTCAGCATATTTTTTCACCAGCTCTGCAAAGACAATGGACGCTTCATCCACATTCCTTTTAATGTCCGCACTGGTTCTGCATTTTGAAATCCGTTTTAAATAGACATCACTGATTAAAAAGCTCTCCGCTGAGGTGGCTCCGCCCTCAATGGCTGCCCGGGCGGCCATTGTAATAGAGGAAATTGCCATATATTCATCATTTTTAAATACATTGTCCTCAATCACTAAGGGGCTTTTGTATGCGGGCAGCTTCATGTACTGCTTTACCTTTTCCGTATCGCCATAGCGGATTGCATCCATGAAACCCTGCTCCTCCGCATAGGTATGGTTTATCAGCAGGTTATCCTCCCTTCTCAGCGTATGCCGGATAATCTCTTCAAGTATGTCGGGAAATTCCGTAACGCCCTGGTCAACATATCCCATGAAATAATCCAGGGTGTACTCCTTCCCCTCCATGACCGTAAGAAGGACAGCGATAACTGACATCAGCCTTTTCATGCTGCAAAAGTATAAATCCCTGATTTCCTCCGTCTTACTTTTTATCAGCTGGTTGTACCTCTTCTTCTCGATCTGGTTCAGGAAGCGGAAGGCAATGGGTCCCCATATAAAATAAGAGTCCTCCACCCTGCTGCCACAGATACAGATTGGCAGCCCATCAAAATAGCGTATACTAAATTCCTGGGATTTTAAATCCTCCCTCAGCCTGCTGATGTGCTCAGCAATCTGGGGATGGGGCTCCCTTTGGTCGCTGATACTGGAATAGATATTCCTGATCCTTCCGGTTTCATCATATTCTGTTAATGGGATCCCTGCCAGATCAGAGATTGTCGCAACAATAAAACTCATTCCACCTGCTCCTTTAACTATCCTATCTAACAGAGAACTCCCTAAAATCCCCTTGCATGCACCCTTGCGGCTGAGCTTCCGGGAGTTCTCCAATAAACAAACCATGTATAATAAATGTCCCGCATATGGCATGCGAGACAAATTAAGCTTACTATAGTTAGTATATCATGAAGCAGGCGCTTTCCGCAACAGCTTATAATCCACACAGACAGGATATTGCTTTTTGTCATCCAGCTGCAGTGTTACGTCGATCCCATAAATTTCCCTCAGGGCTTCCTTTGTAATAACCTCCCTTGGAATACCGGCGCATACCACTTTGCCCTTTTTTAATCCGATGATCTTACCGGCAAAGCGGCAGGCATGGTTCAGCTCATGGAGCACCATGATGACAGTAATCCTCTTCTGCCTGTTCAAGCGCTCCAATACCTCCAGGATCTCCAGCTGATAGGAGATGTCCAGGTAGGTAGTCGGCTCATCCAGCATAATAATATCCGTTTCCTGGGCAAGGGTCATGGCAATCCAGGCTCTCTGCCTCTGTCCCCCGGACAGGTTCTCGACTGCCCGGTCTGCAAATTCCAGGACCTCCGTCTCCCTCATCGCCCATTCAATGATTTCTTTATCGTGTTTATTCAATCCGCCAATCATCCTCTGATGGGGGAACCTTCCAAAGGCAACCAGCTCCCTGACCGTCAGCCCGCTGGGACAGGTCTGCCCCTGGGGCAGGAACGCGATTTGCGAGGCTAGCTGCCGTTCCTTTTGCTGGCCCATATTCCTGCCATTGATAAAAATCTCACCCTTTACCGGCTTTATAATCCTTCCAATTGTTTTTAGCAGGGTTGATTTTCCGCATCCGTTGGCACCGATGATAATACTGGTTTCCCCCTTTGGGATGCAAAGCTCCATCCCGTCGATAATAACATTCTCTTCATAGGCTACGGACAGATCATTGATTTTTATCGCGTCCATCTATTTCTCCTTCATCATCAAATAAATAAAATACGGAACTCCAATCATGGAAATTGTAACTCCCACCGGTATTTCAATGGGAGAAAACAGGTTCCTGGATACCGCATCTGCAAACAGTATGATCACCCCGCTGACCATTGCAGAGGTCACCACAAAATTCTTATGGTAGGAGCCAACCAGCCTTCTTGCAATGTGGGGGGAGATCAGCCCGATAAAGCCCACATTTCCCGCAAAGGCCGTGGCACTGCCTGCCAGAACCACTGCGAAGACCAGGAATCTCCTTCTCTCCTTATGTACATTCAGGCCCAGGGTCACGGCATGCTCCTCCGACAGGTTCAGCACATCCAGTTTTTTATGATAAAACAGCACCAGGAGGAACATTACAGTAACGACCGGGACGATGATCCTCACATAGTTCCAGCCTGAGCCCCAAAGGCTCCCGGAGGTCCAGACCAATACCCGGTTATAATCACTTACTCCGCCCCGGAAGGTGAAAAGGGTCAGGAAGGCATTCAGTCCCGCATTCAATCCCAGACCCACCAGCAGCAGCCGCTTCGGGCGGATCCGTGTCCTGCTGGACATCAGGTATAGCACAGCCGCGGCAAGCCCCGCCCCCAGCATGGCCATAAACGGCAATACATAGATGGATAAGGCGCCCAGCTCATTATAGTAGCTTACCGTGTTTAAGGAGATGAAGATGACCGCCGCCACTGCGGCACCCGCATTGATTCCTATGATACTGGAATCCACCAGGTCATTCCTGGTTATGGTTTGGAGCAGGGAGCTGGCGGTAGATAAAGCGATGGCGACAAACATGCCCACCAGCATCCTGGGAAGCCTGATATTTAATAAGGCCGTCCTCTGCAATTGTGTTCCCTGCCCCAGCAAGGTACTGATAATCTCAGCGGGCTTCATCCGGTAGCTGCCCCAGCTTAAATAGAGCAAAACTGAAAGGATTAGCAGCAGGGACAAGACCAGGGTTACGAAAATAAATCTCTTTTTTCTCATGTCAGCCCTTCTCCCTTCTGGCTAAGATCAGGAAGAACGGTACACCGATAAACGCCGTAAAGATACCGACCGGGGTTTCATAAGGGTCAAAGACCAATCTGGCAGCAATGTCTGCATAGGTAAGCAGTACTCCCCCCAACAGAAAAGCAAGGGGGATATTTTTTCTATAGTCCTCCCCTATCAGCTTTCTTATGATTTGTGGGATGATGAGGCCTACAAAGCCGATATTCTTGCCGGCGGCTACCGCTGCCGCCGTCATCGGTATGATGGCCAGCAATATGGTTAACCTGACCCTCTCAGGCCTTATTCCCATGCTGACCGCCACATCATCCCCCAGGCCTAGGACATTAATTTTCTGGGCAAATAAGATAGCGAGAATAAAGCCGGCCATTCCTATGGTTATGACCAAAGCCGCATCTGACCAGGTGGCATTGCGGAAGCCTCCGGCAACCCAGAAGCCTATGAGCTGGGCTTGGTTGGACAGCAGGCCTATGATTGTAGTTAAGGACAGGAAAAAGGTACTTATGGCCATACCCGCCAGCAGTATCCGGGTCATGGAGCGGTTATTCGCCTTCGTCGACAGAAAGCCTATTACAATGAGGCCGCTGACCACCGCCCCAAGAAAGGCTGCAAGAAATACATTCGGTGTAGTGATGGAAATCCTGAGGGCATACAGTATTGCAATCACCAGGGTGGCTCCCTGGCTTACCCCGAGAAAGGAGGGCTCGGCAATGGGATTTCTCGTAATCCCCTGGAGCATGGCTCCCGTCACGCCAAGGATCCCTCCTGTAAAAAGCACCGTTACAGCCCTTGGAAGGCGGACATCCCGGATCAGGATCTGCTCCAGCTTCTCTCCCTTCCCCAGGATACCGGCCCAAATATCTGAAAGCCCAATTTGGGTTACTCCTAAGCTTACCGCCAGGAATAACCCAAGGATCAGAATAAAAATACTGCAGCCTAAGAAGACGAAAGTATTCTTATTATTTTTCATTTACCATCTCCACGATCTCATCTAAAAGCAACAGCCTGCCGATACTGCTGTAGCCCTGTACGAAGTAAGGGGAAGAGGGCAGATTAACCACCTGCTCCTTCTGGACCGCAGGAAGGCTCTTCCACACCCCATTTCCTTCCAGCACCTGGAGGTCCTCCTCCGTAGCAATCACAAAAATATAATCCGCCTTGATCGCTGCCAGTCCCTCATAGGTCACTACCGGCAGGCTGATATCACTTTGCTCCGGCATACCCTCCGGTTTGTCCAGTCCCATATCCTCGTATAGGACGCTTCCAAATCCGGCACCGTCAAACACATAGAATTGTCCGCCGCTGGCTAAGAAGGACAGATATGTAGTATCCGCTCCCAGGGCTTCCTTCACCTTGTCCCCGGCTGCGGCTGCCTTCTCTTCATAGTCCTTCAGCCAGGCATCGGCAGCAGCTTCTTTATTAAACACTTTTGCGAAGGCCTTCACATCATCCTTCCAGTTTAACGCCTCTAATTGAATCATAACAGTAGGCGCAATCCCACTTAACTGCTCATACATCTTTTCCTGGACCGTGGAAATAATGATCAGATCCGGATTCAGGTTCATGATCGCCTCAACATCCATGGAATCCTGCATGCTATAGCCTAAAATAGTGGCTCCCTGTAAGGTATCCTCAAGATAGGTAGGGAATTTCGTATAATCATATGCATCGCTGTTCGCTGTTCCGATTACCTTATATCCTAAAATGGACAAAATATCACTGTTACCGCTGATGTCCACAATTCTCTCCGGAGCGGCAGGGATTTCAACCTCTCCCCTTACATCCGTTACAGTCACTGTCTCCGGTACCGCTGCCGTAGGGGCTGCTGCCTCTTCTGTGCCATTCCCGCCGCCTGTACCTGTTGCCGGGTCAGAAGCTGTATTTGTGTTAGCATTTGAGCAGCCAGCAATGGTCAACGCTATGCCGCATGCTAAAATAAATTTTTTAAAGATGGAATTCATTTTCATTTCATTATTTCCTTTCCTGTGATATACTGTTTAACAACGAAGCTTATTGTAAATGATTTTCATTATCATTTCAATATCTGCACCTGATTTCACTATTATTACATCCGCCCGCATTATCAGGCTGCAGGGCAGTATTTTTGTAATACCTTTAAAGCACAAGTAAAAAGGGGATTTCCATGAAAGTAAGATCCAGCGAAGAATTTCGGAGGGCTGTTTTAGAAAAATTAGGGTTCCAGGAGTACCATTATGAAAATTATACCTTATATACGAATAAGCGCAGGCCGGAGCTGGGCTATTTGATTCTCTATGGGAGGGCTAATTATTATACCCTGGGAATTGCGGATTATACCATACCGGAGGATTTCTCCCTGGCCTTTGACAATCCTGAGCTGTTGATGCGCTTTGGCCTGGTGTATCAGGGGGTTACCCAGTTCCAGCTGGAGAATGCACCCGTATCCTCCTTCTCCCCCTCCTCCTTCTTTGTCATCGAGAAGAACCTGAAGGGGCAGCAAAGCTGGAAAAAAGGCCAGCATTACCACGGAGCTGAAATAACCATCCATGAGGATTATTTCTCCGGGGTAATACGGCCTAATTTTCCCAAGTCCGCGGGCCTGGATTCCTTTCTTAATAACTATACTTATCTTTATCTGCCCTTAGAAATCGTAAATATCATCAGGCAGCTCCAAAGGCTGGCTAATGAGAATTCCATCACAGGCATCT
>JARKQP010000152.1 GCA_029974875.1 Mobilitalea sp.
TCTATATGCTGGATGAGCTTCGCGGTGTAACCTTAGGGGAAGACGGGACAATCCGTATCGGATCCCTGACCAGCTTCTCACATATTACTCAGAGTCCGATTATCCGGCAATACATCAACGTGCTCGGAGAGGCTGTAGATATGGTTGGCGGGCCCCAGATACGTAATATCGGTACAATCGGCGGCAATACCTGTAACGGTGTGACCTCGGCAGATTCTGCCTCTACCCTGTTTGCCTGGGATGCAGTAATTGAGCTTACAGGCAGCGAGGGTAAGCGTCTGGTTCCGATTAAGGAATTTTATCTGAAGGCCGGTGTTGTGGATATCCGTCCAAGCGAGCTTCAGACAGCGATTTTAATCAGAAAGGAAAGCTATGAGGGATATCAGGGGCATTACATCAAATATGCCATGAGAAATGCGATGGATATCGCAACCTCCGGCTGTTCGGTAAATGTAAAGCTGTCCGCTGATAAGAAGGTAATTGAGAGGCTCCGCATTGCTTACGGTGTCCAGGGGCCGACCCCCCTTCGCGCAGTTCACGCAGAGAGCATCGGACAGGACCAGGAAATCAGTGAAGAGCTGCTCCGGCGTATCAGTGAGGCCGTGATAGAGGATATCCGCCCCCGTGACAGCTGGCGGGCTTCCAAGGCCCTGCGCCAGCATATTGCTGTAGAGATGGCGTATCGCGGCTTATCTGAGGCAATCAAGCTTTCACGTTCCAAATGTGAAGAGTATCGGTAGAAGGGAGGAGCGATAGAATGGCACAATACAAATTAGTCAAATGTACGATCAACGGTAAGCAGACAGAAGCCATGGTGGATGTCCGGGCCTCCCTGACTGACATGCTTCGTAACGATTATCGCCTGACCTCAGTAAAGAAAGGCTGTGAGGTAGGGGAATGTGGAGCCTGTAATGTGATTATCGACGGAGAATGTTTTAACTCCTGTATCTATCTGGCAGTTTGGGCCGATGGGAAGCATGTCCGCACAGTGGAGGGGCTGCTGGGTCCGGAAGGAGAGCTGTCAGATATCCAGCAGGCGTTCATTGATGAAGCAGCAGTACAATGCGGCTTCTGTACGCCCGGCTTTATTATGACGGCAGTCCAGCTCCTGGAAAGCGGCAGGAAGTATACCAGGGAAGAGCTTCGAAAGCAGCTATCCGGAAACCTGTGCCGCTGCACTGGTTATGAGAATATATTGAATGCCGTGGAAAAAACCATGCTTCGGCGTCTGGGACAATAGTGTATAGCTGAATGCAATAAGCGTATCATTAGAATGAGTGATACGCTTATTTTTTGCTGTCCAGTTTTTTAGATAATTTTTATCCAAAATATTAATTTTTCCCCAAAAGTAGCCGATATATATTTTGTGTACTGTAAAACTGGATGAGTCATGCTTATGATAGCTTGAATAACTGTAAGCTCCTTTGGCTAAATATGAAAGGAATATTTATGGGATACGTAAGATAATGGCTTTGGATAGGAGGTTTTTTATTGAAATTAGGAAAATCGACGTTGATCGGACTAATCATAAGCTTGTCATTTGTAATAGGAGGCATACTTACAACAGGGCATGCCAAATCATTCTGGAATTTACCCTCATTATTTATCATTGTGGGCGGTACCGTGGGATCTGTTGTTATAGCTTTTCCGCCTGAAAGGCTGAAAACCCTTTGGCCGGTTATGAAAAGGGCCTTTAAAAAGGACAGATATGATGTTAGGGAGGATATCCTTACGATAGTAAAGATTTCTGAGATAGCCAGGAAGGAAGGGCTGCTGCCTCTTGAGGACTATGTTGACCAGCACACGGATGATGCCTTTATTAAGGAAGGGATACTGCTCATAGTGGATGGTGCAGACGAAGAGCAGCTCAGGAATTACCTGGAGGGGTCAACCTATTTTATGAAGAAAAGACATCAGAAGGGAGCTGCAATGCTGAGCATGATTGCAGCTACAGCGCCGGCATTAGGTCTTCTTGGAACCTATGTAGGCCTTATTCCTATGTTGAATAGCTTGGATGATCCGACTACCCTGGGGCCTATGATGGCTCTTGAGTTGGTTTCTTCCTTCTATGGAGCCTTTATCGCTTATGTTATATTTGCGCCATTAGGAAAAAGACTGAAGCTGATGAGCAAGGAAGAAGAAGCCAGGAGGGAGCTGCTGATCGAGGGTCTTGCGGCCATCCAGCAGGGAAAGAACCCGAAGCTAATAAAAAAAGAACTTTCAGCATTTGCAAGGATAGAGCTGGATACACGAGAGGAAAATGAGGAAACCGATACTTTTGAAGCAAGGGAGATAGCATAACCAATTATGAGATCCAGGGATAGATTTAGAGAAGATGATGAAGATGATGAGGACGAAGCCAATTGGCAGGACAGTTATAGTGACTTAATGACAGATCTGCTGGCGATCTTCGTAATTTTGTTTGCCTTTGCCATGATGAGCCAGGCAATTGAAACCTCCAGGATGAGGGCGGAGAGCACGCAGAAATTGATTGATACGTCCATAGAGGCCATATTACCCGAACAGGAGAGTGTAGTGTCTTCCAAGGAGGGGGTATTGCCTGAAGAAGAAAGATTTAACAACCTCTATGAATACATAAAAGATTATATCGAAGAGGAAGGGCTTACAAACTATCTTAGCGTAACAAAGCTGGGGAATGAAGAGATCCTGTTGAGGGTGGCGGCTTCCGTATTTTTTGACTCAGGTAGGGCCGACATCAATGTGAAGGCAGAACCATTACTTGAAAAGATCGCAGAAATACTGGCGAAATATGATGACTCCATTAAAATGGTGCGGATAGAGGGGCACACTGACGACCGTCCGATCAACACCAGGGAGTACAATAGTAACTGGGAGCTGTCCACAAGCCGGGCCGTCAATGTTCTGAGGACGCTTTTGGATACCTCGGAGCTTGAACCGAAGAAATTATCAGCAGTTGGATTTAGTGAGTTCCATCCCATTGCCGATAACGATACGAAGGGCGGAAGGGCTATGAACAGGCGTGTAGACTTCTTTATAGAGGCGGCAGATGCCATGGATAATTAGGGAAAGGAAGATGTTTTCCCAAACTCAAAGTATGCAAAATATACTATATTAAACCTGAAAAAGTGTCTGTTGATAGCTGCTGGAAAGAGCGGTGTCAGCAGACCTTATTTCATCTGCTGCATTCAATAAAAGCATTATATATCAGGATATGGTGCAGGATATGGGATAAGATTCAAGGTTAGTAAAAGCTAACTGGTTGTTGACAAGGCCATATAATTTTGCTAGGATATTAATTGCGGCGCCTAATAAATGCTTTATCCTTTATAGTGAATTTTTAAAACCAAAAGACGGAGATTATAATGAATAACATAAAAAGATTTATATCATATTATAAACCCTTTAAAGGGCTGATCATAGCTGACCTTATCTGTGCTTTTATAGCTTCCCTGGTGGCACTCGCTTATCCGCTTATTATCCGGAAAATAACTACCGAGGTAATCTATTTGCCAAGGCAGGTTGGTATCAGGCAGCTGGGGATTATTATCCTGGTATTTCTGGCGTTGATACTCGCAGAGTACCTTTCGAATTACTTTATTAACTATTTTGGGCATGTAACCGGTGCAAAGATTGAATATAATATGCGGGAGGAATTGTTTGGACACCTGCAAAAGCAATCCTTTTCCTTTTTTGATAACCAAAGAGTCGGCCAGCTTATGAGCCGGATATCTAA
>JARKQP010000155.1 GCA_029974875.1 Mobilitalea sp.
GATAGATTCAGGTCCCTGTCCTGCACCGCTCATCATCATTGCCGCAGTTTCGATGGATGCGGTGATGGCTCTTCCGCTAGCATTAGCATTAACTGCGATATCTGAGGGCAATACTAATGGACCAGGAGATTGAAGCTGTCAATGATATGAAAATTCGTCACTTTACGCACATGGCAAAAATATTAAAAATAATAAAATTGCCAAAATTTTCATTTTTTTTTATCAAGTTATATACCACCTTTCTAGACATTAGGGTAATTTTAACTATAAATATATTTCGTTAAAGTCAAGCAGCGTATCCCACTGCAAGCAGCGGGGCATTTTCGCGCCGTTTGCCTTCATTCGAAATCTAGCAAATTCAATTGCTTATATGCTTCCTTTCTTCAGGCGACCTTTGACTGCGAGTACCTTGGCGAGGCCTGATATCATTTTACAGAAAACGCGGTACACTACCCATCAATGCAATCCAAAATGTATTGGTCTTCCGAGAGAATTGATAAGATGAGCCTTCAAACCATGATTGAGATAATTGCCAAAGCAGGATATGAAGTGGAAAAAAATGAGGAATCGAGGGATAACTCCCATTCTTTATTTCCGAATGTTTCTCATGGGAAAATAAGTGCGGGCTTTAGAGCCTCTAAATCCGGCTCTTTGTCTTGACGAAGGACATCCGAATATTAATTGGGATTTATGCAGTTGGATGTTATATAACCATAGAGAATCCTCTCCGCCTACTGAAGCCACATTTCGCCATCCTTTTTCATCTCGTATGGCACTTGGGCTGGATTTTATAAGCCACCAAGACCCTACCATGCTCCACTGGTATAAGGGCATCATCTGCACCCTGGACAAAGGCATGCATTACCCATTCAAACCAGTCACGTGAGCTGGATTGATCTCATCCATGCTTCCGCCATTAGGTGAAATGATGCCACCCAGATAGGACCATGAAGCATCATTTATGCTGGTATCCAGGTCATTGCGCCAAAGAGAACTGTCGCCACCTTGAACAAAAGCAAAGATATGCCCCGGGTTGGCTGGATTCAAGCATAGCTTGGATCTGATGATATTATACCTCCCAGATATTTCCCGGAACCATCGATATTATCTCATAGAGAATCATCGCTGCCTCTGGCCATGACATGCATCATGCTGCTGGAATTTAAAATTGTCTGGGGATTCGAGGTTAAGACTCCGCCTAATGCAGTCCAGCTACCTGTGGTTATATCTTTCATCCATAAGGCGCTATCTGTTCCCTTGACAGCGACCTTGATATGATTATCTGATGATAGAGCAGCGCTCGGATTGGAAGAAATTATGCCTCCCAGATATGTCCAACCACCATCAACAGTCCTATCCCACAGGTCGTTATCAGCACCGCGCACCAAGACATGGATAACTCCTTGGCTATCTTTTATGGCGAATGGGTCTGAGGTTATGACTCCGCCTAATGCAGTCCAGCTGCCTGTGGTTATATCTTTCATC
>JARKQP010000157.1 GCA_029974875.1 Mobilitalea sp.
ATAGATATAATAATTCCGAGAGCAAAGGATACGGCTATCCCAAGCAGAAGCAGCAGTAAAATCCTGACAAAGAACTGCTTCAATCCGGTCCAAAATGAATGGGCAGATGTTTTCCCTTTCAAAACGGCCTCTGAGAGCATATAACTAAATCCGGGTATGAATAAGAGATATAATATAAACATCAGGCCAAGAGCCAAAAACATCTTCGCCATCATCACCATATAAACAGAAAAATTGATATTTCCATTCTCCATAAACTGGTTTATATTATTGGGAAAAAGCAGAAGTACGATCAATAACATAAGCAGTATATTAATACCATAAAACAAAATAATAACAGGATTGTTCTTAAGTAAATCAAAGGCTTTCTTAATCAATTATAATCCCCTCCATTTATAAATTACTTGTTCCATCCCTATATTATATTACATAAAACAGATAATTACTATAGCCAGATTACCGGTCCTTAAAAGTTTATACTTCATTTGATAGCTCTATCCTTAGCAAGCCCGGCACACTTTCATATAAAAATTTTATAAAACTGTTGACTAATCAACATCTTGTAGATATAATATGTGATGGTTAATGACTAACTATATTATAGGAAATAATTATAGCTCCCTATAATCGGTGTACCCTTAGGGCAGCTCTGCACGGCAGAAAAACAGTGCCTTTCTCAGCAGTAGAGGGCAGCTTCTTATAACTTATATAAAGGTGGTTATAATTATGGAAAAGGAAAATATGCATTTTATAATGCTCAATAATAAGATTTTCCGGAATATCCAGATCTATTTAGACCGGGTTTTAAAAAAATATGAATTAAGCAGCGGCTCCTGTCCATATTTATTTACACTGGAAGATCATGAGGGTCTCAGCCAAAATAAAATAAGTAAAATAATGAGAAATGATAAGGCAATGTCGGCACGTACGATTACCAGGCTTATTGAACAGGACTATGTGTATAAAAAGCAGGATGAAAGCCATAGCAGGGCTTATAATTTATACCTGACTAAAAAGGCCAAGGATCTTATGCCCGTCATCCATAAGGAAATCCAGACCATCCTGGATCTTATAACGGAGGATTTATCCCCCGAGGAGATCACTATTACCATGCGGTCATTAATAAAGATCCTGGATAGTACCCAAAGGCTGAGGGAGTAAACGATAGACTAACGAAAGAACATATCAGGAGGAATTCAAGTGGAAAAAGCAATTCAAGCGGAAAAAGCAAAAGACAGCAGCAAATGGCTTATTATGTTTGTCGTTGTACTGGCAACCTTTATGTCTACCCTGGATGGCAGCATCGTAAATGTGGCATTGCCTAAAATGGCTGAGATCCTAGGTGTTACAACCTCAAATATTCAATTAGTGGCAACCAGTTATTTAATCGCCATCTCCGGAACCGTATTAATTTTCGGCAGGTTAGGTGATATTTTCGGGAAAACAAGGATGTTTCAATTCGGATTGGCTGTATTCACCTTAGGCTCCCTGCTCTGCGGCATCACCAGCTCCTTCCCTGTATTAATTGCAGCAAGGATTATCCAGGCTATTGGCGCCGCTGGTACCATGGCCAATAACCAGGGTATTATCACGGAGATCTTCCCTGCAGGCGAAAGAGGACGGGCCCTTGGAATTAATGGAACCGCCGTCGCTTTAGGCTCTTTGGTCGGTCCTGGCCTTGGCGGACTTATCGTAGGGGCTACGAGCTGGGAATTTATCTTTTTAATTAATGTTCCCATCGGTATAGTCGCTTTATTTTTGTCCTTTAAATTATTGCCAAAGGGACCAAAGAAAGCGCGGGGAACGCTGGATATGGTTGGCTCCCTTCTCTTTATCCTGACCATTGTCCCATTGTTTACTGCATTAAATGAAGGTGTAAGGCTTGGCTTTACCCATCCCCTTATTTTGCTGGGCCTTGCTGTTGCGGTTATTTCCTTTATTATATTTATTCTTGTGGAACAGAGGAGGGAGAATCCTCTGCTGCAATTGCAGATCTTTAGCAACCGGCTCTTTTCCCTGAGTATCTTTTGCGGATATGTCACTTTTGTAGCAATTTTCTGCAACAATATCATACTGCCCTTTTACCTGCAGAATGCAATGTCCTACACTCCTCTGCAGACAGGCTTAATCCTCATGATTTATCCTTTGATCCTGACGGTTGTGGCTCCGCTTAGCGGATATTTGTCAGATAAGATTGGTTCTGAGATATTGACCTTTATCGGACTGGTGCTTGTAAGCCTCGGCCTGCTGCTCATGGCAACCTTAAATGAAGCCTCATCCCTATGGATCCTGATCCTGTTTATTGCCTTCATGTCCTTTGGAATGGGCTTGTTCCAATCGCCAAATAATTCCCTGATTATGTCCACCGTACCACGGGATAAGCTGGGGATTGCCGGAAGCATCAATGCCCTTGTAAGGAACCTGGGTATGGTTTGCGGTATTGTACTGGCTACAACCCTTCTATATGGTATGATGAGCTATAGGATAGGTTACCTGGTTACCGATTATATTCCTGGACGGGCTGATGCATTTATCTATGGGATGCGGGTCGTATATATTGCTGCTGCCATCATCTGTTTCATTGGAACTGTACTAACATTCTTCCGGCTGTTTAATAAAAAACGCAGGCAGAATTAATCATATCGACAGCTGTACGGCTGTAGCGCCACCCGCAGGTTGAATGGTGCCACAGCCGTTTTCTATGCATAAAAAATCCTCCGGTTCCTTAGATTAACCAAAGAGACCGGAGGAAGCATGAATTTTCAAGCTTATTGCTTAGCATAGGATATATAATCCGACCGCAGGATCTCATAAACCTTCTCATCATAATATTTATTATCCATCAGCTTCACATTTTCCCTGAATACACCAACAATACGGCCTCCAACCTGATGAACCATCCCGTCATACTGCTTTTCCACAGGATTGCCGATAATAACTGAGAAGGTTAATTTTCTTAGATTGTATCTCATAAAGATATCATTCATTGCTTTTTTTACATCAAGGCCAAATACAATTCTGTTTTCCGTAAAATTTATGATTGATAAATCGGTGACAGCGTCATTCAGCCGGTTGATGCGGTATCCAATCAGTCCAATGATCTGCATGTTTTTGTCTAAGGATACAAACTGATGCTCATCCTTATTACACTCTTCTACCTTATATTTATCCACCCATCCCCTGGCATGATAAAATTTATATTTATCATCGTACCAGGTGTCAATAAACATATTCTCTAATTGTTCCCTATATTTAATAGCAGGAGCTAAGATACCGATCCCTTCCCTTCATAATCTGTAAGGATTAATTTAATGTATCCTTCACTATTAAATTAATCACTTCCTATGAAGAAGGTTCGTGTATTACATAATTAATTTTTATAGGTCTATAAACTAACATGGGGCAGCCGTAAGCTGCCTCACATACCGCTTAGTGGGCCATTATTTCATATCCTTTTTCTGTAACCAGAACCGTTACTTCCCACTGAGCGGAATCTTTGCCGTCCTTGGTAGTCACTGTCCACCCATTCTCCCTGTTTAGGGCAACTCCCGCTTTCCCCATATTGACCATTGGTTCAATTGTAAATACCAGTCCCGGAACCAGCAGCATTTCTGTCCCTTTTTTTGATACGTAGCTGACAAAGGGCTCTTCATGAAATTCGTTCCCTATGCCATGACCACCGATTTCCTTAACAACACAGTAGCCGTTAGAACGCACAAAATCATTGATCGCCTGTCCTATGTCCCCCAGGAAATTCCAGGCTCTCGCCTGCTCCAATCCAACATCAATTGCCTTTTTCGCCACATCAACCAATCTTTTCCGCTCATCACTTACGGCTCCGATACAATACATTCGCGAGGAATCTGCGAAATAACCCTTAAATATTGTTGTTACATCAACATTGACGATATCTCCCTCTTTTAAAATAACCTCATCTGACGGTATTCCATGGCATATTTCGTTATTTACCGAGATACACGCACTTTTCGGAAAGCCTTTATAGCCAAGAGTTGCCGAAATCCCGCCAAGCTCTCTTATTTTATCTGATACCAGCCTATCGATATCACCCGTGCTCATCCCTGCGTGAATATGCTCTGATACATAATCCAGCACTGCGGTGTTAACCTTACCGCTTTCCCGGATTCCATCAATTTGTGCAGATGATTTAATAAGCTTCCTGTCCGGCACAATACAGCCATTTTGTTTATATAGCTTAATTCTTTCGTCTACATTAAAGTGGCACATCTTATATTTCTTGCCGCTTTTGCACCAGCATGGATCATTTCTTTCTAATTTCGTCATCATAACA
>JARKQP010000562.1 GCA_029974875.1 Mobilitalea sp.
GCCAAAAGGATATGGGGTTTATTGCTAATAGCGTTGTTTGGCTAAACTGCAGATATGTAGTAATCGAAACCATATAAAATAGAAAAATATACTATAATATCTTGACAACAATTCTTCATCTGTCTTATAATGTTTTTAATCCGGTGGGAAGAGCCGGATTAAAAACAAACAAATAGTTTGATTATCAAAATAGTTTTCCATAGGCAGACAGGTCCTTGGCTAAGATTTTGATAAGAAGTCCAAGTAGAGAATTAGGAGAGGATTCATATGATTATGCAACCATTTGTGATAGGTGATTTAGTTGCCAGAATTCCGATTATACAGGGAGGCATGGGAGTTGGTGTCAGCAGGTCGAAGTTAGCCGGCGCAGTTGCGAAAGAGGGCGGTATCGGCATTATCTCAACAGCCCAGATAGGTTATGATGAACCGGACTTTAACAAGCATCAGATTGCGAGCAATCTGGCAGCCATCAAAAAGCACATAAAGCTGGCGAAGGAGATCGCCCAGGATGGAGTTGTGGGTGTAAATATCATGGTGGCAACAAAGGAATATGATAAATATGTAAAAGCGGCCTGCGAAGGCGGTGCGGATGTGATTATCTCCGGCGCGGGGCTGCCCATATCCCTGCCCGAATTAGTGAAGGGCTTTAAGACGAAGATTGCACCCATTGTTTCCAGTATCAAGGCTGCCGCTGTTATATTGAAAATGTGGGACCGTAAATATAACAGGACGGCTGACTTTCTCGTAATTGAAGGCCCCCGGGCCGGCGGACATCTTGGCTTTTCAAAGGAACAGCTGGATCACATTGAGGAGCTGGATTATGATACGGAAGTGAAAGGCATTATTGAATGTAAAAAAGAGTATGAGAAAAAATATGACCTTAAGATTCCGGTAGTAATAGGCGGAGGCATCTTTGATAAAGAGGATATTAAGCATGCCCTGGAGCTTGGGGCAGATGGCGTGCAGATTGCAACCAGGTTCGTAGTTACAGAGGAATGTGATGCCAGCGAGGCCTACAAAAGAGCTTATCTGGAGGCAAAGGAGGAGGATGTCAAGATCGTAATCAGCCCGGTGGGAATGCCAGGGCGGGCTATTATGAATCCCTTCTTAAAGACAGTAAAACAGGGAAGAATCCCGGTAACAAAATGCTTTAATTGTCTGGAGCACTGCAACCCAAGGGAGACACCGTACTGTATTACAAAGGCGTTAATTAATGCTGTGGAAGGAAGGCTGGATGAAGGCTTGATTTTTTGCGGCGATAATGTCCACAGATTGAAGGAGATGACCACGGTAAAAGCCTTATTTGAGGAGCTGGTGTTTTAGATGGATTAATTTGGGGCGGGGACAATAAAAACCCGGTGAAAATTCAATGGAGAATTAATAAGGATGGTACTTTCAGTTGACAGGGGCATGGAATAGTAGCATTTCGTAAGAAGCTATGTTGCCTCTAAGCTGGAATAGACAAGAGAAAAATATCCGACAGGTGTATTGGGGTAATACAATATACCTACCGGATATTTTTGAAAGGAAAAGGTATTAGCCAGGTAATGATCCCTTTGGAAGGAGACATAGTTATTTTCTCCTGTGATTACCCTTTCCTAATAAAGTATTTGGGGCCAGCTCCCCGGAATAGAAAGGAAATAGGGATATCCCGTCCGGAAAAAATTGTGACGGAAATCACAGTAAAAAAATAGAACCCAGCATACACTATAAAATAAGCAGTAATTTATTTATAGAAAGAATGGAGGTTTTACTATGGAAGGGAAAGAATTGGATATAAGCAAATCAGTACATGAATTGTGTTCTGCGTACCCGGAGCTTCCTGCTATTTTATCAGATTTGGGATTTAAAGACATCACAAAGCCGGGGATGCTGGCTACTGCAGGGAGATTTATGACTCTTCCAAAGGGAGCGGCGATGAAAAAGATTGATCTGGAAGTAATTAAAAATACCCTGGAGGAAGCCGGATTTAGGGTGATGGGAGCATAGGTGGCAGATCTGTTCGTGGATTTATAAAATATATTTCTTGTGAATTTTAGAAAAAAGTACTAAAATACAAGATATCGACTTAAATAATCCGGATATAATGTTATTATATAGCTGGAGTAAGAAAAATGATAAAGTTGTGACATAGTTACAGATAATAGCAGATAGATTTTATAATTTACAAAATAGGAGATTATAGAATCTATTTCTGTAATCAGAAATATTACTTAATATGCCGCCAAAAGGGCAGATGGAGGTTACCATGAAAAAACAACAGGTTGGAGTGATTGGTTTAGCGGTTATGGGAAAAAATTTAGCCCTTAATATTGCGGACCATGGTTTTTCCGTGTCGGTATACAACCGGACACCTGGTAAAACCGATGAATTGCTGGAGGAAGCAAAAGGAAAGGATATGGCAGGAGCCTACACCTTAGAGGAATTTGTGGCTTCCCTTGAACTACCCCGCAGGATTATATTGATGGTGAAGGCAGGAGCTGCAGTTGATGACACCATAAAACAGCTTTTTCCGCTGCTGTCGAAGGGGGACTTAATCATGGATGGCGGTAACTCCTACTATCTGGATACCATAAGGAGGAGCCAGGAATTAAGTGAACAGGGCTTCCATTATCTTGGTACCGGACTCTCCGGCGGTGAGGAAGGGGCAAGGAACGGCCCGGCCATTATGCCCGGCGGAAACCTGGAGGCTTACCAAAGCATGGAGCCCATCCTTACGGCAATCTCTGCCAAGGTGGAGGGAGAGCCTTGCAGCACCTATATTGGCGGGGATGGAGCCGGTCATTTTGTGAAAATGGTCCACAACGGAATTGAATATGCGGATATGCAGCTGATCAGCGAGGCCTATGCCATATTAAAGGAGGTGCTGCATTTAACGCCGCCGGAGCTCCATGAGGTATTTGAGGAATGGAACCAGGGTGAGCTTAGCAGTTACCTGATCGATATTACCGCTAAGATATTTGCAAAAAAGGATGAAGACACGGACAATTATCTGGTGGATATGATCCTGGATGTAGCGGGACAGAAGGGCACCGGAAAATGGACCGGCCAAATTGCCCTGGATCTGGGATCACCGATACCAACGATAACGAATGCTGTTTACGAACGCTATCTTTCAGCAAGGAAGGGAGAGAGAGTGGAGGCAAGTAAGCAGTTAAGCGGGCCGCATGATACAATCCAGAAATCAAAAGACTTTATCGGCTCGGTCCGCAAGGCTCTTTATGCAAGTAAGATCTGTGCCTATGCCCAGGGCTTTAGCCTGCTCCGTACCGCCTCCGACCAGTATTCCTGGAACTTAAGCTTTGGGGACATTGCTAAGATTTTCCGTGGGGGCTGTATCATCAGGGCACAGTTTTTAAACCAGATTACAAGTGCATACCAGCAGGAGCCTAAGCTTCCCAACCTGTTGCTGGCAGATTATTTCAAGGATATCATCAGCAATTACCAGGAGGAATGGAGGGAAGTTATTAAGACGGCCATTACTGCCGGTATCCCGGTACCTGCTTTTACGAGTGCCATTTCCTATTACGACAGCTACCGCAGGGCAGAGCTTCCGATGAATTTATTACAGGCACAAAGGGATTACTTTGGAGCACATACCTATGAGCGTAAGGATAAGAAAGGAATCTACCATACAAAGTGGTAGGAGGCAGTAATTAAGTAACAGCAGTTAAGGGCAGTAACTATAAAAAAGAAGGAGGGCAGAGTGTGAGAATGGATAATATCGAGCAATTACCGCAGGAATTATCGGCACTCATGGTGATATTCGGGGGTACCGGTGATTTAACTCATAGAAAGCTTATGCCTGCCATATATAATCTCATCCGGGATCAGCTGATTCCCGAGCATTTTGCGATTGTAGCCGTCGGAAGAAGGGAGAAGACCCGGGAGGAATATCTAAAGGATATCCGTGAAGGGATTATAAAATATTCCCGAAATAAAATAGATGAGGATATCTGGGCGAGGCTCCGGGAGATGATCCACTATTATAAGTTTGATTTTACTGACCTGTCCGGCTTCCAGGAGCTTAAGCTGTACTTGGACCAGCTGGATACCCAAGTGAAAAGCGGGGGCAACCGGGTATATTACCTGGCGGTAGCCCCGGAATATTTTGAAACGATTGTGCAGGGCTTACAGACAAGTGATATGGCAGTAAGGCCCGGGGCATTTGGCAGGCTGGTGATTGAAAAGCCCTTCGGAAAAGATTTAAAGACGGCAAGGACTTTAAATGACAAGATTAACGAAGTGTTTCCGGAAAAAAGCATCTACCGTATCGACCACTATTTAGGCAAGGAAATGATCCAGAACATCATGGTCCTGCGCTTTGGCAACATTGTTTTTGAATCCTTGTGGAATAACCGGTTTATCGATAATATACAGATATCCTTATCGGAGAAGCTGGGGGTCGGAACCAGGGGCGGTTACTTTGAGCAGTCCGGCACCATGCGGGATATGCTGCAGAACCATATCCTCCAGATCCTGACCCTGGTGGCAATGGAGCCGCCGACTAATCTTAAGATGGATTCCATCCGGACTGAGAAACAGAAGGTTTTGGAGGCAATTGAGGAGTTTACCCCGGAATTTCTTAAGAATAACGTGGTATTCGGACAGTATGGGAAGGGCATGGTTGATGGGACGCCGGTTCCGGGCTACCGGGAGGAGGAGAATGTCCCAAGCAGTTCAGAGACGGAGACCTTTGTGGCAATGAAGCTGCATATTAATAATTTCCGCTGGGCAGGAACACCCTTCTATATCAGAACCGGAAAGCGTATGGCAACAAGCTCCGCGGAGATCGTAATCCAATTTAAGTCCCTGCCAAATATCCTATATTTTCAGGAGCAGGACCTGCAGGAGCCGAATTTGCTGGTTTTGAGGATACAGCCCAGTGTTGGCGTGTTCTTCCAGTTTAATACGAAGGATTTCGCCAGCCATAACGGGATTGTTCCGACAAAGATGGATACCAGCTATTACAACCCGATGCAGGGCAATACCCCGGAGGCCTATGAACGGCTGATTTTTGATATCCTGAGGGGGGATGGGACCTTATTTTCCCGGTGGGATGAAGTGGAATCCGCCTGGACTGTGACGGATCGGTTGATACAGTATCGGGAACGTAAAAAAAATAAATTCCCTAACTACGATTCCGGTTCCATGGGTCCGGTTAAGGCCTTTGAATTATTGGCAAAGGATGGGCGGAAATGGTGGAATGTATAGGGTATCCTGTGTTATAATTTATGTAATTATTTTTACAAAAATTTAACAGGAATGGAGAAAATGGGATGAGAATTAATCTGGATAAAATTTATGACATATCAATGCCGATTTATCACGAAATGCCGGTTTATAATGGGAAGGAAGAAAAGAGGCCTGTGCTTGAGGTGCAATCTGATTTTAATACGTCAAAGGCCTATGAGAGCCGTATCCATATGAACCTTCATACAGGGACCCACATGGACCGTACCCTGCATATGGTTCCGGGGGGCAATACGATGGAAACCCTGGATATAAGGGATATGATAACAAAATGTACCGTCCTTGACCTGACCTCGGTAGAGGAGAAGATTACGGAGGCCGACTTAAGGGAGAAACAGATCCGGGAAGGTGACTTTGTATTATTTAAGACCAAAAATTCCTTTGAGGATATCCTGGAGACCAGCTTTATCTTTCTTGAGAAGGGCGGTGCAGCCTATCTGGTGGAGAAAAAGGTGAAGGGTGTAGGAATTGATGCCCTTGGAGTTGAACGGTCACAGCCGGGACATGAAACACATCTTCAGCTGATGCAAAAGGGAATCCACATTCTGGAGGGCTTGAATTTAAAGGAAGTGGAGGAAGGCGAATATTTCCTGTCGGCAGCCCCGCTTAATATTATTGGGGCAGAGGCAGCTCCGATTAAGGCCTACCTGATCGCCCTGGAAGAGGATTAATCATAAGCTGTTATTACTATTCCCGCTGGTTATGGCGGGTATCACCGTGAGTTATAAAACGTCTTGTGTTTTCTCGTAGAAAATGGTATATTAGGAGAGCTGTATATCATAGGAAGGAGGCTAAAAGCAGGCTCCAATCCTTGGTATACGCAGCGCGGAAACAGCGCTGGTTATCAAAGGCAAAAGAGGCCTCTGATAGCTTATTCTAACATACATGGGAAGGGACGTTTTATGGAGAAGAGAAGATACGGCTTAATTACTGCCATCACCATGATCACCGGTATTGTTATAGGATCTGGTATATTTTTTAAGGCAGACAACGTGCTAAGCTATACGGGGGGCAATGTACTATTAGGAGTCATTGTTTTTGCAGTGGCAGCAATTGCAATTGTATTTGGATGTCTGGCGATTTCACAGCTGGCAAACCTGACGGATAAACCGGGTGGAGTTATTGCATACATGGAGGAATTCGTCGGTCTTGGCTCCTCCTGTGCCTTTGGATGGTTTCAGACCTTCCTGTATTTACCGACCTTATCCGCAGTTGTGGCCTGGGTGACAGGAATCTATATCTGCCAGTTATTTGGAATTGAATTTACATTAGAAACCTCTGTTTTAATTGGGGTCATCAATATGACCGCATTATTTATTTTAAATATGCTGTCGGCAAAGCTAGGTGGCTATTTTCAAAATGCCTCTATGGTCATTAAGCTGGTTCCACTAATTATTATCGCAGCAGCAGGATTGATTTTTGGAAAGCCCGGTGAGTTTACTGTGGGAGAAATCCAGGCTTTTAAGTCGGTTGCCAGCTCCTTTGGCTGGATCGCTGCCTTTGCGCCGATCGCCTTCTCCTTTGATGGCTGGATTATATCTACATCGATCTGCCACGAGATTAAAAATAGTAAAAGAAACCTGCCCTTAGCGCTCACCATAGCCCCCTTGGTAATCCTGGCTGTATACATCGCGTATTTTGTCGGTATTACCTCACTGATTGGCCCGGATACGGTGCTGGCGCAGGAGGATGCTTCTGTATTTACGGCGGCCAACCTGTTATTTGGCAATGTGGGAGGCAAGGTGATCCTTACCTTCGTAGTAATATCGGTGCTGGGTACCGTGAACGGATTGGCTCTTGGCTTTATCCGTATGCCTTATTCCCTGGCGCTGCGCAATATGGTTCCAGGCAGCTCCTGGTTGAGGAAGGAAAATGAAAAGCTGGGTGGAATGCCCGTCAATTCTGCGGTTTTTGCCTATGTATTGTCCCTGGTCTGGATGCTGATCCATTATCTTACCCAGAAGTTTGGCATGAGGGGTGATGTATCGGAGATCGCAGTAGGAATGAGCTATCTGAATTATATTGTACTTTATGTAACGGTAATGCGGTTAACGAAAAAGGGAACCCTAAAGGGAAAATGGAAGGGCTATGTTATCCCGGTCCTGGCAACGGTCGGATCTTTGGTTATCCTGTCCGGCAGTGTGTCCCATCCCTTGTTCCCATATTACTTCTTAATCTGCTTTGCAATTATTGCTGCCGGTTATTTTTATTATAAGAAAAATAAGGGTAAGGTATTGTAATAATGTAATATAAATTCTTGCAATAGTGTTAATAATATCTTATCCAATGAAATATGAAGTATCAAACTTACTTTACGTTAGGAGGATAAGTCTATGAGTGAGTACATCAACAACCGTGAATACCGCCAAAAGGTATTAAAGGAATTAATCCTGGAGCTTCATGACGGGAAAAGTGCGGAGGAGGTCAAGGAACGTTTCGGTAAGTTAATTGAAGGAGTTTCTCCGACCGAAATCTCCGCCATGGAAAATGAACTGATCAAGGAGGGCATGCCGATTGCCGAGGTGCAAAGGCTTTGCGACGTCCATGCCGCCGTCTTTAAGGGCTCCATTGAAGAAATCCACCGTCCGGAGAAGGAAGAGGAGAATCCGGGACATCCGGTATTTACCTTTAAGGCGGAAAACCGTGCTTTGGAGCGGCTGATGCGCAAGGGAATCAGACCTAAGCTAGAGAGCTTTATCAAGGAGACGGACCAGGAAGGGATGAATGGATTCCTTGAAGAGCTGACCAAGCTCTGGGAAATTGATAAGCATTATCTGAGGAAGGAAAACCTCCTGTTCCCCTATATGGAGAAGTATGGAATTACTGCCCCTCCCAAGGTAATGTGGGGTGTTGACGATGAAATCAGGGAAGACATAAAAACTGCCCTTAAGGCCCTAAAGGATAACCAGGAAAGCAAAGAAGCTATTGCAGAAAAAATAGAGCGTGCACTGAGCAGGGTAGACGAGATGATCTTTAAAGAGGAAAACATCCTGTTTCCGATGGTGCTTGAAACTCTTAATGAGGACGAGTGGTTAAAGATCGCCAAGGAAAGCGCTGACATCGGCTTTTGTCTCTATGAGCCGAAGCAGGAATGGAAGCCGGCCAGGGTGAACGTAGAGGAAAAGGCAAAGAGCCAAGGGGAAGAACCGGCAAGTGAAGGTTATCTCCGGTTTGAAACGGGAGTTTTCTCTAAGGTGGAGCTGGAAGCGATGCTGGATACACTGCCTGTTGATATTACCTTTGTCGATAAAGATGGTATCGTAAAATATTTTACGAATGGCAGTGAGAGAATCTTTCCCCGTACGAAAGCAGTGATCGGCAGGGAGGTAAAGAATTGTCACCCGCCGGCAAGTGTTCATATTGTTGAGCAGATCGTGGAGGATTTAAAGTCCGGTAAGAAGGATCATGAGGACTTCTGGATTAAGATGGGCGGACGGTATGTTTTAATCCGGTATTTTGCGGTCAGGGATAAGAAGGGTGAATATCTGGGGGTTCTTGAATTTACCCAGGATATTGGGCCGATCCAGGCAATTACGGGAGAGAAGCGGTTGGTGTCGGAATAAGAGTGGAGAAGTTTAGGCTGTGAGGTGAACCTGGGTGTAGCTATATCCACCTGGGCTTGCCTTTAACCTCCCATGACTGCCAAGTGCAGGCAATCACGGGAGGCCCGGTCTGCGCCCAGATGGATATAGCTACACCCAGGTTCACCGCGTTCGTATTTAGTATAAAGGCGCCTTTTGTTAGGTGGATTCTGGCGTGTGAAAAGTATAATTGCATTGTAAAATATAGTAGCATGTGAAAAGCATAATTGCATTGTGAAATATAGTAGCATGTGAAAAGTATAATTGTATTATGAAAATATAATAATATGTAAAAAGTGAAGGCTGTAAGGGCTGTCACGGAACAAGGGTCATTGAGGTATGGAAAATGACACTGGTTCTGTGGCAGTTTTTTTCTTGATTCGGATTTTCTTCTTTGATTATTATTTTGGTGTACGGTTATAGTTTTTATTAGATTAGGAAACAATGTTATAAGAATTATGACAGAGATTGACGCGGACAGCATTGTAAAACAAATCCCATTAACTGTGGATAACTAAAAACTAATTCGTATCAAATCTGTATCAAATTAAGAAGGAGGAATTCATATGGCGATCAACAATGTCAAAATCAACAATACAAATAGTAAGGAACAGCTGAATGGAAAGGACAACACAAGGATCAATTCCAAGACCCCGACCAACTGTGAGTGCACAG
>JARKQP010000576.1 GCA_029974875.1 Mobilitalea sp.
CATCATCCACCAATAGTACCCGAAACATGAATACCGCCCTCCTTAATTTGATGCATCCGCATCCTCCTCTTTCATGATAGGTATCACATACTCCGTTACGCTGCCATGATCGTTATAAAAATGTATAAATGCATTTTCTCCAAAGATCAATTTAAACCTTTCTTTTACATTCCGAATCCCTATCCGGTATGTTTCATCCCCCTCAAACTGATCCTCGTCCGAATTAATTATTGTCAAAACATCCGCCGGAAATCCAGCACCATAGTCTCTTACAATTACCTTTATGTTGCTGCCCAGCTTCTCAAGATTGACCAGAACCTTTGTCTTTCCGTTATAATCTGAGGCATATTTAATTGAATTTTCAACAAAGGTCTGTATACTTAAGGGAGGTATCAGGGCATCGTGAAGCTCCTCATCCATGTTAATGCTGTAATTAATTCCATCTGGAAACCTCATCATCTGGATATCCATATAGTTTTTGATATGCTGCAGCTCCTCCCCGACTGAAATCATAGTATTTGCTTTCTTAAACATATACCGGAAATAATTTACCAGGCTGCGGGAAAGCTTCTGGATCTCCCTATACTTCCCTAGCTCTGCAAGGCTGTGCATTAAGCTCATGCAATTCAAGAAAAAATGTGGATGGATCTGGAGCTGCAAGTATTGCAAATGAGCCTCCTTTTCCTTTAATTGCTGCTCATAGATATGGATTTTCAGATGATGCATCTCGTCCAGCATCCCATTAAAAGTCGTACTGAGGACATAGAATTCCTTCAGCTTGCTTTTCTCATCCGCACGAATATCCACCTTGCCGGCTTTCACTTCCTCCATTGTTCTGGTAAGAAGCCCGATCGGATGATAGATACCCCGCTGGACCAAAATCGCGCTTAAAGGAATTAATGCCAGAATGATGATGGAGATAATGATTAGAACATTGCTTACCTTAGCGTATTCCGCCAGGACAGCCTTGTCCGGGATCATTGCTACCAGGCACAGGTCGGCAGAATCAGAGGCAGCGCTTACGTACAGGTATTTCTGACGGTCGTCCTCAGCCGGAAGTTTCATCTCAATGCTATGATAGCTTTCAGCCAGATCCAGCATAACCAGACCGGCAGGATCATCGGTTAATATTTGCCCTTCTAAAGAAGTCATAAATGAAAACCCCTGGTTGCCAGGATTTATTTTTTCTAAGGGCTGCAATAATCCATTTAAGCTAATATAGCATCCCAGATAGGTGTTCCTGTCATATACAATTCTGAATAAATAATAATCTTCTCCAAATTTCCATTTAAACCAGCGGCCGGTGTTTAATTTACCCTGCTGGATCGCCATCAGCAATTTGTTTTGTATTCGTTTCGATTCCAGATTATAATTAACCAGGTCTCCACCCGAGTTCACTGCAGTAAAAAAATCATCATCTATGATATCGCTTTCCGAGTATACGAAAAAGCCATTCACCTTACTGGTATCAAAGGTAAAATCGGTTAATTGCGTATATAAATCATATTTAGCCAGCTGGCGGTCGTTAGAATCTGCGGATACCTGCAATTCGACAATATTCTGATTCTTTGCCATAAATCCGTTGAGCGATACATCCAGCTCATCCAGCAGATGATCTGTCTGCTGCATATAAAGGCTCAACATGTCCCTCTTCACTTTTGTAACCTGCTCCCGGAGGTTATTCTGGATGCTATAATTTACATAGATCAGTGACAAAAAGCTTGGTATGATAAAAATGATTAGAATGATTTTGATCCAGAATGACACAGAATACCTGTTCTTATTCATAGCGAATCCTCCGATATGTCTATATTTTAACCTTTATTTTACCTTCCATAATATCCCGGAAGGTTTGAAAAAAGCCCTTTTCCATATTGCCTTTCATTAGATTGCTGGCATATTCAAACTCGATGGTGTCCATATGGTCAATCCACCACCGGATTGTCAGCATGAAATCACAGGAAAACAGATCGGCATAGAGGATGGCATAGGGAAGCTTTTCCTCCGAGTAAAAGGGATCTGTGAGGATGGTTTCCAATATGTCCGCCCTCAGGATCTCCTGCATCTGCCTATACAGATCACTTCCTATATCGGAGCTCCATAGGATTTTATAGGTTCTGCTGTTTTTCTTAATGAATTCCTCCGAGTTGCGGAGGTTACGGCTATAGACCGGATTATCAATTTCATCTTTGCCGGCCTTGATGAAATCATAGTTTTTCTCCTGCTTAAATTCCTCCAGGATCTGTCCCAGGTAATAATCCCTCAGATCATATTTGTCCAGAAAATATTTATAGAAGGTTGACCGGTTAATACCGGCCTTTTCAATGATTTTCTTAACCGTAATCTTCTGGAAGGATTCCATGGATAAGCAGTGCAAAAGTGCTTCGCAGATCCTTTCCTTCATCCGGTATGCTCCCTCTTCTTTCCTTGTCATTACTCCTCCTCCCTTTGTAAACCTCCGACATTCCAGACCCTGTTTGTTGATTGTTTACAGTATATCCTCATGATAGAATTATAATATATCCTTTTTTTGAATTCAACAAAGGAAAAACAGTACATAACCAAAGGAGAATATCATGAAGGTATTAATTATTTACTTTTCCCAAAGCGGCAATACCAGAAAAATAGCCCACAGTATCGCCGAAGGCTCCCGCGAAGCCGCATCCCAGGTAGATGTCAGATCTATCAAAAAGGTTACCTATGATATGCTGGAGGAGTATGACCTGATTGGTCTTGGAAGTCCCATCTGGAAAGCAGATCCACCGAATATCAGAAGGTTCTACCGGAATGCCCCTGATCAAAAGGGAAAGCATATCTTTTCCTTTGCAACCCATGGGACTATGCCGAGCTTCTACTTCCCTGTCGTACTGCCGAACCTGAAAAAGGCTGGCTTTACCGTAATCGGAAGTGCAAGGTGGTATGGCAATGTGGTGATGCCAGGTATGCCGGAGCCATATTATACCGCCGGCCATCCTGATGACCAGGACTGTGCGGAGGCAAAAGCATTTGGAAAGGAAATGGTTCTGAGAAGTCAGAGGATTACTGCCGGTGAAACGGACCTGATCCCTCCAATGCCAAAGAATGACGTCAATCAAAACCAGGCCGTAGCAATCGTGAATATGCTGCTGGAATACGGTAACCCCCAAGGAAGGATTATCCGTGACAAGGAAAAATGCATCTACCCCAAATGTACAAGATGCATGGACAATTGTACCATGGATTACATTGACCTCTCCTGCAAGCCGCAGAAATTTGGCAGTGAAGGAAATTGCTGCGACGACAACCATGAATGTGCCTGGTGCTTTATGGTCTGTCCAACCGGCGCAATCCGCCTGGAGCCGGATGTCTATGAGCATATCAAGCCATTTATCGGCGTCAGGAAGCCCCTCTTTGAAACGATCCTGAATAAGGCAGAGGAGGATGGGGAATTCCGCAGGCTGATTCCCTTTGATGAGGTAGGCTTTGATACGCCTTATTGCCTTGCCCATCCGAGCAAGCCGCATTTTAAGGTTCCTGCAAAGCCAGTAGAGGATTAAAGGCTGTCATCATACCCCTGATTCCTATGCTATTTTAGGAAATAGACACAAAACAGATATTTATAGCGTATTTATGACAGGGCAGTTTCTTCCGTAACGGAAGGAACTGCCCTGGATTTATTATTTATCTGCTATTCAAAGAAAACTTCCTTCCCCGTCTTAGCTGACTGGTAGATCCCCTCAATGATCTGGGTAACCACCATAGCCTCCTCCGGTTTAATAAAGGGCTCCACGTCTTTCCTGATTGCCTTAATCAGCTCTTTGGATTCCCTGAACATGGGTGGAACCGGCTTTATGGAAAATGGTGCCCCGGAGATACCCATATCCGGCTCCAGAACATACGGCTTTCCATTCTTAACGCCGTTGATGCGTACTCCCCCCTGATTAAACATATCAACACCGGCCTCCGTACCGCAAAGTGTCGTCTTCATATCTCCACTTAGCATATTGATTAACCAGGCCGCCTCCAGATATATAGTGGCTCCATTCTTCATCGTGATGATCGCAAAGCCGGAATCCTCCACCTGGAATTCTTCCTCCTGCCACTCTCCCCAAATATTCCCCTCCGGCTTACCAACCATCTTCCGGTAGGTATGAGCCTTTACACTCAGGGGCTCATAATTATTCATTGCCCAAAGGGTCAGGTCAAGGGCATGGGGAGCGCCGTCGATCAACACCCCTCCCCCATTCTTTCCAGACAGGTATTCCCCCCATTTGGGTACAGCCCGGTATCTCGCCGCATGGGCTTTCGCATAATAGACATCCCCTAATTCCCCTTTTTCACACAGCTCCTTAATATAAAGCGCCTCCGGACGGTATCTCCACTGATAACCGACAGTCAGCTTCTTACCTGCCTTTTTGGCCGCCCCTATCATCGTCTCACATTCTGCCTTAGTGGTCGCCATAGGCTTCTCACAAAGGACATGGTTGCCTGCTTCCAACGCCGCAACTGTCATTTCACAGTGTAGGGGATTGGGCGTTGCGATATGTATAATATCTGTCTTTACCTCCGCAAGCATCTTCCGGTAATCACTATAAATACCAATACCCTCCAGGCCAAACAGCTCTGCCAAGCGCACCGCTTTTGCCTCATCAATATCACACAGAGCAACAATCTTAACCTCCGAATTAGCCATCAATCCAGGAAGGTGCTTATCCTCGGCAATCCATCCGCATCCAATAACTGCCACATCAAAAACCTTCTTATCTTCTTTCATCCCTATTCCTCCTATCAACATCACATAATTTTTAACATCACACCAATACTTTCTCCCGAGCCTCAACCAGCCCCAGAACCGGATCTTCCTCCGTCATATACTCCAGCCCTATAAACCCATTAAAGGAGGTTCCGGCAATCGCTTCAAAAACATGCCTATAATTGATCTCACCCTTCGTAATCTCATTCCTACCCGGATTCCCCGCAGCGTGGAAATGCCCGATTTTATCGATATTCTCCGTAATATTGCGGATCAAATTCCCTTCCGTTATCTGCTGGTGATAGATATCAAATAAGACCTTGACCCTGGGGCTTCCGATTTTGTCGATCACCTCAAAGGCATCCCCTGAGGAGGATAAATGGTATCCCGGATGGTTTACCAGCAGGTTCAGCGGCTCGATTACTAGGTCGATCTCTTCCTTTTCTAAGACCTCTGCTGCCCGTTTTATCGTCTCCAGAAAGGCAGCTCTGTGCTGCGCCCTTGTAATCTCCTTCTTGAAGCTGTCAAATTCCCATCCAGCCTGGCCAATCAGGGTAGGGCAATCCAGCCGCTTTGCAATACGGATGCTTTCCCTTAATCCCCGGAGATATTCCTCCTGTAATTCCTTCTCTCCCGGGTTCACGAACTTGGTGCAAAAGCTTGCAACCTCAAGCCCCAAATCATCCTTGGTTTTTTGGAGCAGCTCCATATCCTTATCCCACCAGGTCCAGAATTCGATGGCTTGATACCCTGCCTCCTTTGTCCTCTTCATGGCTTCTGCAAAGGAGCCTTTTTTCATAAAAACTGCGTCGATGCATACTGAATACTTCATGGCAAACCTCCTTTTCCCTACCTCAATTCTAGCATTAATGCCTTACTTTTCAGGCTCCTGGTTTACCAAGATATTTCCGGGTCAGCAATTTGTTTCTCTGTGGGAAACCTCCCTGTGGGTCGATGTACCTCCACATTGATTCGCTGCAATATTAAGAGATCTGCCAGGAAACGTGTGCCCACCGGGCGCACCACAAAAAGGATGCTGGCATAGAAATCTCTATGCTGCAGCATCCTCCTGTGATAACATTTATTCTGTTAATAACCTTAGAAGCTTTATTATTCTAGAAGTTTTATTATTTTAAAAGCTATCCTGTTTTAAAGGTTTTTACTACTGGGAAGCTTTCCTGCATAATGCAGTTATTAAAACTTATATCCTAACTCGTTGAAAGGCGCTTTTGTATCGTCCCACAGATACTCCTCAGGAATGACGAAGCCATCTGCAACCATTCCATTAATCGGGTTCAGGTACTCTACGATTTCCTGGATCAGGCCATCCTTCATACGGAAGGTGAATAAATAGAAATTCTTATAGTAGTTGCCCTTGGTATGGTACCCCTCACCAACGCACTTTACCAGGAATAAGTTAGGATCCAAGCCTGGGTAGAATTCCATATCCTTAAACTCCCAGCTCTTTAAATCCTGCTTATTAAACTCAAAGTTATCTGATAGCTGCTTTGCTCCCCTCCAGGAGAATACCTTCAGGAGTGCCGGGTTAAAGGGAATCGTCTTTGCTCCGTCCTCTGTAAATAATTTTAAGCGGTCCGATCCGTGGAGCTGGAAATACTGCTTTACTGTGTTTAAATTTTTCTCTCTTAATTCTTGTTCTGTCATCTTATCTTTCTTCCTTTCTTGTTGTGTTAACGAACACTTGGTCATCAGGCCACAGGGTGTCGAGTGTAAAATAACCTTTATTTCACACTGCCTTCAGCTACATTTATTACATTATAAAAATATAATACAAATTTAAATACTCCGGGCAGGTATTCCGCAACCACACCATTTGCTCCTGCTATACCAGTATCATCCGTTTCTGGAACGGCTTTGTCGGCATGAGATCCACACGGGGCGAAATATAGGACATGATCGACCTGTAAACGATGCTTACATCATGGTAGCCCTGGATTAAGCCGCCTTCCTTTTTCACTTTAATGACCGCTACCTCTGAATTAGGCCACTGGACGTCTCCCTGCTCCAGCATCTGCGCCGACACAAAGCCGGGGACATCCTTATTGGGTCCTTCATATTCACTCAGCAGGTATCCGTCCCAATGATGCTCCATAAAGACCTTTAATATCTCCTTATACGGGATCGTGGTTTCCTCAAAATTCTCATCCATATGGTTGAATTTTGCATGGCAGCAATAGATGTATGGCAGAAGGGGAACCAAATCCTCAGGCCTGCTGCAGGGGCTTCCATCCTCCGGCAAGCCCGGCATCTGAAAGCCCTTCGGGTCAAATACGGTCTGGAAGGTTCCAAAGTCCACATTTATGCCAAAATGCTTTGTGCCTGTCTGTTCAATAAATTCTATGTAATCATCCACTGTCTTTGATTTTAATGAAGTCGGGATATGGATCTCGGGGCACATTCTTACATTGCACTCCTCTGCCAGCGGTAAGGCCATCTTGATAATCTCCCGCCAGTTCTCCACCGGGGTCAGCTTATCATCAATCACTCCCAGCTTTGTCCTCATAACGGTAAAGCCAAGCCGGTGTGCCAGACGGATATCCCTTACTAACTGTCCACGCTTAGGTCCGGTTATTTTATCAATAGACATCCTGGTTCCTCCTTATCTTTCCCTTTATTCCTGCACATTTTTTTCGCATCCAAAGTTTGCGCCGAAGATGATGCAGGCACAAGCTCCACTTTCTTATTTTACCCCATCTGCATCAACGTATCTTCCAACTTATTTTACCCCTTCTGCATCACCGCATCTTCCAATAAATTCACGGCTTACTTTAAATAAATTAAGCTGTTTTCCCTATATGTCAGCCTTTTGGATAAGATCTTAATTTTTTATCCGATTTATTAAGGTCTTGCCCAAAAAGGCCATAAAAAAAGAGGATTCATTCCTCTTTTTTCGATAGCGTTATATCAATTAATTGGATTTCCTGGGGCTGCAATACCAGCTGGAGGCTTAGGGTTCCATCCGTCACCGTACAGCTGCTGTAGCTGCATCTGGGAATACAGATGCTTTTCAGGTATTGTATCTCCTCCCTGGACAAGACCTCCGGCTTTTCCATGCGGAGCCACTCATCCAGCACACTCCCTGCATCCTGGTTAATGCCCTGTTTTTTAATGCGGTAGGTTCCGTTTTGGACATGCCTGATCTCCAGCTCCATTTTCTTTACGTCGACATCATAGAAGATCTGCCATTGCTCCAGGAATGCGACCTGGTTCGTATCCTCCTGGACATTCTTAAAATTAGGGTTCTGGTAATTATGGCAAACAGCCAGGTAATTATCCTCCCCATCCGTCGTAACCACCCCATAATCCCCTTTTCCTATGGTATAGTCCTGCAGACGGTTTAAAAACTCAACCGCAAAATATGCAGGCTTCCTGATGCCATCCCTGGTCAGCAGCCCGGTGCTGCCGTTTAAAGCCAGGCTGGTATCCGAATATTCAAAGGATAAGTCTGATCCACACCAATAGCCTATGATGTCAACGCTTCCCAGGGTATCCACCAGGCTGTGGACCATATAGGCTCCCTTGTTGCAGGCATCATGGAGGCTGTTGCGGTTTGACCTGGTGGAATTCCATTCCGACACATGCAGGGGCAGGTTTCCAAAGCCAAGCTCCTCCAGAAGCCCCCTCACCTTACGGGAAAACCCCTTCGTAGCCTCAAGCCCCGGATCCTCCGCCGCATTCCTGCTCTGCTCCATGCTTTTGGTACTATAGGGAAAACAATACAACGTAATAAAATCCGGCTTGACCTCCCTGGCCTTCCAAAGCTGCAGCTTTTTCCTGATCTCCTCCATCGCCTGGTCCTGTCCAAAGCCGGCTCCTCCGACCTGGATGGAAGGAGAAAAGGATTTTAAAGCATTGCATGCCGCCTCGAAGAACTCAAAATAGCTGGAGCCCTCCTTACCAATCTCCGTCCCTCCGCCACTCCAGAGTTCAAAATGCCAGCTTCCTACCTCACCGCTTCCGTATCTCTTCCCATAATGCCGGATAAGCCTTGAGAGGAAGCTCTTAAAATGCTCCGGCGTGCGGAACTCATTTTGACGCTCTTCCTTCACAAGATACTCATCTAAGATACGGATCAACTGGACCGGCTTCCACCCCAGCTCAATATAGGGCTTCATCCCATTCTCTACCAGAAAATCCAATATCCTGTCCAGCTTTGTAAAATTATAATTTTCATCCCCAGCCCCCAGGTTCAGCTGCAGCTCCGGGGCATATAGATCCCAGAAACGTACATACCCGTATTGCAGTCCATTCTTTAATAATAACAGATGCTCCTGCAGCTCACGGTTTAGCAGCTCACTGGCGCGGCCAATATTAATCATCCTATTCCAGTTTTTACGGTAGCTCCGGGGCTTTCCGGCATCCGCCCCCAGGTACTTGCGTTCCATCTCTTCTAAGTATCCGGGCGTACCATAGTCGTTTAGGTAGGTTTTTATCCTCTGCAGCTCCAACGGATCCTTGCCCGGCACAGCCACAGCGGCCTGCTCCTCCCCCTGGCACAGCTTCAAATAGGTAGAGGGACTCATATCATAGGCATCCTTAAAGGCCTTATTAAAGGCCGCAATGTTCGGAAACCCGTTATCCATGGCAATATGGATAATCCCCTTTTCCCTGCATTTGCGGATATCATTAAATGCATGCCGGAGGCGCACCCGGGTTAAATAATCCTTAAAATTCATCCCCAGCACCTTTTTAAAATAGCTGGAAAGGTACTCCCTTGACAGGTACAGATAACTGGACAGATCATTCAGGCTGATAGCCTCCTTATACCGGTTATCAATAAAGTGGCATATCTTATTGATGCGGTCTTCCCGGCCAAGCTCCAGCTCATTTTTTTGGATTAAAAATTTATCAGATATTATATTAAGCAGGGCATAATACAGGCAAGTAAGGTAAATCTTACCCTGGCCATCCTTGCCAAAATACTGGCTGAAAATTCTTTTCAGCATGAGCCGGCAGGTATTTGTCGTATCATTCTGCTCCATTGTCGTGTTGCAGTCGAAGGTCTGGGCTCCCAGGTCAACATACCGCTTAGCGAGGTTAAAATTCAGATGGATGCATGCACACAGCACCTTCTCCTTTGCTTCAAAGTCATGCCGTTCATAGGAATTTATGATAATGAAATCCTCCTTCCCCATCCGGTATTCCTTCTCACCAACCCTCAGCAGCCCTTCCCCTTCCAGGACATAGAGAATCTCAGGACTCTGGTGAAAATGCTCCCCGAACCTGCTGATATCCCAAAAATCATAATCCATTATCTCATGCTCTGCTACATAAAAATCAACCATGGGTCATCCTCCCGTAAGCCTAAATATTCAGGACAAATATAACTCCCGAAACCTAATGGAAAGCAGATTTAAATACATCGCAAACCGGTAATCATCAATGATCCCCAAGGCTCCTTCAAAGCCATAATAATAGTCTGCATATTTTTTATAAGGCGGGTACTGTGCATCCGTCATGACAAACAGCCCGGCTCCCTGCTTCCGAATCCCTTCCATGACCTCAAGCACATAGGCCGCCTCATGGACTACCGGGGAAATCAGGATGACCAGATCCCCCTTCCCCAAGGATGGTATATCTGCGATCTGCTCCTGGGGGGATGCCTTGATCTCACTCATATGCCCCGCCATAATCAGGTCTCCCTGGAACCGGTGCTCTGCAAATATAATCCCATTTGTATAAAATTTAATATTCCTGGAGTCATTGATGACCGCTGCCATCCTATCCAGCTCATTTATGTCTATCTCTTCCTTCAGGCGCCTGATCTGCAAATCCAACAGCTCCAGGTATGCCGTAACGCTGTTTTCATACCTTGACTTCTCCTGGAAGGAAACATACTGGTTCAGTATCCCATAATTTTTCACGGCATTGACAATACTGCTTTTAAACTCCTGGAAGCTGCTATAGCCCAGCTTCTTGCTCAGCCGGCTGATTGTGGTCGGGGATACATAGCATAGATCCGCGAGGTCATATATGGTGCACCCGCTGATTTTATGGATATTCTGCAAAACCATCCCGACGACGGTATGATAAATATCTCCCTCTTTACTGCTATTATAATAAACTTGTAGCTCTTCCAGCGCATGCATGACAACTCATCTCCATTCTTTACGTATCCTACATTCTATATTCTTTTCCCCTTAAACCAAAAGCCACTAGCCGCTTTTCCTGCTAAGCATAGACTCTCATCGCCCACTACTCAGCTTGCCATAAATATACTTTACTAATATTAAAAAGTCAATTCCTACTTACATAGTGTGCGCCCATACAGGCACACTACAAAAAGGACAGAAGATCCTCATCACCTGATCCTCTGCCCTATATACGATACAGAATTTATTTCCTTTCTTCAAAAAATACGGTCTCACCTGTGGCTGCCGATTTATAAATCCCTTCCATCACCCGTGTTACAACTGCCGCTTGTTCCGGTAAAACAGCCGGATCCTTATCATATAGGATTGCATCAATCCAATGAGTAATGTCATAATCATTCATATTCATCATAGGAGGCATGCCTAAGGTTGGAACCGTTATCGACTGCTTTTCATTAATAATTTGATTCAGGCGGATTGAGGTATTCATCTGCGGCCCAACCATATCAGCACCGGCTTTTGTCCCCGCTAAGGATACAACAATGCCTGGAGCGCTCTGTATCATATTAATTGTCCAGGCAGTCTCCATATAAATCACAAGGCCATTCCTCATCGTTATTAATGCAAAAGCGCTATCCTCAACATTAAAGTTTTGGGGATCCCATGGCCCTAATGCATTGCCCTCTGTGCTATAACGCATTTTATCTGTAATGACTCCCCTCACACTCATAGGCTCGTAGTTATCGGCGATCCACATTGGCAAATCTATGGAATGTGGCCCACCATCCATCAGAACGCCCCCTCCATTTTTCTCCTTATCCGTATACACACCATATGCAGGAAGCCTTCTTCCCCTAAGCTGCTGTGATTTCATATAATAAACATCACCAAAATATCCTTGCTTTACTAGGTCACGCATATAGACGCACTGGTCTCGGTAGCGCCATTGCAAGCCTACCGTCAGCTTCTTCCCTGCCTTCTTCGATGCTGCAATCATTTTTAAAGAATCTTCATAGGTGCATGCCATTGGCTTTTCACAATGAACATGCTTGCCAAATTCAAATGCCGTTAACGTCATTTCACAATGAAATGGATTTGGTGTACAAATATGTACTACATCAACATCAGGATCACTGCAAAGATCCCTGTAATCAGTATATGTCTTTGCATTTAAGCCAAAGGACGCCTTGGCCTTTTCGCAGCACTCCGGCACTATATCACATAAAGCTACTATTTCCACCTGGGGTATTTTCATTAAAGATGGAATATGCTTTGTATTAGCTATTACCCCAATCCCAATAATACCAATTCTAAGTTTTATCATATCAACCTCTCCTTTATTTTAGACATAATTTTTTCTCGATCCTACTTCACTTTCCATTACCTTCCTATGAAACAAACAGCTTACGGCTACTGATCAGACTTTCTGCCTTGTCCATGGTGGGTCTATATTCTAATGCTATATAATTGTTATATCCGCTATTCTTGATTTCCCTTAAGAGGTATGCATAATTAAGCTCACCATCCGTAATCTCCATACGGTCCGGCGTAGATGCAACGTGGATATGGCCTATTTTATCCAGGTTTTTCTTAATCGTTTGAATCAGGTTGCCTTCCATCAGCTGAAAATGATACAAATCGTAGAGCAGCTTCAAATTCGGGCTGCCAACTTCATTAAGCATCGCAAAGGCTTCTGCAGAATTCACGAAAAACGAACCATGGATAGGCTCCAGAATCAAAGTAATTTCCTCCTTTTCAGCGAGAGAAACCAATTTTTTAAGCCCCTCTACAATACTTTGATAGCCTTCTTCCCTGCCAATACCAGGCATATTCTGTGCGGTAACAATAATCTTATCACACCCAAGCCTCTTTGCTACCGGGATCGTCTGTCTTAAACCTTCCACTGCCCTTTGATGCGTGGCTTTATCCGCCAGCGTTCCCCTATCCTTGGCGCAAATAGAGGAAATCTTCAGCCCTAATTCCTCCTTTTTGGCAAGGATTAAATCCATATCCTTGTTTTCCCAATCCCAGAACTCCACTGCCTGGAATCCAGTATCCTTTGCTAAGTGCATGCCCTCTATAATCTTCTCTGTATTCGCAAAAATCGGACCCTGTGGCGTAATTTCCAAATAGAGCAGATCAATACAAAAGCTATAATCCATACTCTTCATTCTCCTTTCATTTGCTATGCCTGCAAAAGCTGTGGGCAATTTCCCTGCCGGGATAAATACATCCGTTTTCCGTCTGTACGTCACAGCTATTGATAAGATAATTATACAAAAGGATACTTTCTCTGGCGCTCAGCTTATTCAACCCTTTCTTATAAAATGACGCTCTTTTACCAAAAAATAATCCCTGGTTTCAAATTTGAAACCAGGGATTATTTTAATTATAAGGGATATGCTTATAGCGTTAACAAAGGTTTTTGTCATAGGGCAGCTTATCCTATGTACTGTGACCGGTATACCTCACTAAGCACAAGGATAAAGACCTCAAATATTATGCTTGATACATGGTCTGACCCAGAGTCCGGTTCAACCTCAAACATTAACTGATCTGCATAAGACTGGTATCTGGATTTATAGGTATTCGATAATATAATCTTGCTTCCCTTTTCTTTTGCAGTAAAAAAAACCGGTGACATATCCATCGTTTCCGCAAATTCAAAGGTATTTACAAAAAGCAGGCTCTTAGAATCTAATGTCTTTGCATCCTCTAACATATCCGGCAGCAGGCAGAAGTACCCGGTTGACTTCCCCGCCATAGCTAAATTCTGCTGCAGAGAATAAATTGAATAGATTCGGAAGGGCATATAGAAGCTAATCCTTTCCGCTTGATGTAGTTCCTTGGCAAGTGCATCTATCTTTGTAAGATTTAATTTTTGCTCCATGAACTCATAGGATTTATGCAATCTTGAGAGAAATGCCGGAATAATATTATTCTCATGCCGGGCTTCCTGTTCGGGAAGCATTCTATTGTAGTAAGTATATTGGGAAACAGCAGCCTTTAATGCGTACCGGAAATCGGAATATGTACTATACCCCATCTTTTGTACCATACGCCAAATTGTCGTGCGTGACGAATTCGTCATTTCCGCAATATCATATATTGTAGCATCCGATACCTTGTCCAAATTTTCAAGAATTCCTTTGGCAACAATCCGATAAGTACTGTCCAAGGGAAGTTGATTATATAATTCCATTAAATTTTGAAGAACATTCATTTTTCTGCTCCTACAACTCTGACTTATTAATTACATATGTGTATTATAGCATCCTTTCTTTTGAAGTAAAAGCGTCTTTCTAATTGATTCCTTCAGATTCCACCTCACGATGGACATCCTTGCCTTCGTCTATATCCTTCCTGCCAGACGGATTACGCACTTGCATCGGTTAGAAACGTGCGCCACCGGGCACGCATAAAAAAGAACAGAAGATCCCAGTTTCCCGATCTCCTGCCCTTTATTCTATCCGTTATTCTATCCGTTATTCTCCTGCCCGATATTCTTCTATCCGCTATTCCCCTGCCCTCTATACGGCACAGAGTTTATTCCAGCATTACTCCTCTGCACCTTTTTGGGTATCTGCCCAAAACTGCATGACATTCCGCATGAAAGTAGCAGTTTCCCATACGCTATGCCTCGCTAATGCGGCTGGATAATAGGCATCAACGGGCTTTCCCTTCGGTAGATGCAGCACGGATTTTCCATTTTCAAAATGCATCCCCACCCAGAATACGACTCTTAATTCGTACCCTTCCGGTGTCAGCCGGTAATAGCACAGCTCACTAACATGGATCGGCTCGGCCTCCGGCTGGTGGAGAGGCGTACACAGGATATTAGCTCCCGTAATACCAATGTTATATTGATCTCCAAGGGGCGGCTGGGGCATGCCGATTTTTTCAGACGTAAGGCCTTCTATAAATTTTAGCTGAGCCATACCAAATCCCACATCCTCAACCGCCATATCCTCGTAATGGCGCACATGGGAGCCCGGCAGCCATATTTTATAATAAAGATCCTGTGGAGGGTTAAAATTTTCAATAA
The DNA here is from genome assembly GCA_029974875.1 of Mobilitalea sp. Next base: position 14,891 of record JARKQP010000576.1, read on the forward strand.
AGTTCGTCATAACCTCCGCCGTACATCCTGGCACCATGGTCGTTGCACAGCAAAAACCAACCCCATTTGGAAGTATGCAATATCCCGGCTTTAATTCGCTGCAGCCTGGGATGTCCATTTTCTTTGCAAAATCTTCAACCATGAAGACCTGATCTGCATCAATCAGGGTATCATATTCTGTAGCCCTTATATTTTCCTCGGAAGGGCAAGCCGGCCCCAGTGCATAATACCTTGCATAGGGTGATTCTTTTTCCATCTCATTAAGCTCGGAAGACAAAGTATAGAGTTCATTCCTATCCGTAATATCGCCAAAAGACCGTCCGCAGTGTTTCACAAACGGAATTGGGCGCATCCGGTCAAAAGTAACGTCCCATCGCCTTCCCTGCGTTTCCTCATGAAACCTTTCCATGTTTTTCATATCCGCCCTATCCTTTCTTAGTCAAGCCTGCTGTAGAACCTGATGCCAAAACCCACTCATACTTCCAATCATACTTCCAATGCTAAGGCCACTTAACCCTCAATGCACCTTTCCAGTAATTTATGGTGCTCCCGTACCTGCTCTACGCTATCCACATCCCAGTCAGGAATATCATGGTAATGGCGCTGACCCTCATATTCCGTATTGATATACCCCTTCCAGCCGTTCTCCTTCAGCACTTTAATAATCTGCTCTGTCGGAATGCTATACTCCGCACCATCCTCCATTTCATACATTTTGCCATGGATATGTATAATGTATGGAATATACCGTGCTAACAGCTGCGGGTCACAATAGGTATAATGAAATGCTTCTTCTGCCCATATTAAATCCTCTGCATTAGGATTCATCTCCATCACCTTAGGAAGGGTTTCCTCATAGGTCTTTCTCTCTGAATAGCTCCTGCTGATAAATTCTACGATATCAGGTGTCGCACCCCTACGGATATGCTTTCTCTCCAGAATACGGACCGGTTTCTCCACAAAAATCCCCAGATCAGGAATAATACCGAAATGCTTTGTTCCGGTTTTCTTAATAAAGTCCACATACTCCTCAATCCATGGCGTCCCCAATTTAAATGGCGCATGAACCTCAATACCCATAATGATATTGTATTTTTCTGCACAGGGGAGCGCCCTCTCAATAATCCTAAGGGGTACTGCGCATAATACCCTCATCGTCTTAAAACCAAGACGCGCTGCAACCTTGATATCGCGCTCCATAGCTTCAACCGCTTCATCATCACTGATGAATACATCTTCATAAATCTGCCCGTCCATAAATGCATCATAGCAGGTAGGCTTGGTCTTATATTTGTCCATCAGCGAAAACCAATTGTCCACCCATGCCTGGGGAGGATTCGGAAAGTTAGGGATCATGGCTTCCGATATGATTTCTACTCCATCCGCTCCCAGATCAGCAACTGCTTTGATACAATCCTCCAGGGTCATTTGTCCAAGATAATACTCCTGCTGATAGCTATATAAGGATACGCCCCGTTTAATATTCGGAGGCATTTTATAGGTTTCCCTAAGCACAATCGTTTTCTCCCATTCGGCAGTATTGGGCATCAGCATCTTATTTAGTCCATAAACAACACGGATCATTTCATAAACCCTTACCTTATGCTCTCCGGGGGCAAGACCTCCCGGCTTTCTTATGGTAAGATATGCCACCTCACCAAAATCCCAACGCAAATCGTTCCTACCCTTCATTTCTTCAAAGGTATAGGTGCCATCTGCCACAGTAAAGGTCATCTGGTCCTTGGTATAGGTCTCCCCATCAACGGTTACCGTAAAATCACCAACGACGGCCAAGCAAACTCCCCTGTAATAGGAAATTCTAACACCTACCTGAAATCCTATGACCTCATTGTTTTCTTCTACATTCCGAAAGCCGTCATCAAATATGATATATTTCTCAAACATTATTTTTCTCCTTTATTTTGAATTTTTATTTCTGTCACACTTCCCGGCATGCCGCTTTAGCGGCACAAACAATCGGTGAAGAACGCTGTACTTGCGTTCTTCCAGTGTGAGACTTAGAAATTCTTAGTCCACGTATTTTGTGGGCTTAGAATTTCTTCTCACACTTATTCCTTAACACCGCCCAGGGCGATACCCTTCACAAAGGACCTCTGGAAAAACGGATATAATACCATAATTGGAATAACCCCCACCACAGCCATTGCCATACGGATGCCGGTGCCGGGCATATCCCTTTGCCCGATGTTTACGGTTCCGCTTAATGCAGCGAGGGCTTGTATATTATCCATAATACTCTTTAGGAGGTTCTGCAGGCTGTAAAGGTTAATATTCGTCAAGTAATATAACCCATTGGTCCAATCGTTCCAATAACTGATCCCGATCATCAAGCCAATCGCAGCAAAGATTGGTAAGGATAGGGGCATAATTATTTTCCGGTAAATATACCACTCCCCAGCGCCATCAATTTTAGCGGCTTCAATCAGCGCGGGATGTATGTTACTCGCAAAATTATTTTTAAACAGGATTACATAGAAACCATTAAATAATAAGTTTGGAAAAATCAAAGCCCATATTGTATTTTTAACATGAAATATCTGTGTCCACATGATATAGGAAGGTACAATACCCCCATTGAATAGCATGGTAAAGAAGACCACGAAGGTAAAAAACTTTCGTCTGCGGTAATCCATTCTTGACAACGGATAGGCAAGAAGGGGACAAACCAATAAGCTCACTATAGTACCGACAATCGTTATAAAAAATGTTATCCCATATGCCCTGAATATCTTTGCCGCATTGGACAAAAATAAATATTCATATGCATAAACACTGAACTTGGATGGCCAAAAGCTATATCCAGTCGATAATAAAGCTTTTTCATCGGTGAGTGAAGATGCAATCAACAAGATAAATGGGAGGATTGCTGCCAGGGTGAGCAACAGCAGTATAATATTTATTATAATCTGAAATATTTTCTCATTAACGCCTGTTACACCAGATTCCATATTTATTCTCCTTTAAAATAATGCATTATCTCTATCCGCCTTGCGTACTATTCCATTCACCACAAGCACCAGGGCAAATCCGATCACCGCCTGATAAGTGCTGGCAGCTGAGGCCATGGAAATGTTGTTCATCTTCATCAATGCCCGGTATACATAGGTATCTATTGTATTTGTCACGGGATACAGGCTTCCGGAATCCATAGGTACCTGATAAAAGAGACCGAAGTCTGAATAGAAAATTCTTCCCACCTGTAATAAAACCAAGGTAATTACTGTCGGTTTTAGAAGGGGAATCGTGATATGCTTAATCTGCGTCCACCTTCCCGCACCATCCACATAGGAAGCTTCATATAAGCTTCTGTCAATTCCAATGACAGAGGACAGATAAATGATGGAGCTATAGCCCAAGCCTTTCCATGTATTTATCACAACTAAGAAAAAGGGCCAATATTTTCTAGTCGAATAGAAATTTATTTCATTTCCCTCCCCTAACACACTTAGGTTCATAAATCCGGCATCGTTACTTAAGAATGCAAATACAATGTATGCTACTATAATCATAGAGATCAGTTGGGGAAGCAGAATTGTTGTCTGATAAAATTTCTGTAATTTCTTATTTATTAGTTCGCTTAAACAAATACCAACGATGATACCCATGATATTTCCAACGATAATAAATACGAGATTATATAATAATGTATTTCTGGTAATAATCCAGGCGTCGGCTGTTGTAAATAGATATTTGAAATTATCAAGCCCAACCCATTTACTGCCCCAAATACCTAAACCAAAGTCAATTTTTTTAAAGGCGATAAAGACGCCTACCATAGGTAAATAGTTATTAATGATTAAATATAACAAGCCTGGCACCAACATAAAATCCAAAGCTGTTAAAACCTTCAGGTGATATAGATTATATAGGCATCTGACCATAATCAGGATACTGAGTCCGATCACTATGGTAGGACCATACATGGTTCCTGCTTTTTTTGCCACCTTTAGGATGCCATTTACCTGTAAGGCAAATAATACCTGTAATAATATCTCAACAAATGCGAGAAGGCCTAAAATTGTATTCGCAGGCCGCCCCTTAATTTTTTTATATAAGAGTGCCACAACAATAATCAGGATAGCAACTAGAAACGCAGCCCATAAGGTAGCATTTGGAGCGATGACCGCCTCGCCTCCCATTATGACCTTGCCCTTCAAAAACGTAATCCCCGAAATTGTGTATGTTGATTTTTTATACGTATATGTTGCAAAGGGTGCCACATTTATAATAAGCATAAGAAGACCCACAAGAGCAACATCATATAGTTTTCCGGCTCCTTTAGCCATTTTAATTTTTTCCTTCAACTTTTCATCTCCTTAATTATTATTATGGCCGCCTTCAATGGCTCGTCTGACAGTGCTATGAAATAAGCAGTAAATTGGCATATCTGGCCTTAGCCAGATATGCCAATAACTAATTATTGTCCTGCTAACCAAGCATCCAGTTGTGTCTGATACTCATTGACTACTTTTTCAATTCCTGCTGCCTGCATTTTATTTTTGAATTCTTCATAAACCGATAAATCTACGGAACCACTTTCTAACGCAGGTTTATATTCAGCAATCACATTCATAAGTGCTGTAAGCTCATTTGAAACACCAGTGGCATCACAGGTGAAGCCTAGGTACTTTGAAGCTCCGGCTGCATCCATATCAGCTTTCGCAACCGTTCTAAAATCCGCACCCTGTCCCTGCCATGGATATACTAAAAACTGATTTCCATACAGGAAGTCCGGTGTATGATAAGGTACGGTAGACGCATCCACTCCATCAGGATATTGTGCCTGTCCGTCAACCACTACATAATCCCTTCCTTCAATGCCCCAGGTAAGCAGGTTCGCAATCTCTGCCCTGGTATACATTAAATTCATAAACTTCACGGCTGCTTCTTTTTCTGTTGCTGTTACCGGAACTGCCCAGGTGAATTTTGTACAGCTGCCGGTACTAATCGGTTCATTTAAAAGCACCGGAGCTACCACCTCATATCCGGTAGATCCTTTTCTGGATGCTTCCACGCCAATCTCACTGTTGACACAGATCGAGAAGGTTACATTATTCTTGATTAAATTATCGCCCATTTCTTCTGAGGTGGCAGCATCCTTATATACATAGCCCTTCTCATACCAGCTGCGGACTCTCTCCAGTGTTGCTTTGTATTTATCTGATCCGAAGTAGCTAAATACTTTATCCGTATTCTCATCCACAGCAATCAGCTTATAGTTATCGCCCAAGTTATCATAACCTGTATTGTCAGCAAATTTATCCTGATCCAGCCACGCGTTCTGAAGGGTAATAACTGTTCCGTCACCATCGTTCTGTGAAATACCTGTCAGGTCAGTTTTCTCAACAACCTGGCTTAAGATCTCTTCATATTCTGTCCAGGAGCTAAGGTTCTTCGCCTTCTCCATCAGACCTAATTCATTTAAAATATCCGCCCTCATGACAAGATAAGCATTTGAATTAAGTGCACGGAAGGTAGGCACCCCATGGATCTTACCATTATACCGTGTTCCCTCAATATACTCCCCAACCGTACTTAAGAGCTCAGGAGCATATTCCTTCAGCAAATCGTCCAGTGGTAATAATTGATTCTGTGCTGTCATAGAGCTAAAGCTTGCTGCCTGAATTGGCGAGGTCAGCATCAGATCCATCTTCTCATTACCAGAAATCATCAATGAGGTTTGCTGTGCATAAGAACCTACATCAATATAGTTCAGCGTTACATGGGTGTTGATCTCTGCTTCTGTAATTTCATTAATCGCAGCTTCCACCTCCGGAGCTCCTTGTGGAGATGGCCCCAAGGACAGGATAACAACTTCAATTTCTGCCATTTCCTCCTCTTCCGGTTCTCCTGCATCAGCTGTAGGCGTAGCTTTGTCAGGAGATCCCGTTGTTGGATCTTCACTGACTACCTCCTCTTTACCACAACCCAGCATCATGGTCATAACTAAACTCACTGCCAATAATAAAGCCCAAAGTTTTCTTAATTTCATAACTTCGTCCTCCTTTTCTTTATGGCTCGATTATATGTCATAATACACAATAAATCTCTCATTTTTACATCCATATTATAATTTATAACCATCAATTCCTTAACTTATATAGAAGCTCAATGTTTCTTGTTCTATCAATCTTAATTTTTTCCTTGTTTCTTTAAGATTTCAGTGTTAAAATCAATATAACTATTGGCATCTCAATTATCATTATTATATAAAAGAGGCATTATATGTATAATTTAACAATGGAAAGCTATATACAGAAGGTAGATATATACAATCTAACCGACACTATTAAACATTATAATGACGGCGTATGCTTCATATGCATTTTAAAGGGAAATGTTATCATTGAATTTCTAACAGAAAAATCCGAACTGAAAACAAATGACCTTATCATGATTCCTTGCGACACGCCTTATACAATAACTCCTACCATTCCAGCCTCAGTTTTATCAGTATCCTTTAACTATATTTTCTTCGCTAATTCTTTTCAGGATGACTTTATCAAAATACACTGCAATTCATCAAACGACCAGAAAAATGAATATTCGACATTGCTCACCTACTTAGCCAGAATAGCGATATCCAGCTTTTCCAATCAGAAGGATAACCGGTTTTTGATTCAATCACATATTTTTAATTTATTTCATTACATAAAGAGCAATTTTTTAACCCAGCCTACTACCTCTGTCTTTGACTATCTCCCCCAAAAAACTGGTGAAAAAATGAAACAAATCCATGAATATCTTAACCATTTCTACTATTTGGATATATCATTACAGGATTTAGCAGAAGTAGCCGGGTATACCCCTCCTTATTTGGCTAATTTCATAAAAAAGCATACTGGTGTAACATATTATGAATACCTGAACAACATAAGATTGAAGGTTGCCTGTGACTATTTAAAACATAGCAGGGAATCAATATTAAAAATATCCACCCACTGCGGTTTTTCTAACCTTCAGGCCTTTCAGAAACAATTTTTTCAAAAGATGGGTATGTCACCAGAAAATTATCGTTTTAGATATGAAGATATGTCCCATTTCATTGACATGAGTAATGCAGATCCTATTACCAATGCTGCATTTGCAACTGACTTAATACTAAACCACATACCTTTAGGTTCTCCCCAGGCGGATGTGATTAAGAAAACCCTTACCTACGCTTATACTTTTAATGCCACAAAAACAACCACTATCATCCCCTCCTGGAGGGAATTAATAAATCTTGGAAATTCCCTGAATTTTGAGGATCCAAGCTTCCGCTCACATTTACAGTTCCTTCAGGAGCATTTACACTTTAAATATGGCCGGATCCCCGGAATATTACAGTTGATTGAAATATATAAAGAAGACTCTGTACTGTCCTACAGCTTTAGCAAGCTCTTTCGTATCATAGATTTTTTACTCAGTATTAACATATCCCCATTCTTAGAACTGGGAAACAAGCCTTTTAAGATCTATATGCACCAAAATAGCAATCCATCCTTCCTGGAATATTCATCTGCTGTTGAATATGATAAATTCTTGAATCAAGTGCTTCCAATTTTTATAAAAGCGTGTGCCAACCGTTACGGGATAGAGGAAGTGTCCAATTGGCGCTTTGAACTATGGCAAAGGTACAATAATTGGATGACCTCTGTTGAGGATGCCGAGACTTATATGATGCGTTTTCAATTTTTTTATAATACCATCAAGTCCTTTTTACCCCGTGCAGAGGTTGGAGGTCCCGGATTCAATACCGTTCTCGATATCGGTCACTTTGAAAGTACAGTCAGCTGCTTATATAACTCCAAAATTAAGCCGGACTTTTTCTCCTTTTACTTATTTCCTTATATCGATTTGAAAACCCATGCTGATTCAGGTGGTTTGATCTCCATTCTGTCCAATGACTTGAATTTATACCAGAAAAATACGCAGCGGATCCATAATGTCCTGAAAAAATATCAGATGGACGATGTAAAGCTATATGCAACAGAGTATAGCTCCTACATTTCTCCAAAGAACTATACGAACGATTCTACCTTTCAGGGTGTGTTTATCATCAAGCAATCCTTAGATAATTTTAGGAATACCGATGCTATGGGTTATTGGCTGGCAAGTGATTCCTCCCTGGAATATACAACCAATTCCGACCTGCTCTTTGGAGGTAACGGATTATTGAACAAGGACGGCATAAAAAAACCGAGCTATTATGCATTCAGATTTTTGGAGCGTTTACAGGATAAGCTGATAGGGCAGGGAGATAATTTTATTATTACTGCATCCTCCTCCCATAGCTTTCAGGTTATCATGTATTACTGTGGCCAGTTCACCTTAGATTATTGCAGAAACCAAGAGAAATATGAATTGTTAGATTACCCCTATTCCGCATTTGAGGATTTACCTGCAATTGAGCTCAATCTTACCTTAGATAATATACCCTCTGGGACGTATAAGATAAAACAACATACCCTGAATAACGAGCATGGCAATATTTTATATGAATGGAATAAGCTTAACCACCAAAAGAATTTGAACTTAGAAGAAATCAATTACTTAAAGAGTGCCAGTATTCCTAATTTAGAAATTAATCAACGGTATTTTCAAAATTCACTTACCATTTCTGCCAAGTTAGAACGTAACGAAGCAATATTATTCGAAATAGACTTGCAAATTTAGATTATATTAAGGAGAGCTATCCATGTATTTAACCTCACATTTAGCAACAACCTTAGAAGTTACTCTCTTTTCCATCCATCAACAAGAATTTAAAGCTGTCTCCGATTATCAGTTCTATTTAATCCAGAAAGGCACCATAGTATTAAAGGTAGACGGAAACCGTTATATTTTAAAAAAGGGAGATATTTTCTTGGCCTTCCCTGGAAAGGAATACGAGTTTAACTACTTCACTGAAAATTTAGTGCAAAACATTGAAATTAGTGCCAGCTTTATTAACGGCATCATACCCTCTGGCAGCTTTATTGAGTGCAACTCCAGCATAGGGAAAAAAAATGATTATCTTCGTCTCCATGATATCTTATTGAATATAGCCGGCGCCTTCTATAGCGAGAATAATCATAGTATATTATGTGCTAACCTTTTTGAGCTTGCCGATTGTTTATCAAATAATTTTATCTTACCCGCTGTTACCAGTTCAAAGAATGAATCAGAGGCACGGATCAACGAGAGATGCACTGAGATTATCAATTATATTAACAATAACTACCATCTCCCCCTGACCCTGCAGTCTCTTGCCAATAGAATGTTTTTGTCTCCACAGTACTTATCGAAATTTATACGAACCCATTTAGGGATACCTTTTAACAAATATCTTAGCAACATACGTACCCAGCATGCCAAACAGGAGCTTTTACAAACGGATCATTCTATTACAAATATTGCATTTAACAACGGCTTCCCAAATATGGCCGCTTTTAATAAAGTATTCCGGGAAGCTTATGGAGTAGCGCCATCCGCCTACAGAAACGACCAGGTTAAGAAGAATAATATTGCAACAAAAAGCAATACTCCAGTTTCTTTTCCATCGAAAAATGACCAGGTAGCCACCTCCATAGCAATACAGATAGACCCTTCAAAAAAAACTTTTTTTAAACATACTTGGTCAGATACCATTAACATCGGTGTGTTATCCAATGCATTATCCCAACAATTACACGACTCTTTCATAGAAGCGCAAAAGAAGCTTCATTTTAAATATATCCGTTTTCAAAACATATTTTCTGAAGAAATCATACATAAGCTAAATGGTTCTTTAGGCTTTGATTTTTCTAAACTAAATACGATTATTGACTTTTTCAGGGAAGTGGGGGGCATTCCTTTTATAGAATTAAGCTATAAACCACCTAAGAATCATGCTGATCTTACTAACCCCACAAATGAAATTCTCTTCCAGGGCGAGAAGGATATTGAATACTATTGTTCTGTATTTGAAGCCATGCTATGTCATTGCATTAACCGATATGGGAAACAGTATGTATCCCAATGGCGTTTTGAAATATGGGCCAAGCACAATGAATTATTGGAGTATTTAGAGACACCTGCAGAATACATGAATAAATATATGCGCTTTTACAAAATTCTCAAAGCTTATGTACCTGAATGCGTGATTGGTGGCCCGGGATTTAACACATCCGGTAATATTGATATTTTTGTAAAGTTTCTATATGAATTTAACCGGCATAGGCTTCCATTAAATTTTATTTCTATCTATATGTATTCCTATAATGCAGGCTTTTATCCGATTGAATCAAGTGATGTATCTGACCAGCACTATACCTTACTTTCTGTGGAGCCGGACAATTACCGGAAAGTATATCTCCGCTATAAAAAAACAATCCGTGAATTGCTGACAGCTAATATACCTGTTTTTATAACCGAATTTAATTCACTGATTTCCTGTAATAATTATATTCCACATTCGGCATTTCAAGCGGCGTTTATCTGTAAAAATGTGCTTGATTTATTTCAGGAAACACCAAATATTGCTTATTGGTTATTTGCCGATATTACAAGTGAGTTTTCTTATAACCCGGTCCAACATATTATCGGTGCTGGATTAATCGATAATTACGGAATTCCTAAACCGGTATATTACAGCTATGAGCTGTTATCCAAGCTTGGAAACAATTTAATAGCAATAGGTAACAATTATATCCTTACCTCAAAATCCGAGAATACCTACCAGTTCCTTGCCTACCATTACATCCATTATTCAAAAAACTACTGCTTCAACTTTCAAAATCCTTTAAGCATTGAAAATACATATGATATTTTCAATCCGGGTAAAACGAATATCCTGGAAGTCTCACTGACCCAGCTTCCCCTGGGCAGATATAAGATTACAAAGTATTCTTTAACCAGACAAAACGGAAGTCCTCTGGACCAATACCTCAATATATTGGAAAATGGTAATACTACACCGGCAGAGCTGAACTACATGCTATTGAACCTTCAAGAGGGAGAAGCAAAATACTATAAAAACACATGCATACCTAAACAGGAAATCTTCTATGCAGACAGTTACTATGATTTATCCTTTACAATTGAGCTACATGCCCATGAAATCTATTTTTTTGAATTTCAGAGACAGTTATAAGGATAAGAAATAACAAATAGCTATGCCTTCGTGAAATCAAAGGCGACAGCTTTGTTTCCACCTGTCTGCATAACATAAAAAGAGCAGAAGATCCCAGTTTCCTGATCTCCTGCCCTTTATGCGACACGGAATTTATTCCTCAATAGCTCTTCTAAGCGCTTCCTGGTGCCTGCGGATCTGCTCCACGCTGTCCACCTCATATGCGTCGTTCAGCATGCCGTTTCCTTCATATTCTGAGCTTAAATACCCATGATAGCCGGCCTTCTTATACGCTGCAACAACCTCCCTGACCGGAATAGAGGTCTCCTCATAGTTCTCATCCACATGATAAAACTTTGCATGGGTGTGATAAATATATTTAATATTATCAATGATATCCTGGGTCTCACACCAGGTGTACTGGAAGCTTGATCTTGCATAGTCCAGGGCATTTCCTTCCCCTCCTAATTTCTGTATCTTCTCTAACAGGTCCGGAAGCCCGTTCACCCTCATATACTCCTGATGTGCCCTTCCCAGGTTCGTATCATATTTAATCTTGGTAAAGCCCTTTGTCACACGGTTATGGAAGGCATCCTCCACGGCCTTAATGCACTCCTCACTGACACCCTTTCTCCTTGCCTGCTCCGTCAGGAGATCCGGAATCTTCCTGCAGAATATCCCAAAGTCAGGCATAAAGCCAAAGTTCTTAGTTCCTGTCCTTAATATCATCTCCATATAGCCATCTGCCCAGCCTGAATTTAAGGAAAATGGGGAATGTACCTCCAGGCATACCTTAATATCGTTGGCTTCCGCAATGGGAATACTTCCTTCAATGACATTCATCGGGGTGGATACCAGGGTACGGAGCGTCTTAAAGCCCATCTCATGCGCCAGCTTGATATCCCGTTCCATCATTGCAATCTGTTCCTTTAAGGTACAGGTACGGTTTTTATAAATCCGGTTCTCCAAGAATGCATCATAGCAGGTCGGCTCCGTGCCATACTTCTCCATCCAGCCAAACCACTGCTCCTTGAACTTTGGTGTAAGCACCGGAAAGTCATCCATCATCTGCTCAGCAAGCAGCTCAATCCCCGTCGCGCCCGTCTTTGATACCTCACGGATACAATCCTCCAGGTTCATCTTCCCAAGATAATATTCTTCCTGGAAGCTATATAAGGAAACACTCCTTTTTATATCATAACTCATCTCTCTCACGCACCCTTTCCATTTTAGATTATCTGCCGAAGCTCCCCATCAGGGGATCTCCTGCCACCGGATTTTATGCTATACAATCTCAAAATCATACTCTCCGGGCTTTACAAGAATCATCGGCATATAGGAGGGAGCAATGGTCTGAACCGCTTTAATATGGTGCTTTCCCTTCGCCAATCCGTCATCCTTCAAGACAGTCACCGTCGCATACTGCCCATATTTCCAGCGGTAAGTAATAACAGTCTCCATTTCATCCAAGGTAAAGGTATCCCCCTCCAGGGTAAACCGGATATCCTCCCTGTTAAACTCCTCCCCATCCACATTAACCTCAATATTGCGGATAATAGAAAGAGTTACTCCTCTATAATACTGCATCTTAAAATCAAACTGAAAGCCAATTACCTTTCCGTTCTCTTCTACATTCTTAAATCCTTCCGGATTAAACATATATCTCGGATTCATCGACCTACTCCTCTCTCATTTTCTTAAGATTCTCCCATTCCCCGGATTCTCTCACTCCTTAACTCCCACTCCCTAGAATTTCCTAGAATTCTCTCAGCAAAAGCTTCTATAGCCTAACGCGGTGAGCCAGAGTACATCTATGTCCATCTGGGCGCAGATTACTCTTTGCCCCAGAATCCCTTCAGATCCTCTTCCGTCTGGTGGCGGTAGGGAGGCTCAAAAAACATATCTGTAGACTTTTCACTTCCATAGAAGGTAGGCGGATAGCTGGACGGCCTGTCTGCTTCCGGCCTGCCATCATTTCCGATCTGGCTTCCCATCTTCACCTTATCCAGCTCAACCCAGGAATGATGATAATCACATAATAACAGGTGGGGGATTCTAAAATGCCAGAACTTCCACTCCCCGTTTTCCTTGATAAAGTCTATGGCATACATGCCCCAGATCCAATAGGCCTCCAGGTCTTTTGAATCTGCCGCCCGGCGGCCTTCTGCCCCTGGAGATAGCCATAAGCCCCTGGCAGTCTTTCCATCTGCCGCAACCTCAATAATATCTGTTGTTAGAAGGTGGAGCGCAAAGACGCCCTTCCCATCCCCTTCCATGGAGTGGTGCCAATCGACAAAAAATGTTTCAATCCCCTTACGTCCATCAAAGATCCCGAAGCCTTCACAATCGATCCAGATATCTTCCCGGTTGGCAAACATATCCGGTACTCTTTCCCAGACACGTCCGTAGCCGTAATACACATATCTTGCCATTAGCTTTTTTATTTCCTGTACATCCCATAGCTCCTGTACCTTTTGCTCAAATGATGGTTCCATCCTGTCTCTCCTCCCTTTTCCCAAAATATCAATATATTTTCCAATATATGATCATATAATTTCCATCTCAGCCTTTTATCCCAAGGCTTCTATGCCAGAACCATGCCCCGGGCACCTCTCCAAGCCTCATCCCGGAATTTTTCCTCAGGCACTAATCCAGGCCTCTATCTCAGAATCCCACACCTAGCGCTTATCCAGGCCTCTATCCCTGCACCTACTCCTTAACACCTCCAAGGGCGATCCCCTTGATAAAGTACTTCTGGAAGAAGGGATAAAGTGCCATAATAGGAATTACACCAATCACCGCCATCGCCATCCTGATTCCAGTTCCAGGCATATCCGATACACCTAAGGTATTCGTCGAGCTCATGGTCGAAATAGCGCTGATATTATTGATAATACTGTTCAGCAGCAGCTGCAAGCTGTATAGCTTGGAATCGCTGATATAGTACAGACCGTTCACCCAGTCATTCCAGTAGCCCAGGCCGACCATCAGTCCGATGGTTGCCAAAATCGGGGTGGACAAAGGCAGCACGATCTTCCGGTAGATATAGAATTCACCGGCTCCGTCAATCTTGGCGGCCTCAATTAGGGCCGGATGGATATTGGTAGCAAAATTAGTCTTATAAAGCATAATATAAAATCCGTTAAATACTAAGTTGGGGAGGATCAAGGAGATGAGCGTATTCTTGATATGGAAAATCTGGGTCCACATCAGGTAAGATGGAACGGCTCCTCCGTTAAAAAGCATTGTGAACACCACCAGCATAGTAACGATTTTCTTTCTTGGATAATCCTTTCTGGACATGGGATAAGCCAGCAAAGGACCGATAATTAAGCTGATCATGGTTCCTACAATTGTGATAAAGAAGGTAATGCCATAGGACCTCATGATCTTAGCCCCGTTTGTAATAAATAGATAGACATATGCATAGCCACTAAAGTCCGTTGTAATAAAATGATATCCATCTGCCAGCAGTGACTTTTCATTTGTAACGGATGAAGAGATCAGCAACACGAAAGGAAGAATTGCCATCAGTGCTAAAATTGTCAGAAAAATAATTATTATAATTTGGAAAATCTTTTCCCCTGTTCCTTTTACACCTGTTTCCACTTTATTCCCTCCTCTTAGAATAATGCACTATCTTTGTCAACCTTACTTACAATCCGGTTCACTATCATAATAAGGACAAAGCCTACGATAGATTGATATGCACTTGCCGCTGATGCCATTGAAATATTGTTTGTCTTCATCAAACCACGGTAAACATAGGTATCAATTGTCTGTGTTACTCCATACAGGGAACCGGAATCCATCGGAACCTGATAGAACAGACCGAAGTCTGAATAGAAGATTCTTCCCACCTGGATCAGTACAAGGGTGATGATCGTAGGTTTTAATAAAGGCAGGGTAATGTTAATGATCTGCTTCCAACGGCCACAGCCATCCACATAGGAAGCCTCATATAAGCTCTTGTCAATACCGATAATGGAGGACATAAAGATGATGGAGCTATAGCCCAGACCCTTCCAGGAGTTAACAAACACCAGGATAAAAGGCCAATATGCCTTTGTGGCATAGAAGTTAACCGCATTGTCCTTCCCTAATATGGCATTATTGATCCATCCCGCTTCGTTGCTCAGGAATCCATATACGATATAGGCAACGATAATCATTGAGATCAGCTGGGGAAGCAGGATCGTTGTCTGGAAGAGCTTCTGCAGCTTTTTAGAGAAGACCTCGCTTAAGCAGATACCTACAACAATACCTAATACATTACCGACAATAATAAAGGTCAGGTTATACAGAAGGGTATTCCTGGTGATGACAAAGGCATCACTCGTCGCAAATAAATATTTAAAATTATCAAAGCCTATCCAGCCGCTTTTCCAGATACCCACGGAAAAGTCAATCTTCTTAAAGGCAAGCAAAATACCCACCATCGGAAGGTAATTATTAATAATGACATACAGAAGTCCCGGCAATACCATAAAGTCAAGGGCAGTAACAGCCTTTGCCTGGTACAGGATATAAAAGCCCCTGGCTATGACTGCAATTCCAATAACCATGAAAATAATGGAGCCATAGGCTACCTTAACGTTTTTTGCCTTTTCGAGAATTCCCGGCACTGAATTTGAAAATATCAGGTTGATTACTACAAATGCCACTCCGAGGAGAAGAATACTTAAGCCTCCCCATCTGGGCTTTAGCCTGGAAAATACAAGGGCACATACAACCAGCAATATGATGACGGCAAGCTCCGCCCACATGGTCCAGGCAGGACTTACCACAAGCTGCCCTCCCATAATTGTTTTTCCAAACAAAAATTCAATTCCTGATATCGTATATACCACTCTTTTATATGTATAGGATGCAAAAGGAGTGATGTAACATAGCACAGTAACAACGGCTAATATGATTATGTCAATCGGCAATTTTCCTTTAAATATAGTACTAAATAAATTAACTTTTTTCACGACCCAGTCTCCTTTCATGCTAACGAACATTTGGCCATCAGGACACTCAATGTCGGATGTGAAATATTCTGTATTTCACACTAACGAACATTTGACCGTTAGGACCTCAATGTCGGATGTGAAATATTCTGTATTTCACACTAACGAACATTTGACCATTAGGTCACTCAATGTCGGATGTGAAATGATCTTCATTTCACACTATCCTGCTTCCACTCTATATAAACTATTTTCATAGCAATATTCGCCTTGGATATAACATGTACTTTGTTTTGCAAACACCCCAAAAGTGTCCTAGCTTTTCTGCTTACGTATAGAAATTTTTACGTTATGGCATATCCGCTTACGGGATATGCCATAAAGTTGACTTCCTTTTGTTCATCAATAGGAAAGGCTTTTTAATTTACCAATCGCAGTTTATCATATTTTATTTAATATTGTCCTATCTACTTAAAATAATTACTGCTGAGCTTTCCATGCATCTAACTGTGCCTGGTATTCTGCTAATACTTTCTCTGCACCTGCATCATTCAGATTCTTAATAAACTCATCATATGCCTTTAAATCTACAGAACCGCTTTCTACGCCCGGCTTATATTCACCGATTACG
>JARKQP010000577.1 GCA_029974875.1 Mobilitalea sp.
GCAAGGCCGATCTGATTGCCATAGGAGCTGTAGCCGGCTGCTGCACCGGTACAGATCTTTCTCTGGGCAAGCTTGCCCTTCATGGTATCCTTAACAGGCACTGTAGGATCTGCCGCACCGGTCACCCTCATGGCCTGGTATACATAGCCCCTGCCGGACAGGGGATCACGGATCGCTCCGCCAAGGCAGGTCGCCGCACCGCCGAAGGGCTCAATCTCCGTTGGATGGTTGTGGGTTTCATTCTTAAAGAATACCAGCCACTCCTCTGTCCTTCCGTCGATTTCAACGGGCACAATAATGGAGCAGGCATTGATCTCGTCAGACACCTCCATATCCTCTAATTTACCGTCCGCCTTTAGCTTCTTCATCGCAAGGAGGGCAATATCCATGAGGGAAATGTATTTGTCCTTCCTATCCTTATACAGCTTCGTGCGTTCTTCTACATAGCTGTTATAGGCTGCTTTAATTGGTTCCGTATAATAACCATCCTCAAACCGGATGTCTTTTAGCTCTGTTAAAAAGGTAGTATGGCGGCAATGGTCAGACCAATAGGTATCAAGAACACGGATCTCGGTCATGGATGGATCCCGTTTCTCCTCATCCTTATAATATGCCTGGATATATTTAAAATCCTGAAAGGTCATGGCAAGATTAAAGGAAGTATAAAGCTCCTTCAACTCAGGCTCCTCCATTGTCTGAAAGCCTTCTAAAATGCTAACATCCTCCGGATCCTCAAACTCAGACACTAGGGTTACCGGCTTTTTTTCACCGGCTTCACGGGAATCTACAGGATTAATGCAGTAGCCCTTGATTTTATCAAAATCCTCCTCTGAAATTTCTCCTGATAATATATAGGTGGTAGCAGAGCGGATGATGGGCTCTTCCTTCTCGTTTAACAGCTTAACGCACTGCTCTGCGGAGTCAGCCCTCTGGTCAAACTGGCCCGGGAGGTATTCTACGTTAAAGACCTTGTCCTTTCCATTCGCCCCTGCATCGTAGCTCTCTTCATAGAGGATGTCCACCGGAGGCTCTGAGAACACCGTGCCAAGTGATTTTTGATAGGTATCCTCTGTTAAATTCTCTATATCATAACGGACCAGAACCCGAACGGACTCTAAGCCCTTCATTCCCAGATAACTACGGAGCTCTGCTTTCAGCTCCTTTGCCCTAACAGCATATGGCGCTTTTTTTTCTACCTAGATTCTTTTTACATTGCTCATATCTAATCCTCCTATTTCGGAGGATTACTCCTCCATTCTGCCGCAAAGCTACGTTTTGGGCGGCAACACAATTTTACGAAATGAATTGTTTCACAATCTACTAGATGAAAAAACT
>JARKQP010000593.1 GCA_029974875.1 Mobilitalea sp.
TGAATGAGATGATGAATATGCGGTTTAAAAAGGTAATTCAAACCATAATTTATCTTCCGCGGTTCATTTCATGGGTAATTATCGGAGGACTTGTGGTGGCGTTCCTTTCGCCAAGCACAGGTCTGGTAAATCATATTATCCAGTTCTTCGTCGGAGAGCCGGTTTACTTTATGCTAAAGCCCGACTATTTCAGACCCATTGTAATCATATCGGATATATGGAAAAATGCAGGATGGGGGACTATAATATATATGGCAGCGTTAGCGGGGGTAAACGCTGAGCTTTATGAAGCTGCAGTAATTGACGGTGCCAGCAAGTGGAGGCAAACCTGGCATATTACATTGCCGGGCATAAGGTCCACCATAGTCATGCTTTTCATCCTCGCCTTATCTGGAATTCTCAATGCAGGCTTTGATCAGA
Organism: Mobilitalea sp.; assembly: GCA_029974875.1. Next base: position 421 of record JARKQP010000593.1, read on the forward strand.
TTTTTGTAATGTATAATCCTTTGGTAATGGAAGTGGGAGATATTATTGACACATATGTATTCCGTACAGGGCTTCAATCGGCACAGTACAGCTATGCTACGGCAGTAGGTCTTTTTAAATCCGTAATCGGGCTTATACTTATACTTACGGCAGACCGCTTTTTCAAAAGAATTGGTGAAAGAGGCATCATATAGGAGGTATTCAACATGAAAGAAACCGGCACTATTTTTAAGATATTCAATTACTCTTTATTTATAATCATCGCAATTGTCACTCTTTACCCGTTTTGGTATACCCTCATGGGGTCTATAGTACCGTATGAAGAGTTTGCTGATAAAGCTCTGCTATTGATTCCAAACAATGTTACCTTCAACGCTTATAAGCAGATATTTGCCACGAGCACCATACCTGATGCCTACAAAATAACAATATTTATAACCGTAGTGGGCACCGTACTAAATCTTTTCTTCACAGCTGTAGGGGCATATGTGTTCTCAAGAAGGAATCTGCCCGGAAAGAATATTATTTTTAGTTTTATCATCTTTACCATGTTGTTTTCCGGCGGGTTAATACCCATGTACCTGACGCTGCATAATTACCACCTGATTGATAAAATCTGGGTTTATATCCTGCCTTCATTGATAAACACATTTTACCTGATCATAATGAAAACCAATTTCCAGGAAGTTCCTCAAAGCCTTGAGGAATCGGCGGAAATCGATGGGTGCTCACATTTCGGTATATTGTTTAAGATATATATACCTCTGTCACTGCCGGTAATTGCAACGGTAGGCCTGTTCTATGCCGTTGACAGGTGGAATGAGCTTTTTACGGCTTTATTCTTCATAACAGATCCCAAGAAATATACTCTGCAGGCAGTGCTATACAACATGCTGACCAGCGTAGACACCACCACCAGCAATGTTCTCGGAAGCAGCAAGGAAAAGCTGATCAGCGAGCAGGTGAAGCTTGCCTCCATCATTGTCGCAGTTGTCCCGATTCTGCTGGTATATCCGTTCCTCCAGAAGTATTTTATTAAAGGTGTAATGATAGGGTCCGTTAAAGGATAAGTGGGGCTGTAGTAGTAATTTGGTAAGTAATGTCTTCCAGGATAATTTTCAAGCAACGGAAAGATGCATTGAGGGAAATGTCTCGTATAATGACAGGGTACACACCTCTGCAAGAAGTATTCCTTTGTAGTCTGAGGAATGTCCGCTTATGAATTACGAGCATGAATGCCCTTTCCTTAGAAGTATTCCTTTTGGGTCGGTGAAAATTACCTTCCAGAAATTACTTACCATTACTAACATTATTAAATACCATTAAGTATGGTAACAAAAACTACAAAAAACAAGGAGGAGAAAGGGTATGTTTAAGTCTAGGTTGCGGAAAAAAAGGATTATCACTTCATTTGTTCTGGTACTATTTCTATGCAGTATGGTATTCCAAATTAATGCCTATGCTGCAACCTTCAAGAATCCCATCAAGTATTGGGCGGCGGACCCGTGGATAGTGTTTAAGGATGGGTATTATTATCATGTCGAGACAAATGGGGACAATGAGTTAAGTGTTGCAAAATCAGCTGATCTTACAACCATTGAGAGTGCACAGTACAGGGTGGTCTGGACTGCTCCGGCCACGGGGATGAATTCACACCAGATCTGGGCACCGGAGCTCCATTATATCAATGGGAAATGGTACATATACTATGCGGCAAGTGACGGAAACGATGATAACCACCGCATGTGGGTTTTGGAAGCAACTACACAGGATGCCCAGGGCTCATACATCAGCAGGGGTATGCTCAATGACGGCTCAAATACCAGTGCAATAGACGGGACTGTCTTTCAAAAAGACGACGGAACATTATACTTTGTGTGGGCTGCAAGGGATGACGGCAATGAAGCGGGACAAAACAATCTGTACATAGCATCTATGAGCAATCCATACACTTTAAGCAGTTCGAGAGTATGCATAGCAAAGCCCACATATGACTGGGAGACATACTCAATGCCTGTAAATGAAGGCCCTGCAGTGATTAAAAAGAATGGAAAGATAATAATAGTATACTCTGCCAGCGGCAGTACCTCCAGACAATACTGCCTGGCTTTGCTGACCTGCTCCAATGGGGATGTATTAAATCCCAGGGCATGGACAAAATCTGGTCCTGTATTTAATGAGTATTCCAGTGTATATGGCCCAGGGCACAGCTCTTTTGTGAAATCCCCCGACGGGACTGAAGATTGGATAGTATACCATGGAAAAAGGACGACGGTTGATGATTGGAGCGATAGGGAGGCGAGGACTCAGAGATTCAGGTTCAATGATGACGGAACACCTGATTTCGGGTATCCCATCCCAAGCAATATAGCTTTAGAAAAACCATCCACCGATGGGGTTGCAAATACTGATTACAAAGGCTGGGGTGATGCATACAGCAAGTCTGCCGGGGATACAAACAGCATGGCGGCCATGAGAGGTACGTGGAGCAGGGCCAGTGAGACCGCTTCAAGCATCACAACCTTGGGCAACGGCTATATGCAGGTATTCCGTGGGAATCCCAATCTGCAAAGATATTCTGTATCGGTGAACCTGCAGTGGGTGGAAACAGGCACGACGGATCCATATCCGAAGTATGGGATATATCCTTGCTTTAAGGACAGCAATAATTATGTTATGGCCTTTATAGATAAAAAAGGCACTGTGTTTGCTACCCACGCAGTTGTAAACGGAGTGGCGCAGGCCTGGCAAAATACAAATTTGCCTGCAGGCTTCAACTATTCCTTATTCCATACCATAAAGGTTGAAAAGGGAGGCACTTCCTTCAAATTCTATCTTGACGGAACCCTGATGCAAACAAGAAACTTCAATATCGGCAACGGGCAAATCGGACTTGTGACCGAGGATACCAAAGCAAACTACAATAACATATCGGTTGATTCCCAGATGGGTTGGGGAAATTCTGCGAGCGGAACTCTGGCAGAGGGCTCTTGGATTTGTTCATCGGCAGCATCGGCTACTGCCAATGCGCTGGGACTGGTTGGCAATGACAGAAAGCACATATTCAGAGGAAATGTAAGTGCCGCATCATATACGGTAGAAACTACTGCGAGGCTTCTTACAGAGGGAACTGCATCCCAGTACCCCAAATACGGAGTATATGCATGCTACAAGGACAAGGATAACTATGTGGCAGTATTCTTTGACAGTAAATACCGCTGGTTTACGACCTTTGCGAGGGTGAACGGAGTGGATCAGAGCTGGCAAAACACAGCCGTACCTTCAAACTTTTCATTCACCAGCGATCATACAATAAAAGTTGTAAAGTCAGGAACAACCTTCAGTTTTTATCTTGACGGTGCTTTGAAACAAACAAGAACATTCTCAATAAGCAATGGACAGATAGGAATGGTGACGGAAGACACTAAAGCAGACTTTAC
>JARKQP010000614.1 GCA_029974875.1 Mobilitalea sp.
GCCCTGCAGAGTGACAAAATATGGAGGCACTGTTAGGCTAAAGATGAATGGGATAGCACACTGGGCCGGTCTGGAACTTGTAAAACATTTCATCTGGCGGAAGGCGGATCTTGCTTTCTGCTCTCTTATAAGGATACCCGGAGGGTATCAGGGAGGTTACTATGGGAATTAAAAGAGGCGTATCGCTTTATAGCTATCAGCAAACACAATTTTTTGGAAAAATGAACTGGAAGGATATGATCCGGGAGGTTCATGACAATTTGAAAACGGATGGTATTGAGATTATTGATGAGGCCATCATACGGGATTATCCCTTCCCATCCGAGCAGTTTTATTTTGACTGGAATAATGAAATGGCCAGGTATGGAATGAAGGCCGTAACAATGGATGTATATCTGGATGTCCATCAATTCCGTAACCATGTTATGACTCACGCAGAAGCGGCAGAGCGTTTAAAGAATGACATCAAGATTGCGGCCAGAATGGGCTTTGAAAATGTCAGATGCCTGTGCCTGGTGCCTACTGAGGTCATTGAGATGGCAATTCCGACCGCAGAGAAGTACAATGTCAGAATCGGTAAGGAAATCCATTTCCCGCTGCCCATCAAGCCGGGACAAAAGCAATCAGTAAAGGATCCGATCCTGGATCCAAGAATGGTGGACCAGATTATTGAGCTGGTTGAGAGGACCGGAACGAAGCATGTCGGATTGGTTCCTGACTTTGGAATCTTCCAGCACTCGCCAACGGATCTTGCCATTGATTACTTTAAGCGCCATTATAATCCGGAGATGGTTGATTTCATTCTGGAGCAGGGCGTGGGAGCCAATACGGATGAGGTCATCAGGCTGCTGGATGGGAAATATCCGGGCCATGGACTGAACGCCATGACGCTGGGAGCCCTCTTAATTAAGGAATCCTGTGCAAAGCCGGAGGACATTAAGGATATCGTTCCTTATATCGTAAGCATCCATGGAAAGTTCTATCATATGACGGAGGTGGACGGAAAACCGGGTCAGTATGAGGATAAGGCCATTGATTATGCGACACCGATCAAATACCTGAAGGAATGCGGCTTTAACGGCTATATTAATTCTGAATTCGAAGGTCAGAGATACTGCCAGGATGCGGGCGAGGATAAGCTGATTGATGAGGTAGAGCAGGTAAGAAGACATCATGAGATGTTAAGCAGATTAATTGGAAGATAGGAGGAGAACCGTGATGGAGACAATGAACACAATTTTGAAACGGCAGTCAGTCCGTGCATTTACAGAGGAACAGATCAAAGAGAGCGAGCTGAAGACAATCCTGCAGGCAGGCTATGCCGCACCGATTGGAGGAGCCAAATTTGAATCAATGCATTTTACTGTGGTACAGAATGCGGATTTCCTTAAGAGGTTCCGTATCTCGGCGGCAGAGTTTGTCCAGAAGCCGGAGGCAAACCCCCTCTACGGGGCGCCAACCTTTATTGTTGTATCCAGCAATGCAGTTAATCCGGTAGCTTATGCAAATGCAGGCTGTGTGATTGAGAATATGAGTCTGGCAGCAACGGAGCTTGGCGTTGGGAGTGTATATATCTATGGATGTATTGCCGCCCTGAATGCAGATCAGGAGCTACTGAAGGAATTAGAGCTTCCGGAAGGCTTCACACCAGTTTCAGGAGTAATACTTGGATATCCTGCTGCACCGGTACAGGCAAGGGAAGTTCCCTTTGGCCGGATCGCGACGAACTATATTAATTAATCAGCTCACGTAGATGGTCTGCAGATGGTCTATAAGTTAGTCCCTGCAGTTGGACTAATATAGCCGGTCTATATAGTCACTCCATAGGAAGGGCTAATCATGCTGTTTATGAATCTGTTAGGGATAATGGTGCAGGAACAATTTTTAATATAGCTAAAAAAGGTTCATATAAATTATAAAATCTTAATATTATTAGCATTATTGAATAGAAAAATGAGAAAAAATTAAATAATATTATAGGTTTTTGACAGTGACTGGACTAAGATGAGGATGAATTAAAAAAGAGAGTTAGCTATAGTATTATTATGAGAATTAAGGAAGGCTAAAAGGAGTAAAATTAATGGATGAAGAGGGGCCGGGTCCATGCCGGTATCTTCATGGGCTTTTGTGCTGTATGTGAGACATGGACATAATCATGGATAACATGAAAGAAATGGCCGAATTGTTATTCAATTCGGCCGTTTTTGGGGCGGGAAACAAAAAAGCTTTAAATATATAATATATGCTGCCAGGGGCGGCAGGAAAGGTTGGAATATGGATTTTCAGGCATATAACAAAATATTTATCTGTAACGATGAGATCAAAAATATAACCGTTCAGGATGTGGTAATAGGATACGAGTTCAAGGTCAAATACCCTTCCTACAGGGGAACCTTTTTGAGCTGTATCGAAGCGCTAAGCTTTTGTATAGACGGGGTAGAGATACCGAAGGAGGATGTTTATTTCTGCTTAAATAATAAGCAGTTTCTACTGGATGAGCTTAAGGACTGCTTTAAGGAATACTGGTTTGTTCGTGATAAAGCTACCATACAGGTTAGGAAGGCAGGGGGCATCAGCAGTGGTAAACATATGGTGAATGCCTTTATGAAGCACCGCATTCCCTACACCGGCTATTTTGGCGAATATCTGGTACTGGACAGTGATGTTACTGAGACCTTAATTGCAGAATAACCCATGGTTAAAAATAAAACCAAAGGATCGGGAATAAGGCTGGAATAAGGTTGGAATAAGAACCTTCAGCCTTGTTATCCGGGACTGTCCAATGTTATAAAACCAAAATCGAAAGGCACGGTGTAAGGTTGAATTAGAAGCCTTCAACCTTATTTATTCATGCCTGTCCGATTTTCAAAAAACGAAATTGAAAGGCGCGGGTGTAAAACAATGAGTGATATTAAATTTGGAATCACGCTGTATAGCTTTTCCACGGAATACATCCATGAAAAGCTGGATCTGGAAGGCGTATTAAGAAAAGCAAGGGACATGGGCTATAAGGGAGTGGAAATTATTCCAGCCCAAATGGCACCGGAATATCCATATCTTTCGGATGAATGGATCTATGAGCTGAAAGACTTATTGGATAAATATGAATTGGAGCCAGTATGCTGGAGCGCCTATATTGATATGGGAATCCGCTC
>JARKQP010000626.1 GCA_029974875.1 Mobilitalea sp.
TTAAAGTAATTGCCTGCGATGTTCTAAATAGAGAGCTTTCGTATCTCAGCAGCCAATCCTCCTGCTACGTGGATATAACTTTTTTAAACCAGGGCCTCCATGACACACCCGATAAATTGAGGAGAATGCTTCAGAATGAGATAAATAAAGCTAATGAAGGCTTTCCCTACAATTACTATAATACAGTTCCTCAATACGACTATATCATTGTAGGGTACGGGCTTTGCAGCAATGGGGTTGCAGGCGTATGCAGCGAAAGAATCCCTATGGTTGTACCCAGGGCTCATGATTGTATCACCTTGCTTTTAGGCTCAAAGGAAGCATATAATGAATATTTTAACTATAACCCGGGAACATATTGGTTCTCCGCAGGCTGGATAGAAAGAGGCTGGCAGCCCAGTGAAACCAAGTATAAGGTACTGCTTCAGGAGTATACGGAAAAATATGGAGAAGACAATGCCGAATTTCTTATGGAAATGGAGCAGAATTGGATGAAGGAATACAAAAATGCCGGCTTCATAAGCTGGGACTGCCTGCCCAACATGGATTCCTACCGCAATTTCACCAGGGGCAGTGCGGATTTTCTGAATTGGAGGCTTTTAGAATTCAAGGGAAGCCACGGCCTTCTGGAACGAATGCTCAACGGAAACTTCAACGACAAGGAGGTACTGGTGGTTCCTCCAGGTAAAAGGGTCATTCAAAGCCATGATTCAAATATATTGAAATATGAATAAAATTTACAAAAAACCCTAAGCCCTTTATATAATCTTTATACAAAATATACTACAATGAATATAAAGAAGACAGGATACGAGGTGTAATATAAATGCTTTACAATAAATTAGACAGGATTTTCAATCTGAACCAGGATGTCATGGAGCGTGTGCAAAGAAGGCTTGACAATCTGACCAAACCCCTTGGCAGCCTTGGCAAGCTTGAAGCCATAGTGAAAAGAGTGGCAGGCATTGCCTGCAGCCCAGACCCCTCCGTTGATAAAAAGGCCATAGTTATCATGTGCGCAGATAACGGAGTGGTGGAGGAAGGAGTCAGTTCCTGTCCCAAGAGCGTGACAGCCACAGTGACAAGAAATTTCACAAAGGGTATTACGGGCGTATGCGTTTTCTCCAAGCTGACAAATGCCGAATTGGTGATTGTAGACATGGGTGTGGACGATGAAATCCAAGAGGAAATGATAATCAACAAAAAAATAAGAAATGGCACCTGGAATATGGCAAAGGGTCCTGCTATGACCAGAGAGGAAGCAGAGCTGGCCGTAAATACGGGTATTGAGATAGTAAAGGAGCTTAAGTCACGGGGTATAAACCTTCTGGGCACCGGAGAAATGGGAATCGGAAACACTACCACCAGCAGTGCAGTCTCTGCCGTTCTCACAGGTGCCTCTCCAAAAGAAATGGTTGGAAGAGGGTCAGGACTATCCACCGAAGCCTACCTGAATAAAATTGATGTGGTAAGAAGAGCTATTGAAGTTAACCGGCCTAACCCGGCAGACCCCATAGATGTGCTGGCTAAAGTCGGAGGCTTTGATATAGCGGGGCTGGCAGGATGTTTTCTGGGGGCTGCCATCTGCAGAATTCCTATTCTTATAGACGGATTCATATCTGCAACTGCTGCACTTGCTGCCGTAAAGATAAAACCCGAGGTAAAGGACTTCATTTTTACTTCACATGGTTCAGCCGAGCCCGGAAACCTAATAATCATGGATGCCCTTGGTATGGAGCCCATGCTGAATCTCGATATGAGGCTCGGTGAAGGCACAGGTGCAGCCCTCGGTTTTCAAGTTTTTGACGCAGCCTTTGCAGCCTACCGCCGGATGGGTACCTTTGAGGCTGCAACCATAGAGCAATACGTTCCACAGGAATAATACCACAGGAGGTTTTTATGAATTATAAAATCAGGATAAGCAACAACTCTCAGACATTTGAATATTCTGCCGCCGAGGGTACAAATCTCCTCCAGTTCCTGCTGGAAAACAATTTTGAGATGTACACCCCCTGCAACGGCCAGGGCAAGTGCGGCAAATGCTACATAAAAATAGCGGAAGGCAATATTTCGGAACCTTCCTCCACAGAACTCAAATTGCTGGGCAATAAGGCCCTGTCTGAAGGCTACAGGCTTGCATGCAATATTACTGTCCGGTCGGATTTGGAGCTTCACCTCGGCAATAGCGGTTTTGAGGCAAAGGTAGTAACTGAAGGCAAGCAAGGGCACATAGAACTGTCTTCATCCATAACAAAAAAGTTTGTAGAGCTATCTCCCCCCTCCCTTGAGGATCAAAGGACGGATGCGGAAAGACTGGCAGAATTCACTTCCGGCGGTGAAATAGCCTCTTTGGATATCATAAGATACCTGCCTGATGTTTTAAGGCAGGATAATTATAAGATCACTTTGGTTTATCATGATAATATTCTGATAGGGGTCGAACCGCAGGACACAACCTCCAAAATATACGGTGTAGCCGTAGATATAGGTACAACTACCATTGCAGCCTACCTTATGGACCTTCGTACAGGCGTAAGACTTGCAACCTATTCCTGCCTCAATCCTCAGAAAATTTTCGGAGCGGATGTAATTTCAAGAATCAAACATACCTTTGAGTCCAAAGCCGGACAGGATGAGATGCATAGAACAATAACCGGCGGAATAAACAAGGCAATCAGCAGTTTGGCAGAAAAAGCGGGCATTCTTTCCACTGATATCTATGAAATTACTTTCGTAGGCAACACAACCATGGTTCATTTTTTGCTGAACCTGTCTGCCAGGAATATCGCCGCTTCGCCGTTCATACCCGTTTCCACCCAAAAGTTCTCCATAAATGCTTTTAACTTGGGAATAAGGGTAAATCCGGGTGCCATTGCTACAGTGATTCCCTGTGTGGCCGCATATATAGGCGCCGATACCGTAGCCGCAGTTCTGGCAAGCAGAATGTATGAAGATGAAAAGATATCCCTGCTGATAGATTTCGGTACCAATGGTGAAATTGTGCTGGGCAACGGAAAGTGGCTGCACTCGTGCTCCGCTGCTGCCGGCCCTGCTTTTGAGGGTGCAAATATCCGAAACGGCATTGGTGGAATAAATGGTGCAATCGATAGATTCAAGGTAGAAAGGTCAATAAGCTATACCACCATAGGGAGGGAAAAGCCCATAGGTATTTGCGGTACCGGCCTTGTAGACATTGTTTCCGAGCTTTTCAGAGCAGGAATTATCGATGAAACCGGAAGGCTTGAGTCCGACCTGGACGACAGGCCGGAATTTGATCCGGACATGGGGAGCAGAATCATGAAAACCGATGGAATCAACTCGTTTTTGATAGCAAGCTCCGATAGTACCGGGAATCAGAAGGACATAGCAATCACACAGAAGGATATCCGTGAGCTCCAAAATGCAAAGGCTGCCATAGCCGCAGGCATAAAGGTACTGGCAAAAAGAGCGGATATAAGCCTCAATGATATCGAAAAGGTATACCTTGCCGGTGGCTTCGGAACCTATATAAATGTCGACAGTGCATTAAACATCGGCCTTATTCCATCAGAGCTGGCAGGCAGGGTGGAAACCATAGGAAATGCGGCAGGCACAGGCGCCATAGAGGTGCTGCTTTCAAAGGAAAGCCTTAGAAAGGCCGAAGAGATCAAGAAAAGGATTAAGTATGTGGAGCTGTCCGCATGCAAGGAATTCAACGACTATTTTATAGATTCCATGATGTTTTCTGAAGAGTAAAGTCAGCAAGGGGCTGTTTATGCATTTGAACAGCCCCTTGCCGGCAATTATCAAACTAAGCCCAGCAACCGCGCAGCACTCGCCACAATAAAGCATACAATAATGCCTGCCGCCGTAGGTATTGCAAAGGAAGCAAGGGTCCATTTCAAGCTTTGGGTTTCCTTTCGGATAGTCCATAAGGTAGTTCCACAAGGAAAATGCATGAGAGAGAATAACATTACACATACTCCGGTAAGCCAGGTCCAGCCATGGGATACAAAAAGCTGCCTTAATTGGTCCAGGCTGTCTAATTCCAGCATGGAGCCTGATGCCATATAGCTCATGACCATAATGGGAATGACTATTTCATTGGCAGGCAAACCGAGGATAAAGGCCATGATAATATATCCATCCATCCCCAGCAGCTTGCCGAAAGGGTCAAGGAAGCCGGCAGCATATGTGAGCAGGCTTATATCACCGATATTTATATTGGCCATGATCCATATGATTAAGCCTGCAGGAGCAGCAACCAATACCGTACGGCCAAGCACGAAAAGTGTCCTGTCAAAGATGGAACGGACAATGATTCTACCCACTTGAGGCCTCCGGTATGGCGGTAATTCAAGTGTAAAGGAAGATGGAAAACCCTTGAGAATGGTTCTGGAAAGAATTTTGGACACCAGCAGAGTCATAAAGATCCCCAGCAGAACTATTCCTGTAAGAGCGAGGGTAGAAACCAACGACTGAAAGGCC
>JARKQP010000634.1 GCA_029974875.1 Mobilitalea sp.
AACTTTCTTAAAATATATGTTCGGCTTTATTAGTTTTTTACTGCTTGGTTTCGAACATGGCCGGTTTAACAATATCGGTGCCAGTCACCATACCAAAAGTGTGTTATTGCTGACAATTTTTTTATGGCAATAGGCACTGGCTCCTTGCTCTATATCATGTGCTTAATTCTCTTTCCTAAGCCCTTCCCCATATTATATTCCCTGGAAATTCATGTAGAAATCTGTAAAATCCCCAATAATTTACCAATTACTACATTAAACCTGCATTTTATGACATTAGCTCTTATATGTAAGAATAATGTGGTACAATAGCCAGACCTGTTGGAAAAGGTAAAATCTTACAGGATCCGGCGTTTTATTTAGGAACATATTGGTAGAAAATATTAATTTTTTATGAAAAGGAGGCATCTAAGTTTTATTTTGATACTAAAACTCAGGGTGGGTTATGAGTTTATGCCAAGTAGAAAGGAAGGACAGAAGAATGAAAAAAATGCACAGGCTGTTATCAATATTATTAGTGACAGTATTGGTTATAAGCCAAGAATTAACAGGTATTACTGCAACAGCAACGGTAACTGCTGCCAACACGGTAACAAATTTATCTGTCGGTAACACCGCCTTAAACGAAAGCACCTCCTTGCAGGAAAGTACGGACAGTGTCATAGTGACCCTTGCCACCGGTGGGGGGACTATATCCGAATCATCAAAAACCGTGATTCCGGGTAAAGCCTACGGTACCCTGCCAACTCCTATTCTGGAAGGATATACCTTCGGGGGATGGTATACCTCTGAAAATGAGGGCAACAGGATTACGGAAACATCCATTGTTGCTTCCCAGAACAATCATTCCCTTTATGCACATTGGAAACCGATCGAGGTTACAATTTATTTTAATGGGAATGGGAGCACGGTGGGAGAATCCAACAAAAGGGTAAGCTATGGTATGCCCTACGGAGCTTTACCGGAGCCCACTTTAGAGAATTTCTCCTTCCAGGGCTGGTATACAGAGCCTGCCGGGGGGCAATCAATTACCCCAAGCCAAACAGTTACAATTACGTCTTCAACCATGCTATATGCCAGGTGGCAGGGGAAAGCGGTTGAGGTAACCTTAGACCCTAAGGGGGGGACGGTCAGCACACCCAAAATGACGCTGCATTATGGAGAACCGTATACGGACTTACCGTCCCCTGAAAGGGAGTTCTACTGGTTTGACAGCTGGTATATCCAAGGTTCTGATACCCGCGCATGGGGTATGGTACCACAGACTGTAAACTATACCTTATATGCCCAGTGGCGCAGGCCACTGTATGCTATCTTTTACAATGCAGAAGGGGGAAGTCTGCCTACCGCCAGTGGATCAATTAAATTAGGTAATTTATACGGCACTTTGTCCATACCAACAAGGAAGGGATACATTTTTCAGGGATGGTTCACTGCACCGGCACCAGGCGGCACACAGGTTACATCGGCTGACAGGGTCTCTAGCGATCCCTTCCATGACAACCTCTATGCACATTGGAAAGCCAATGAACAGGTGGTACATCTAGTAGGAGGCGGAGCTGTCCTGCCGAAGACAAGCTTCCGGGTTTCCTATGGGGGGACATATGCGGAATTACCCTTTCCTACATTAGAGAATTATACCTTTGATGGTTGGTATACTCATCCTATTAATGGCACGGAGGTCAAGCCCTCCTCCACAGTGAACCTATTATCCGATGACATACTGTATGCACATTGGACAGGGAATCACTATAAGGTAACCTTTGACGCCAACGGCGGGACTTCATCAACGAAGGAGAAGGAGGTTAATTATGGCGTAAAATATGGAATCCTGCCAACTCCCAGCAGGACAGGATATATTTTTGATGGCTGGTATACGGCACTTGGGGGACACGATGAAGTAACCTCAAAGGATACCGTGCGGTTAAAGGCGGACCAGACCCTGTATGCACATTGGACAGTAAGACAGCCGGTTATTACATTTAACGGAAACGGCGGGGATGTAATAGCAAACGGTGAAAAGGATACCTCCTATGAGGTTACTCTTGCCTATGGAAGCCAATATGGACAGCTGCCCGAGGCTTCCAGGGAAGGCTATTCCTTCACCGGCTGGTACACATCATCCAGCGGAGGAAGCCAGATCACTGGTTCAGATACAAATACGGCTACCAGTGCTGCTACATTTTATGCACACTGGGCCGGCAATACATACACGGTAAATTTTAATGCCACTGGAGGAACAGTATCGATCCCTACAATAGACGTTACTCATGGAAGTGCCTATGGCAGCCTTCCAACTCCTGAAAGGATAAACTATACCTTCAACGGATGGTATACTGAACCGACTGGCGGTACAAAGATATCCGCAGGCACGGTAGCAAGAATTTATGGAACACAGACCCTTTATGCACAATGGACCGGCATCGGAGTAACCATAACCTTTGATGTAAATGGGGGATATACATCTGCCTCACCCAGGAAGGTCTATTATGCCAATACCTATGGGACACTGCCTGCACCGCTGAGAACCGGCCATGATTTCCTGGGATGGTATACGGAGCAGGCCGGTGGCACATGGATAAAAGATAATGCGGTGGTTAAAGCCACTTCTGATCATACCTTATATGCCAGATGGAAGCTAAAAACAATACGGATATCCTTTGACCTGAATGGGGGAACCAGCCGTTACAGCCCAAAAACTGTCAGCTACGGTGATATATATGGCACACTACCCTCTCCCACCAGGCTAGGCTACGATTTTCTGGGGTGGTTTTCGGTAGTAAAAGGTGAAACCCAAATTACGGAAGACAGCACAGTAAAA
>JARKQP010000640.1 GCA_029974875.1 Mobilitalea sp.
CATTGTGGAATATATTTACGAGTATTATATTAAACACGGCAATTACCCGTCTCTTCCTGAACTGAAAAACTATTTAAGCTGTTTTCGGGACCTGATTGCATACAGAATCGTGATTTCTCTTCCCAAATGTCATCTGAAAGAAGGTGAGATTTGCGCGGATGAAGAAAATAAATATCTATATGATGTTGCCAACCAGCTGCTTGGTTTCATGGAGGAACGCGGGTTTACCGCAGAAGTAGCTTCTTTTAAGGGGCAGAAAAAATCGCCTTTGTTAAGGGAGAGCGTAAGCCCATATTATAGAGATTATGTTGTAAATCCAGAGTCTAATGGCTATCGCTCGCTGCATATAACATTTTATGATAACATTGCACGTTGTTATGTGGAAGTACAACTTCGTACAAAAGAAATGGATGATTTTGCTGAAATTGGTCCTGCTAATCATTTAGGTTACGAAAAACGGCAGGAAAGAGAAAGAGCTAAACGGGATGCAATTCCAAAAGGAGAAAATATTTATTTTGATGATGCTTATGAAAGAGGTATCATGTTGCAGCAGCTTGAATTGTCGAAGTTGGATGTAAATATGTTTTCAGCAGTGGATAATTCACTTATTAACGATGGTTGTGGCCTATACCGGGGAAGACTTATTCTTCCTTACGAGCATCTTTCAAGATTCCAAAATGACCTTGTTGATTAATTATTTGGTGAAGCAATTAAGACTACATGTCATCAGAGCGGGAAGTGCATAAGGCGAAGTTATACTATGGAATATGAAAGACCAAAACCAAACGCTAAAGGGGAAATGGGTTCAATAGTCATCATTATTACAGCAACAACACATATTGGAACAGTAGTATTGATGCGTCGGGTGGATAAATAAGGAAAGCTGGAAAGTGCTTGGAGATAAGGGCTTTCAAGGGATCGGAACGTTCCGGGTGAGAGGAGGTTTCGGTACTTTGAAGCCCTTATTTGCGTTCATGGAAATATATCCGTGGCTTAAAAAGGGGTAGGGTTGAGTGGACAAAATTGGTATCTCAAATATTTACAAAATGGTTATGGAAATATTATGTAATTTGATGTAGTATATATTTATGATTAAAAAACAGACATTAATGAGTAGGCTTGTACATTAATTGTATCAGATGGCTAAGCGAATACAAACAGCATAAAGTGCCACGGCCTGTGGCACAAATACATGGATATAAAACAGGCTGTTGCCAAGCTTAAGTATACTAAAGGAGTGTATAGAATGAGATCTTTACAGTTAATTAAAACACTTTTTCGCACGCCATTCAAAACGTTCCTCACCTTTTTGCTGTTATCTGCTGTGACGTTTGTGCTCTTTTCACGGGTTGGAGAGTATGCAATTACAAGCAAAGAAATCGAAAGCTCTGCTAAGGAATACCGTGGCGTTGGCTCTGCAGAGATTTCACCAGCTTCTGAGACAAATCCTACTTGGCCAGCCTACGTGTACGAAGATTCTCATCTGCTGGGGAAGGATTCTAATTTTTTAGGGTACCAACCATTATCACAGGAACAAGTCAGTTCCTTATCCGAACTCCCATATATCTCATCATTAAGTACCCGCTATATGACACCAGGTGTTTCTGACAAGTATTATAGAATGGACGAGGGAGGGGACTACTATAACTATACAGCACGCTTTATTATAGAGGCTACATTGTCTGAGGTTGAGTATGGGAAAAAATATGTGGAAGGTAAGTATAATGATTTAATACTGGAAGGGTCTACTTTGCTGGCAGGGAATCTTCCATGGTCAATCGAGAATGAAAGACTTAAAGTTCATTCCTTCCCAAATAGAATAGAACAAGGTATTAGTAGCATAATGATCAATTCTAGAGTGACTGCAGTATATGACAACAGCTATATATATGATACCGAATATATTAAAAATCTTACCTTAGGCGACCGGTATGTATTTATCGGGCGCTATGAACCCCTATCTGATACAATGCGGTTATATCTTGGCGATATTTTGACAAACCGGTGGTGCGAAGCGGTCCAACCGGTGAAAGGCCAGCCTGAAAACTATCTTGCAACTGATCAGTTTACGCCGCTCAATGAACTAATAGAGCTTACTAACTCTGATCTACATACCTTTGATGTTGTTTACACCGATGATATGTCCGCCATTATGCGTTTCGCTGAAGGGAATATGACAATAGCAAGTGGACGTGGACTTACGGAGGAAGACAGCGGCCAGGGGGCTAACGTCTGTGTAGTAAGCAGTGATTTTGCCTCCAGCAATAAGCTCAATTTAGGGGATAAGATAATCCTAAAGCTTGGTACAGAGCTCTTCGGACAGTATAGGGGTCTCGGGGCAGTGGCAGCAACAAGTGAAAGGTATTCAACTCCAGAGAAGGTGGAAGAGCTTGAGATCGTTGGTATCTATATGGACACCGACAGTAAGAGGAACCAGTTAAGTAAGCCCAACTGGGGCTACTCGATCAACACAGTTTTTGTCCCCACATCACTGCTTCCGCTGGATGAAGGTAAGCTGGACAACCATATGTTTTCACCGGGTGAATTCAGTTTTACAGTGGATGATGCATGGGATATACCGGCTTTCCTGGAGAGTATTAAAAATGAAACCCTCAGATTAGAGGAAATGGGGCTGAAGATAATATTCCACGATGATGGCTGGCCGGATATCGTTGACAAATACAAGACGTCAATGAAATTATCGCGGATTGCCATTGCCGCATTATCTGTCGCAGTAATCGCATCAACAGGGCTTATCGTATATCTCTTTATTGGAAGGAAGAAAAAAGAATATGCAATAATGAGGGCGCTAGGTACAACCAGAAAAGAGGCAGTCAGGGCTCTCCTCCTGCCGTTCATGCTGTTAACTGTATCGGCTGTGCTCGTGGGCAGCTGCGCAGCATGGGTTTATACAACGAATACCTTTTCCCCAAACAGCACCTTTTCAAAAATACCGGACCATGCTGTCAGCACATCAATACCAATAACGGTAGCTGCCGGATGTATTCTGGGTGAGATATTGCTTGTGCTAGCCTTAGCATTGTATAGGATATGGAGAATTAGCACCATTCCCCCGCTTATGCTTCTGCAGGATAACCAGACGAAACAGGCCCGCAGCAAAAAGCCGGAGCAAAGTGAAGAAGTAATGGAGGTTAATGATGACAATTCCGGTGTTAATGTTCCAATAAATGATATTCCAATAAATGACATTCCAATAAATGATACTCCAATAAGTAATGCTCCAATAAATAATACCATTGATTCCCAAGTCTTAAATACCGCGATACAAAATGGTTCTGAAGTCAATCTTAACAAAGTCAATCTTAACATAAGATATAACAGACATAAGGGATTTGTATTACGTTATATAGCAAAGCACATACGCAGGTCAGCCGGAAAATCGGTCCTGTCAATATTGCTGTCCGCTTTACTGTTCGGGGCTGTCGGCCAGTTCGAGGCCATGCGCCTGTCTTATATTAATTTATGTAACAGCCCGGATATAAAAGCCACATTCATTAACGGGTTACCACTTTTGTCTGTAATTAATGTTATGAAAACGGGTTATGTAATAAATCCCTATTACGAATATACAGATGATGCGGATTTCAATTATTCGAAGGTTGACTGGGCTGTAACAAACGATATCGCCGGTTATACAGGCGAAGAAATAGGGATAACTTATGCCGAAGGATATGATGAAGCCTGCATGGAGGAGTTTGGTAAGACCTGTATTGTCGGTGACCGGCTGTTGGGAGAAAGCGGACTAAAGCTTGGGGATCAGGTCCATGTTACTGCTCCAGGTACCTTAAATAGTCTGAAGCTGGTTTATATTAATAAGTATAAAAATACACATCCTGATAATGTATTACCGGATGAAAAAATACTTGAGCTGGGTAATGATGAAATAAAAAAGGAGTTATTACGCCAGGGATCCTATTATACGATAGTGGGGACTGTCAAAACTCCATCAGGCAAGTATGGGGGGATGGTTTTTTCACCAGGGACACTGAACGCAGCTCCAATATTTGGACAAGAGGTATCCCTTGACCTTGCTGAGTTTACGCTTGCTGATAATTTACGTGCACATGAATTCCGCAGCTATGTTGAAGGAATGGATGGAATAAGCACAAAAGAATATTCGTCAAACCGCGTCGCTTTTACCATGGATACAAGTAAAATTGACAATTTATTAAAAGCACTGTCACTTTTTGAAAAACTATTGCCGGTAGTCTTAACGGTAGCAGTGCTGATAGAAGGCCTTGTCTGCGGCCTGATCATATTACATTCCTCAAAAGAGGCAGCCATCCTGAGGATACTTGGTACCTCCAGACAAAGGACCTGCATAATTTTAATGCTAGAACAGGTACTCCTTTGTATTGCAGGTCTTATACTGGGGGCAATCGGACTGTTACTTTACAATGGTACACCGGCGGTCAGCGGGATATTAGTAAAATTGTATTTTATTGCTGCCATGTACTTTGTAGCATGCTTTGCAGGCAGCTTTATCTGCTCAGTTATTACAGCCAACCGGAAGGTACTTAATTTACTTCAGGAAAAAGAATAGGGGGAATTAGTTATGTCGAAATTGATTCTGGAAAAGGTCACCTACAGATACCGGAACTCTGATACACCAGTGGTGAATCAGGTAAGCTGTAGCTTTGAAATGGGGAAGCTCTATGCAATTGTTGGCCCAAGCGGCTCAGGAAAATCGACCCTCCTTTCCATGCTGGCCGGGCTTGACCATCCTTGT
>JARKQP010000645.1 GCA_029974875.1 Mobilitalea sp.
AGGCGAAGGAGTATGCCCAGGATAGGATGGCAGTATGTACCGTAATCGGTTTCCCTAACGGTTATAATACTACTGCGGTCAAGGTCTTTGAGACGAAGGATGCCATAGCAAATGGCGCCGATGAGATAGATATGGTAATCAATATCGGCATGCTAAAGGACCGGAAGTATGATTTAATCAAAGAGGAGATCCAGGAATTAAAGGCAGCCTGCGGCGACCGGATATTGAAGGTGATTATTGAAACCTGCCTTTTAACTGAGGAAGAAAAAATTAAGATGTGTGAAATTGTAACGGCCGCCGGGGCGGATTTTATAAAGACATCTACGGGCTTCTCCACCTCAGGAGCTACCTTTGGGGACGTGGCTTTATTTGCGGAGCACGTGGGCCAAAATGTCCGGATTAAAGCTGCAGGAGGGATCTCCTCCTTTGATGATGCAAAGAGGTTTATTGAACTCGGTGCTGCAAGGCTTGGCACCAGCAGGATTGTTAAGCTTGCGAAAAATCAGGAAGGCTCAGGATATTAATTCTTATATTTTCAGGGAGGTTTTGGATATGAGTGAACATGGCAATGAACAACAGGAGAATATTCAGAAGAACAGCCTGATACCCCAGGAAAAAGGAGAATTGCTTTTTCAAAGTGACGTAGTAACCAGGTCGGTAGTTAAGAACCTGATCCGGTCTGCCATTGATGGCATGAAGAATGCGTATGCCCCCTATTCCGACTTACATGTAGGAGCAGCACTTCTTACGAAAAAAGAGAAGGTTTATATCGGCTGCAATATTGAAAATGCAGCCTACGGACCTACAAACTGTGCGGAGCGTACAGCCCTTTTTAAGGCAATCAGTGAAGGGGAAAGAGAATTTGCGGCTATCGCGGTTGTTGGAGGAAGCAGCGGGGTTATCGCTGATTTTTGCCCTCCATGCGGAGTGTGCCGGCAGGTGCTCCGGGAATTTGTTGATCCCAAGGCCTTCCTGGTTATATTGGCAAGATCGGAAGAGGATTATACGATTTATTCCTTGGAATCCTTGCTGCCCTTAAGCTTTG
>JARKQP010000649.1 GCA_029974875.1 Mobilitalea sp.
TTTTACTCTCAGCATGTAAATCCCTTCCTGCCAGCCGGAGGTATTTATGATTGTTTTATTGTCTTTCAGACTGGTCTTTTTCTCTTTCAGTATCATGCCCGGGGTATATATTTCCAGTTCCCATACTGTTGCGGTCAACTCATTATCACCCGAGCTTTGGATTTCAATGGTGACTTCACCGGAGGCAGGGTTCGGGTAAATCGACATACCCTTGGAATCATAAACTTCAATACCTGTCACGGTATAATCTCCCCATCCGCATGTATTCTGTCCCCTGGACACAACCTGGTAAAAGCCTGAATTGTAAAAGGCAATATCGGCTGTCCAACCGTAATCATACACCGAATTGCCGTTCAGTGGGTTTAGGATCCAGTTATAATCAGTGACTCCCATCGCGGGGTTGTTCGGAATAGCGTAATAAGTGGCCCACTGGTTATTCGGTGTATATGTTGGTCCGGAAATATAGCTGATCACAGGGGTGCCCGACCATACAACTTTATCTGGAAGTGTAATAGTGTTGCTGCCCTTGACCAGCGTGGCTCTTATCCAACTGCTGCCTGAGCCGGTGGAAGAAAAAATACAGGGATTGGAGCCCTGGGCGGAGGTACGAGCGAGATTCGGGCCCTGGCTCCATGTAATAGTCGCTCCTGTTGGAAGATTGTTAACAGTAAATGAGCCGCCGGAAGAGCAGACGATGGCAGGGCCGGAGACATATGCAACAGCCTGAGCAACAGCCTTATATGCATTTAATCTGCCAAAACCCAACTCATTGCTTCGGCCATTTGTATAAATATATCCACCAACTCTATCTGCTGTTGCAGTAAGTATATCAAAAACTTGCCGTTGAGTTAAATTTGGATTGATAGATAGCATTAATGCTGCAACACCTGCAACTTGTGGACAGGCTGCTGATGTGCCTCCCATTCGTGATGTATATGATAAAAAATTAATACCTGCTGCAGGTAATTGCTCACCGGCAGCAGGAGGATGTACCCAATCGGGATTATTAGGATAAGGATTATATCCTGTATTATTCGGAATGTCAATTGTCCATACTTCAAATGTCTCCCCCGCAATACCACCTGTTCTTCCTTGTCTTATGTATACATCAGGAGGATATGCCCTGTGTGATGGAGCAACAATATCAATCAGGTTACTTGTAGGGCTATAATCTGCTTGAAAATCATCTCTATCAGATGCACCTACTGTTAAAACACCCTGAATATTGACATTGGCAGGAAATTGTACAAAACCAGTATCACCAACAGTATGGCGAGCATTATTCCCAGCAGCAAAAACAACTAAACAACCCAAACCACCACGCCCTGTTGTAGTTGCTGTCCTAATAGCTTCTACAATAGCAGGGTGAAGATTTTGGTTAGTGGAACCATAACCCCAACTGTTTGAAATTATATGAGCTCCATTTTGGCGAGCGAAATTAATGGCAGCAGCAACACGATCCACGGCTATCCCTGTTTCGTCGGTATTGCATATTCGTATAGGCATTATCCTTCAATTTGGTGCTATACCGGAAATACCTTCACCATTATTACGAGTAGCCGCAATAATACCTGCACAAGCATTTCCATGATTATTATTAGCAGTTGCCGACGGGTTATTTGGATCACCATCTGCTAAATTACTATTGTTTAAACGCACCTGACGGGTATTGGGTAAATCAGGATTATTTGGTGTAACACCTTGGTCAATTACAGCCACTATAATATTATTATTTCCCTGGGTAATAGTCCATGCTTCGGGAGCATCAATATCAGCATCATTT
>JARKQP010000679.1 GCA_029974875.1 Mobilitalea sp.
GGCATGATAGCGCTACCGCTTAAAGCCATCACGAGGAATGCGGAACCCAGATTAGTGTATTTGCCCAATCCGTTGATAGCCAACGGCCAGATACCGGCATATAGGAGGGCATTAGGAAATCCCATCATCACTAAGTACCAAAGGGAAATATCGGAAGTGATCCCAAGGAATTGGACTGTCCCTGATGTGGTTATTATCATTGTAGACAATACCAGATTGATGGATGCGCAAATTAAGAGGGCATTCCGCTGCTTCAGGTATTTGGGGATAAGGGCGATTCCTGAAAAATAGCCGATAAACGTCAGTAACATGGTATAAGAGGGGATATTCTGGGCAGGTCCGGCAAGGCTCTCTCCCATAGTTCCCGCGTATTTAATACTGGTTCCCAACGCAATCATCTGGGTCCCTATATGAAAGAACATCGCCACCACTCCTAATATGAGTGCAGGATATTGCAAGATGGATTTACGTGAATTTTCATCTTGCTCGGACCGTTTGTTTACTATAGAGGGATCCAGATCAGGTAAGGGTGAATGACGGACAATTATACCGAAGATGAACAGGGCAATGGCCAAAATGAGGTAAGGTGTCATTACCCCCTTTATTAGGGTATCTAAAGCCGTTTCTAAAGCTGCCCCAGTATAATTTCCCGCTTCAATCTCCCGCATAAGGACCTTGTCGGATTCCCGGATAACGACGGCCGCAAATATAAGATTAGCAATCACCCCTGCCAGTTTGTTGCCAGTTCCTACGATGCTCATCCGTTTGGCAGCACTTTCTATAGGGCCTACAATGGTTACGTAAGGATTGGCGGCAGATTGCAGAATAGCCAACCCCACTCCCAACAGGAACAATCCTAAAAGAAATAGTTGATAAATGCGCCAGTAGGCCGCAGGAACAAAAAACAAAGCCCCTATCGCCATGCACCATAATCCAAGCATCATTCCTTTTTTATAACCCACCTTATTCAACAGGAAGGAAGAGGGGATTGCCATGATCAGATAAGCGATATAAAAGGCGAATGTGACCAGATATGACTGGAAATTAGATAATTGAAGTGTTAGCTGAAAATAGGGTATTAAAATGGTGTTTACCCATGATACCAATCCGAAAATAAAAAACAGTAACGCCAGTATTATCATTGACTTGATCGTAGTGTTTCTGTCTTGTACCTGATTGATTTGAGTATTGTTACTCATATTGTTATAAGTTTGAAGAAATAGGAAGTATGACTTCCTCTTGTACTTAAAGCACAAAATTATTTTTTTATATGGTATAAAAATGC
>JARKQP010000702.1 GCA_029974875.1 Mobilitalea sp.
CATCATAGATTCTGGAGCCCTTCGCCCTGTCAATGAACAGGGGGCTGCCACCGACGGAGCGGAAGGCCCTGACCGGGCTGTTAACGCCGCCCGGCATGAGCCCGCATGCTTTTTCGTATAGCTTTTCCGATTTTCCCAGCTTCATCTTGCTGTTACCCCTTTCACTCTATTTATTCCATATGGGCGGTTGTGAAGCCCAAAACTGCGGCAGCCTTCCATACCGTTGATCCAGGTTTTCCGGCTATGGTGCCTCTATTTTTTTAACCACTATGTAATGCCAAGTATCCCACAATGCAATTCCTGAACATCCACATAGCTACTATTTTAACCACTGTGCAACATCAAGGGCATGGTAGGTGATGATGATTCTTGCACCTGCCCGCTTAATCGCCAGGATATTTTCCATCACAATCTTCTTCTCATCAATCCAGCCATTTAAAGCAGCCGCCTTTACCATGGAATATTCCGCACTCACATTATAGGCCGCCACCGGGCAGTCCACCAGATCCGCCACGGTCTTTAAGACATCCAGATAGGCAAGTGCCGGCTTTACCATAACCATATCCGCACCCTCCATCAGATCCTCTTCCACCTCAAGAATTGCCTCCTTAACATTGGCCGGATCCATCTGATAGGTCTTCCGGTCACCGAAGCCCGGTGCCGAATGTGCCGCGTCACGGAAAGGGGAATAATATCCTGAGGCGTATTTCGCACTATATGCAAGGATGGCCACGTCTGCAAAGCCCTGCTCATCCAAGGCCTTTCTGATCACCCCTACCCTTCCGTCCATCATATCGGAGGGGGCAATGATATCCGCCCCAGCCCTTGCAAGGCTGACCGATGATTTTGCCAGAAGCGGAAGGGTTTCATCATTGATGATCTTCCCGTCCCTGACTACCCCGCAATGTCCGTGGTCCGTATATTCACATAAACAGACATCTGCTATCACTAACAGCTCCGGGTATTTTCCCTTAATATAGCGGATCGCCTGCTGGGTCACACCCTGGTCATCATAGGCTCCGCTTCCCAGCGGATCCTTATGCTTCGGAATACCAAATAGGAGGACACCTGAAATCCCTGCCCGGTGAACCCGCTCCAGTTCCCCGTCCAGCTCATCAACTGAGAACTGGTAGATCCCCGGCATGGAGGCGATAGGATTTTTAATCTTTTCACCTTCTATTACAAAGATCGGGTAAATCAGCTCGGATGCCTCCAGTTTGGTTTCCCTGACTAACCTTCTCATAGGCTCGCTGACCCTCAGCCTTCTCATTCTCTTCATAGTAACCTCCATCTGCCGCTTCAGCGGCATAAATATTCAATGGGAAGAATGCTGCTTTTGCATTCTTCCAGTGTGAAGCATAGAAGTTGTTAGGCACCGTCTTGTGGTGCCTTAGAACTTCTCTTCACACTTCCCCTTCTCATATACACTCCCTAAAATCCTTTGCACCATACCTGACGCACTGGCTTCGTCAGCCATCAACAGGTTAGTAAATCCATACTCCTCCAAAGCCTGCCTTGTCGCTTCACCGATACAGACCATATCCTTAGCTTTTAACTGCTCCCGCTCTTCCCCTGACATTCCCTTCAAAAGTCCATGGACTCCTGAGGCGCTGGCAAAGGTCAGATAATCAAACTTACACACCTGCTCTACGTCCGGCAGCAGCTCCCGGTCTGTTTCCCTGATATCATAGATTTTGATATCATCAAAGCAGAGTGAATATTTCCCAAGGATGCTGACCAGCTCCTCTGATCCCTGCTTGGCACGGGGAATTAAAAGTCTGCCCCCGTCCTCCTTTGCCAGGGCTCCCAGCTCCCTTGCCAAAGCCACCGCATTCGCCTGTGAAGGTAGAAAATCCGCCTGGAAGCCTTGCTTTAGCAACGCTGCTTCCGTCCCTTTACCGACAACCGCAAACCGGAGCTTCGCAAGCCTGCGAAGATCCAGCTGCAATTCCTTCCATCTGAGGAAGCAAACCTCCACTGCATTTGTACTTGTAAAGACCAGCCATTGATATCTTTCGATGGACCTTAGAGCTTCATCAAACGCCATATTATCCTGATAGACCTGCAGCGTTGACTGGCTGATGACTTCTACCTGTCCACCCAGTTCTTCCAGCTGTTGCTGCAGCTTATCCGTAATATTAGGGGTACCGCTGATCCCGATCCTGATACCGGTAAGAGGAAGCTCTTCCTTTGCCTGAAAATGAAAGGCTGCCACATCACCGACAATAATGACCGCCGGAGCCTTGATGTCAGCCTCCTTAACCTTAAGGCAGATGTCCTGCAGGGTTCCCCTTGCCTCCTCCTGCCATATCGTCGTACCGTTCGCCACCACCGCTACCGGTGTGTCAGCAGGCCTTCCATGCTCCATAAGGGTTGCCGCAATTTTCTCCAGGTTACTAACTCCCATGAGGATCACCAGGGTTCCTGTCAGCTTCGCCAGATGCTTAAAATCCTCCGGCAGGTTTCCTTCCCTTTCCGCCGTATGCCCTGTAACAACAGAGAAGCTCTGGCTCGCTCCGCGGTGGGTGACCGGGATTCCGGCGTAGGTTGGCACTGCAATGGAGGATGTAATTCCCGGCACTACTTCATAAGGAATTCCGTGCTGCTCCATGGTCAGGATCTCTTCGCCGCCGCGCCCGAAGACAAAGGAATCCCCTCCCTTGAGGTGGACAACCTGCTTATGCAGCCTTGCCTGCTCCACAATAATCCGGTTAATTTCCTCCTGGTTGATCGCATGGTGTCCTACGATTTTTCCCACATTTATTTTCACGCAGTCTTCCTTTAGATATTTTAACAAATTGATGGATGCCAGCCTGTCATAAATCACAGCATCACAGGTCTGTAATAGCCGCAGGCCTTTCTGGGTAATAAGCTCCGGATCCCCGGGTCCCGCTCCGACCAGATATACTTTTCCTACTCCGTCCATGCTTTCTCCTTCTATATATTTAATAAAACTGCCTTTTTCACAAAATCCTATGTAAATCTCAGGTAAATGCCAGCTTTCCGGCAACCCTGACCGCTAATTCCACGTAATTTTCGGCCTTATCCCCATCCTGGACCCGGTGGCACCTGTCTCCCTGCTGATAAACCGCATCAATGCAGAGCCGGCCCGCTTCCATCCTGGAATATACCCCGATTGCCTCATGGCAGCCTGCATTCATCAGCTCCAATACCTTACGCTCCGTCTTTAAGCAGATTTCCGTATTAACATCGTTAATTTGTCTGACCAGCTCCGCTAATTTGTCCCCCACTCTTCCTTCTACTGCCAGGATTCCCTGCCCTGCTGCCGGAATAAAGTCCCTGGTCGGAAGGTAATGGAAGTGGAGCTCTTTATCCCCGGTCAGACCCAGGCGCTTTAAACCAGCCGCCGCCAGGATAATTCCATCATATTCTCCAGCCTTTAGCTTCTCCAGCCGCGTCGGGACATTCCCCCGTAAGCTCCTGCATTCTGCCTGATAATATTGTTTAATCTGGAACTGCCTGCGGAGGCTGCTGGTACCGAGCACACATTCCTTACCGGCTTCCAGCTCCTTTCCCACGCTGACTAATACATCCCTAGGATCCTCCCGCTCCGGAATCCCAATGATCCCAAGTCCTTCGGGAAGCTTTGTCGTCATATCCTTTGCGCTATGGACTGCCAGGTCAATCCTTCCTTCTAATAATGCTTCCTCAAATGCATCGACAAAAACCCCTTTTCCCCCAAAGGAAAGCAAGGGCTTATCCAGGATTTCATCCCCTACGGTGCTGATAGGGATAACCTCAAAGGTCAGTCCCGGGTCTATCCTGCCCAGCTGCTCCATGATAAAATTTGTCTGTACCATTGCTAATTTGCTCTTTCTGGAGCCTATCTTTACAACACGCTGCATAAGCCTAAATTAACCTCCCTAATCCGCCGTGAGGCGGATTTTTCTGCCCCAGGTGGGGCTTTCCCCATAGTTTTTGATCCTCTATTCAGAACCAGATTCCTGTTTTATTAACAATTCAATATCTTCCTGCGTAAGGTTCCCCTCTTTTTCCTCTCCAAGGTCAACCAGCTTCTTAAAAATCCCTGCCCTGACCTTCTCAGAGGGAATACGCTGCTTAACAATTTCCCGGCAGGAGCCCAGCACCTGGACCAGCTTTTCGTAATATGCCGGTATCTGGTCTTCAACCAGCTTTTTAATACGCCCTGCCATCACAGGACTTTTTCCTGAGGTGGTTACCCCGACCGTAATATCCCCCTGACGGATATAGGCAGGAAACAGGAAGCTGCAATGCTCCGGCTGGTCAACCGTATTCACCAGAAGCTTACGCTCCTTACATGCGCTTGAAATCCGTGCATTCACCTCTTCCCTGTCCGTCGCTGCTATGACGAAAAAGGCTTGGTCCAAATCCTCCTCCTGGTATTCCCGGAGCAGCACCGTAACCTCCTCCCTTCTTTGCCATATCCCATCACAGACCTTGGGGGCAACGACGGTCACCCTTGCCTCAAATTCAAGGAGTGCCAAAACCTTGCGCAGAGCCACAGCACCGCCGCCAAAAATATAGCATTCCTTCTCTTTCAGATCCACAAAGAACGGAAAATATGCCATCCCTTCCTCCTCTCAACTCTCTCCCAGCCGATTATGAAACTCCAAAAACTAATTTCTCCGGCTACACTGCTCCGCAATTGGCTAAACCATTTCCTGAAGGAGCTTTAGCAGGCCTGAAAGCTCCTCATGGCTGGCCTTCTCCTTTAATTCATATAAAATATGTTCGAAGGACCGTCCGGTGAGCCTTTGCTTCACCTTCGGAAGCTGGGGCAGGAATTCATGGAAGCTTATCTCCTTCCTTGTTTCCTCCATATGCTTTTCCAGAAGCCGCCTGGCTTCTATGACTTCCTGCTCCTTTATCAGGATATTATGCCTTGCAACCTCCTCATAATAATCCATGTCATGAAGAACGGCTCCCTCCTGCTTTATAACATCCTTATCTATATCCATCGGTACGGACAGGTCAATAAAAATCCGTTCCTTATTGCTTGTAATATTTGCAGCAAGCTCACGGTATGTAATGGTATAATGGGGACTTGTAGTAGCACTGATAATAATATCCGCTTCGTCCATGTACCGGTAACGCTCCTGATAAGGAACGATTTCCAGCTTCTCATACCTTCCATGGATGCTCTCCGGTGTGTTGTGGCTCCTTGTTGTACCAACCAGCCGGATCCCGGGTTTTCCATAGAGATTCTTCATTACAATAGAACCCATTTTTCCCGACACGCCTATAATCAGAACCTTTTTACTTTCCTTTTGATAACTCATGACCTCATTTGCCACCAGGGTTCCGATTGAGATTGAGGTCTTAGATAATCTTGTCTCCGTCTTTATCTTCTTCGCACAGGTAATTGCAGCCTGGAACAGGGTGTTGAGCAGATACTTTGTCGTACCCAGCTTCAGTGCCCTTTCATAGGCCTCCTTCACCTGGCCAAGGATCTCATCCTCCCCAACCACCATGGATTCCATGCCGCAGGTAACCTGGAATAAGTGATGGATTGCTTTCTCTCCCATATAGATAAGAAAGTGTTTTCTCAAAGCCTCCACATCCATCTGCTTAAACTGTGCCAGGCGCTGCTGCAGTTCCAAAACATGCTGGTTATTTCCCCGGAAATACAACTCTGTCCGGTTACAGGTCGATAAAAGGACACATTCCTGGAGGGCACCGCTGTCCGCAATGCCCCCCAGGAATCTTTCCTGTTCTTCTATCGAAAATGAAAACAATGCCCTGGTCTCCACCGGAGCAGTCTTATGGCTGATACTGATACTAATAAATTGTTCCATTTTAAGCTTCCTTCGTAACGTATTCCGGCCAGGCTCCTTACAAATTACAAGCTAGCCTACGCAAAGTATAGTATTCCTTTCATCACATTGTCAATATACTTTATATCAAATATTCTATACTATCCATGGAAAGACAGGTTGTCGTATTATACATTAGCACACACTCCCGTCCATCCTCCTTGCCGAGTGCATAGTCACCCTTACCCCCGCTGTTCATGATATCATGCAGGATCCGGCGGTTCATTCTTGTAGGGGCATCATTTATAATATCAATTCCTTTTCTATAAAAGGGCTTCACCCTATAATAAGGATCAAACACATAAATATACTGGTCATC
Source organism: Mobilitalea sp. (assembly GCA_029974875.1). The sequence continues at coordinate 6,136 of JARKQP010000702.1, forward strand.
TATGCCTGTCAGCAGCACGTAGTGCCACACTCCCAGCATAACCCTTGCAACAACGGCGCCCCCCTGTCCGAGGCATTCTGCGATACGGCTGCTCTGGCTGATGCGGACTTCCTTACCATTCATTACCTTGCAGTGGACCGGCCATTTTTTCACCCTTCCAAATTGGTTCAGCCAATTTGCTAAAAACAGCATAGCCATCCCCGTTGTTCCATTCTTATGGGCTTCCCCATCCTTATTGTAGCCATCCAGGCTATAAAGCATAATATTTCTTACTACTTCAGGTGCGATATCCTGCCTGTGGAATAAATAGCTGATGGCGTTCAGCATAGTCGTCGGCCCGCAATCATATTCAGTCGTCTGGTAGTGTAATGGATTTTTCATTTTACTTATCATGCCCTTCCACTTTTAATCTCTTTAATCTAAGAATAACCGGCCTTATAAAGGGATCCGTGGGATTACTCTTCATCCCTCCCAGGGTCCGTCATCAGGCTGACCAGGATGGAGCTACACTTTATAAGCTCATCCAGCTCCGTATATTCCTTGCAGGAATGGACCTGGTTCATTCCACAGGCCAGGACGATTCCCGTAATTCCATTCTTCACAAAATTATTGTTATCACTTCCCCCAAAGGTAGTCACCAGCTCCACGGGGTAATTTAATTCTTCACAGGCCTTCTTAAACCGCGTAACCACAGGATGGTCCTTTGCAATCTCATAGGCAAGGCATCCAATGGATGTCTCAAATTCGTACTTTGCCCGGTACTGCTGTGTAACCTCACGGACCACTGCTTCGATCCGCCCTATCTCAGCCACTGCCCTTACATGCTCCAGGCTCCTGACCTCTCCCCTCAGGATACATTCCTCCGAAACAATATTCCTTGCTTTTCCGCCTTCGATGATGCCGATATTTACAGTCATGCCATCTTCAACCCTTCCCTGCCTGATCCCTGTAATGGCCTGGGCAGCAACTGCAATGGCATTAATCCCCTGTTCCGGGGCAAAGCCCGCATGGGACGCCTTTCCAAGGATCTTCACTGTAAAAGAAAGCACGGTCGGTGCCTGGATTGCCGCCCTGCCAACGGGTCCGTCCAGGTCGAGCACATAGGCTTCCTTTGCCTGAAGCTTACTAAAATCAAAGACCTCCGTCCCCTTAAGATACACTTCCTCAGCAATCGGGAACAATACCTCAATGCTCCGGTGGGGAAGCCCCAGCTCCTTAATGGTCCGGACCGCCTCAAGGACCGATACCAAGCCGGACAGGTCATCCGCACCTAATACCGTGGTACCATCACTGGTAATGGTGCCATCCTCCCGTACAACTGCAGTCTTCCCCAGCCCTGGCTCTACAGTATCCAGGTGCGCTGAGAAAAGAAGTGGTGGCCCATCCACATTTCCTTGCAAAAAACCATAAACATTTCCACAATTACCACCGTAATATCCACCTGCCCCGTCCTCCTGAACCTTAAAGCCAAGCTCTTCTAAGGCTAAAATCATGGCATCGGCCATCCCACGCTCTTTAAAGGATACGGAATCGATTGATACCAGGCGGCAAAATTCTTTTATAATCCGCTCTTTATTAACCATAATACCCTCCCTTTTTCCTATTCTATCAGAATATGCCCCCTAGTGGAATAACATTTTCCTTCTATTTGAAACAAATATATAATATAAGTTATGAGAAGTTGTATTTTTAACTTCTCATAAAAGGCGCTGAACTTGCGCCGTGCATCCCGATTATAGGGAACCGTATTTGCTTCCTATAATATAAAACAAGTGAACCACCGAATGATCCACTTGCTTTAAGAATTTTATCTCCTGTTTCTATTTAGTCCCTCTATTTACAAGTCTGAGCTTTAGAATTTTGGCACTACCTCACCTTCATATTTCTCATTGATAAAGTCTCTTACTGTGTCGCTCTGAAGCGCCTTAACTACAGCCTGGATATCCTTCCTATCCTCATCACCGGACTTAACTGCAAGGATATTTGCAAAGGTATCTGCTGCTACGGAGCCCTTGTCTTCTACGGCAATTGCATCCTTTGCGACATTTAGGCCGGCCTGGATAGCGTAGTTCCCATTAATTACCGCCAGATCTACGTCCTGCAGGGAACGTGCCAGCTGGGCAGCTTCGATTTCTATAATTTTTAGGTCCTTTGGATTTTCTACGACATCATTCTTTGTTGCTTCCAGGCCTACACCCTCCGCAAGCTTGATCAGTCCCTGTGCCTCTAACAGCAGTAACGCCCTTGCTTCATTGGTGGCGTCATTTGGTACTGCAATCTGTGCACCGTCAGCTAATTCCTCCAGCGTCTTTGTTTTTCCAGGATAGATACCGAAGGGCTCATAGTGGATTGCTGCCACGGATACGATATCCGTGCCATTTTCTGAGTTAAACTGATCCAGATAGGGCTGGTGCTGGAAGTAATTTGCATCCAGGTCCTTGCTGTCCAATGCCAGGTTGGGCTGGACATAATCCGAATATTCTATGACCTCCAGGGTATAGCCTTCCTTTTCCAGGATTGGCTTTACCTGTTCCAGGATCTCTGCATGCGGGGTTGTGCTCGCTCCTACCACTATTTTCTTTGCTTCCTTCGTACCGCATCCTGTGAAAAGAGCCCCCGCCAATGTCAGTACTAATAAAATTGATACTATTTTCTTCATAACCTTTCCTCCTTGCATTTTTCATATATATCATATCTGTTTAATATGTTTTGAAGTATAGCGAATATTTTTCCAATTGTCAATACTTTTTTTATTTTCCTGTTATATTTTTATTTCCTTTTGTTTGTATTTTTTTATCTTCCTTCCATGCTTTCCTGTTGTAAATGGAGAAACTAAATAGAAACAGGCATAATAATCATAATACTACTTGTAATTTACCCCTATCTATAATATAATTCTTAATCATATTTATTAGATATGAATAGTATAATTTCTTTATTCTATTTATAGGCACTGATGCTTATTCCGTAATTACTGGTATTTCATCTGCAATATCAATAATACGGTCTGTATATTCTTTATTTATAGGTATATACAAAGCTACACATGAACAGGAGGTCAATATGGATTATCAGTTTAATACAAAATGCCTGCATGGCAATAATGAAAAAAAACCTGTCGACAACACGGGCACGGTCAGCTTCCCGATCTACCAGACCGCTACCTTCGCCCATCCAAGCGTGGGCAACAGTACCGGCTATGATTATTCCCGTTCCCAGAATCCCACCAGGGAGCAGCTGGAGCAGATCGTGGCCTCCATCGAGGGCGGTGCCCAGGCCGTTGCCTTTTCCTCCGGTATGGCAGCCGTAAATGCACTGATGGAAACCTTTCAGCCCGGCGACCATATTCTTGCCTCCGACGACCTCTATGGCGGCACCATCCGGATCTTTGACAATATTAATATAAAGAACGGGCTGGAGGTTTCCTATATCAATACCTCAAAATCCGAGGACATCAGGAAGAATATCCGGCCTAACACTAAGGCTGTTTTTGTGGAGACCCCGACAAACCCAATGATGAATGTGACTGATCTACGTAAGGTAAGTGAGCTTGCAAAGCAGCATGGATTATTAGTGGTCGTTGATAATACCTTCCTATCCCCCTATTTCCAAAATCCCATTGCCTTGGGTGCTGACGTGGTCCTCCACAGCGGAACCAAGTTCCTGGGAGGGCACAATGATACCCTGGCCGGATTGCTTGTCCTCGCCGAGGATGCAATGGCTGAAAAGATCCGCTATATCTCTAAGACAACGGGTGCCGGTCTTTCTCCCTTTGACAGCTGGCTGATCCTCCGCGGAATTAAGACCCTGCCGGTCCGTATGGAAGCCCAGCAAAAAAATGCCCTGGTGCTGGCTGATTGGCTGGAAAGGCAGCCAAAGGTAACAGCCGTCTATTATATCGGCCTCCCTACACATCCTGGATACGAGACAAACCAAAGGCAGTCCCGTGGCTTTGGCAGTATGATCTCCTTTCATGTTGACAAAGAGGAAACAGCTGTTAATATATTAAATAAGGTAAAGCTGATCAGTTATGCCGAAAGCCTGGGCGGCGTGGAGAGCCTTATCACCTACCCCATGCTTCAGACACATGCCGATATTCCCGAGGACATCCGTGAAGCAAAGGGAATTAACCGCACTCTCCTCCGTCTTTCCGTTGGCATCGAGCATATTGATGACCTGATTGCCGATTTGGAGCAGGCAATTGCTAATTAGGAAGAGGCGCCGGTAAGCTTAACCGTATGCCGGTGCAGATCCAAAAACTGAAAGGAAGGCGAGCCGATGAGCTATGATTTCGATAAAATAATTGACCGCAGGAACACAAATTCTTTAAAATATGACTTTGCCCTGGAGCGTGGGAGACTGGAGGATGTACTCCCTCTTTGGGTTGCTGATATGGACTTTCAGGCTCCTCCCGAGGTACTGGAAGCCCTGACGCAATCTGTCAGCCATGGTATCTTCGGATATACGGAGGTGAAAAGTGATTACTTTGACGTGCTGCATAGCTGGTTCTTAAAGCATTTTGGCTGGGAGCTGGAGGAGAGCTGGATGGTCAAAACCCCTGGCGTCGTGTTCGCCATTACCCTGGCTGTCAAAGCCTTTACCCAGGAGGGGGAAGGTATCCTGATCCAGCAGCCGGTCTACTACCCCTTTGAAGAAACCATTAAGCTTAACAAACGAAACCTTGCAATAAATTATCTGGTATACCGGGATGGGGGCTATACCATTGATTTTGAAGATTTCGAGCAGCAGATCATTACGAAAAATGTAAAGCTGTTCCTATTGTGCAATCCCCAAAACCCAGTAGGAAGGGTTTGGACTGTCGAGGAGCTATCCCGTATGGGGGAAATCTGCCTCCGGCATAATGTGATTGTGGTTTCTGATGAAATCCACTGTGATTTTACCTTCCCCGGTTACCGGCATACCGTATTTGCAGGTATTAATGAGGCCTTTGCCCAGAATACAGTCACCTGTACTGCCCCAAGCAAGACCTTTAACCTGGCCGGACTGCAGGTCTCCAATATATTTATCAAAAATCCTGCTCTGCGTAGGAAATTCCTGGAGGAGTATGGCAGGAGCGGCTACAGCCAGCTTAATACCTTAGGCCTGGTGGCCTGTAAGGCCGCTTATCAGTACGGTGAGCCCTGGTTAACCCAGCTAAAGGCTTATCTGAATGGGAATTTAGATTATGTCAGGGAATACCTGCAAAATAACCTTCCCATGATCAAGCTGGTTGAGCCCCAGGGCACTTATTTAATCTGGCTGGATTTTTCTTCACTGGGTCTCTCACCTAAGGAGATGAAGGAGCTGGTCGGCACAAAGGCTAAGCTCTGGCTGGATGCAGGCCAGATGTTCGGCAAGAACGGCTTTGGCTTTGAGCGGATCAACATTGCCTGCCCAAGGGAAATCTTAAAGCTGGCACTTGACCAGCTGGCACAGGCGGTCAATAGTTAACCTACTGCCCGCAATGAAACATCCTACACGATACATAGAAGAGGGTGCTGCAAAAAGAAGCTTCCGCATGATTGCAGAAATATCATTTCATATCTGCAATGTCCGGTATATGCTTTCTATTTTGCGGTACCCTCTTTTTATTATGGCACTCCTACAGGAAGCTTAAAATTTATAAAATATATCCTATAAAATTACATTTATAAAATGATAAATTAAATTTAGACAAGAAATACTATAGGTATAGCAGTGCTGAATGAAAAAAGAAAGAAGGTGTCTTTATGCTGTCACAGGATGAACGCTATGAAGAAGACATTGAGCAGGTACAATATTTAATGGAATGGAATGAAAAAAAAGAAGATAAAAGGAGCTTAAAAAAGAAATTTAAAAAGGATTTGAAAAAGGAATCCATGCCAAGAATAAAGAACTAGATAGGATTGGGCGACTCCCATAAAAATCCATCAAATAACTCAATGGGCGTTATATTAACTCTAGATGAACCTGTTTATCAGTGCCAGGGCCCTATATACTATTACTAATTGTGTTAGTATAACACAATTAGAGTTGATTTTAAGAAAAGAGGGAGAATACCATAAGATGAAAGAGATCGGTAAGCGCATTGCACAGTACAGAGAAGCAAAGGGATATACACAGGAAAAGTTTGCAGAAATTGTAGCCCTTACGCCAAACTATTTGTCAGCCGTTGAACGTGGAGTGAAAACACCCAGTGTCAAGACTCTGGTAGCTATTATTAACAGCCTGGAGGTATCAGCGGACGAAATATTCATTGATGTTATAAAGGTCGGGTATAAAATCCAGGCTTCAAAGTTTGCAAATGAATTAAGCAGCTTATCACAGGAAGACCAGAAAAGGATTTTTACAGTGATAGGTGCAATGATTAGGGAAGCCAAATCAAAATAATCTGCCAGAATCCGTAAGAGAAAAATATGCCTGGTTGTCCTCCGGGATACTTTGAAGTACTTCGAGTTTTTTTATTACTTTTGCACCATTTGACATATTTCGACATTGCCTCTATGATATACTAACTCCATTCGAGTTGAAACAACTCTAACAGAGTTACAAAGGAGGACAATTTTATGTGTTTAAACATAAGACTAACAATACTATCAGCCCGGATTGAATGGCATTGGCATCATATCCTTCGGGGCAGAAAAAAGCAAAATGAGCTCCTTAACAAAGGTGCTGCCTTCCAATCCACTGTTTTTTTGCGCATTAACAGCCGCCTGGATTATCACTCCGTTGCAGTAATGGATCTGACACGCAGGTTTAAGGAATTAATGAAGCCAAGCCAAAATCATCCTGTGAAGGAGAAATTTCTTTTAAAATGCTATGGGAAAGCTACCTGAAATTATTCCCACGTCAAGCACACCTGTATAGGAAACACCTGATACCTGAGGCTTTAAGCTCCGGTTATCAGGTGTTTCTTTTCATTATTGTTAGTAAACTCAATATCCATTATCCCTGTTCTTTTTATTTTGATTTAACTGACCGATTCCAAACAGGATAATTCCTATTCCCAGATATGCTGCCCTTCCAACCAGCACATCCACCGGTACTGAAAGTGCCGGATCTAATACCTGCAGGCTTTTGGGGTATTCGGCAAAAAAACTGTTAAGGGAAAAGTCCATTGCCCGGGGTAGTGGCAGCGCACAGAGCAGCACCAGCAAGCCCATGGCTACATAAATTAATCCCCCCTTCAT
>JARKQP010000720.1 GCA_029974875.1 Mobilitalea sp.
TGGAAATCTTAATCAGGTTGACAGCCAGCGCCTTAAGCAACCCGGATACCTCCACAAATACATCATTATTCTGGGTAATATCCATCGGATACTCCGCCGTAGCCAGCCCGATATCTGTTATATTCCTCAGCTCTTCTATGATGGCAAACCGGTATTTCCGTTCCGCATTACCGCCGGTTCCCACTGCCGTTCCTCCGATATTTACTTGTCTTAAGCGCTCCTCTACCTTATACAGCCTCCAACGGTCCCTGGCAATTGCCTGGGCATAGGCACCAAATTCAGAGCCAAGGGTAACCGGAACCGCATCCATTAATTCGGTACGTCCTAATTTCTTTATATCGTCGAATTCATTTTCCTTTATTTGAAGCGCCTGCTGGAGCTTCGCACAGGCCTCGCTGAGCTCCCTTAACAGTTCAATTGCCGCAATCCGCAGCGCCGTCGGATATACATCATTCGTGGATTGACCGCGGTTAACATCGTCCAGGGGATGGATGATGGAATATTCCCCATACTCTTTTCCCAACAGTCTTAAGGCAAGATTAGCAATTACCTCATTCACATTCATATTGGTGGAGGTGCCTGCCCCACCCTGGAGGGCATCCACTACAAACTGCCCGTCCGCACTTCCGGCCAGAATCAGATTACATGCCTCTACAATTGCCTGGTAAGCTTCCTTCCCTCCAATATCCAGCTTTATATAGGATAGGGCGGCCGCCTTTTTGATTTTTACAATGGCATAAATTAGTTTTAAATTCGTGCTATGGTAATCCAGTGCAAAATTTTCTTTCGCACGGGCTGTTTGAAGCCCGTATGCCATTTCGTCCGCCAGCTCCACCTCACCAAGCTTGTCTTTTTCCTTACGCATCCTACCACCCCTTAATTTCCTTTAACTATAAGTATCCGACGTTGTTTTTTTATATCATTCTTCAATCTCTGATAAAATATGTGGGAAGGGCTCCAGGCTTCTCTTTAGGATGCCCTGCATATAGGCAATCATAATTCCATAATTGGTAATCGGTACAACCTGATCCTCTGCGCATTTCATACGGAATTTCACTTCCCGTTCCGGCAGCATGCAGCCGCCGCAATGTACGATTAATTTATACTTTGTTAAGTCCTCATAGAATTCACCGCCGGAGGTAAATTCAAAATGGAGCTGCTTTCCGGTATAGTTCTTAATCCACCTTGGCAGCTTTACCTGTCCGATATCATCACATTGACGGTGGTGGGTACAGCCTTCGGAGATTAGTACATGATCCCCGTCCTCCAGCTTTTCTATGGCTGCTGCACCCTTCACTGCCTCCTCAAGCAAGCCTTTATATCTTGCGAAGAGAATGGAAAAAGAGGTCAGCATTATATCCTTCGGCGTATCAGCCGAAACCTTTGCAAATACCTGGCTGTCCGTGATCACCAGCTTGGGTTTCTTTCCAAGATTCGAAAGAGTTTCCCTCAGCTCATATTCCTTCACGACAATTGCGGTCGCATCCGCTTCCAGAATATCACGGATGGTCTGCTGCTGGGGCAGGATCAGCCTTCCCTTGGGCGCCGCTTTATCGATTGGAGTGACCAGTACGACAAAATCAGAGGGGTTGATTAAATCGGCAACGATCTTTAGCTTCTGGTTCTCCACCGGGGCAAGGGAGGCAATCTTTTCTTTTAATGCTTCTATGTTAACCTTATCCTTTGCACTGACATAGATCTCATGCTCCTTTGCAGCCGGACAGGCTTCGAGTAAGTCTGATTTATTATAAACCACCATATAGTTGATATTTTTCTCCCTGAAGAACTGTATCAGTTCTTCATCCTCCGGCGACTTTCCGCAGGAAGCGTCCACAATCAGAACCGCCACATCCGTCTTATTCAGCACCTGCTTTGTCTTGCGTATCCGGAGTTCTCCAAGCATCCCCACATCATCAATTCCGGGAGTATCAATAATCATAACCGGCCCAATTGGAAGCAGCTCCATGGCTTTATAGACCGGATCCGTTGTTGTACCCTTCACCTCGGACACTACGGCAAGCTCCTGTCCGGTTACTGCATTAACGATGCTGGATTTACCCGCATTGCGCTTTCCAAAAAAGCCTATATGAATTCTATCTGCTGAAGGTGTATCATTTAAACCCATTTTATATACCAATCCTTTCACACTTAAAAGCTTACATTTTGGTTATTATAAAGCTTACTCATGGAAACAAGCCTTGAACCACTTTCCAGTCCACCATAAATTATTCTGAAAAATCTTTCGCTGCAACATAGCCGCCATAGGAATCAGCACTCCTAACCGCGTCTAAAATAGCGTGCTCAACTGCTTTGCAGGCAAGAATTCCTACCGCATCCAAAGTAGCTTCTACTTCCCCGGTGCACATAGCAAAGATGGTATCCCCATCATAAATCGTATGAGCCGGCCGGATACATCTTACAAGGCCATTGTGGGCAACCGCTGCCAGCTTTGTGCACTGCGCTTTGTTTAATTTGGCATTTGAAATTATTGTTCCAATCACCGTGTTTCCACTGAATAAATCATTCTTCGTTTGAAATCTTTCTAAGATCACTTTCTCACTATCCGCAAAATGCTTTCCATCCTCCGTGCGGATACCTGCTATAATTTTACCCGTTTGGTTATCATAGATATCACCGACACAATTTACCGCAATGACGGCTCCAACAACAAGCTCCCCATAGCGAAAAGCAGATCTGCCGATTCCACCCTTCATGGCACGTTCTATTCCACAGGTTGTGCCAATGGTCGCACCCGTTCCGGCTCCGTAATTCCCACTTTCCCAAAGAGTGTTTTCAAAGGCATCCCTGCAGGCAGCATATCCCATCCGGGCGTCCGGCCTTATCCTATAATCACCGCATTTTAAGTCAAACAGGATCGCACTGCAGACATTCGGGACAACAGTTACACCTACATCACGGCCTATTTTCTTCTCTTCCAGGTATCTCATTACTCCGCCTGCAGCATCAAGCCCAAAGGTACTCCCTCCGGCAAGCACCACCGCATGTACTTTTTCCCTATTGTTAACCGGATTCAGGGCATCCGTGTCACGGGTTCCCGGGGATCCTCCCCGTACATCTACGCCACAAACAGCGCCTTTCTCACAAATAACAACAGTACAGCCTGTAGCTGCTTCCAGGTTCTGGGCCTGTCCAAGCTTGAATCCCTTGATCTCTTTCACGCTTATTGTTTCCATGTGCTTATTCTCCAAGTGCTTCTTTTATGGTTTTTACAATTGTCCCGACGTCAGCAAGGGCACCTTTTCCAGTGTCACCGCATGCCAGCAGGGATTCTTTTGGTTCCACAAATTGATAACCATATTCCATCAGTTTTTTAATATTCTCCTGTGTAATAGGATTTTCATACATCGCCGTATTCATCGCCGGGCAAATGATAATGGGCTTTTGCTTCACCGCCATAACTACGGTCGAAAGCATGTCATCCGCTATTCCCGATGCGATCTTTCCTATTATGTTGGCAGTGGCAGGCGCAATAACACAGCAGTCTGCTCTTTGTGCCAGCGAGATATGTCTGACATCCGTATAATAGATTTCTTCAAACATATCCGTATATACTTTATTCTTTGTCAAGGTCTGCAGGGTAAGAGGCGTGATAAATTTGGTTGCTGAATCAGTCATAATTGCATGCACGAGAATATTACTTTTCGTCAATTGATTCGCAATCTCTGCCGCCTTATATGCAGCGATACTTCCGGTGATTCCCAATATAATTTCTTTCATATGCCTTTACTCCTTTACTCCTTTGCTCCTTTTCTCCCTTGCTGCCATAGTTGATACAGCTATGACTTCTGCTATTTCTTCTTTTGTTGAATATTTTGTATAGTTTTTATTCTCATCAATCAAATAACCGATATGCTGCTCCTTTGATATGTCACGCAGATCATTTGCCAGAACAAAGCTGCATTTATTATCTTTCAAAAGACAAAAGGCTGTATCGGTCAGTTCATCAAGCGGTACATGATCCAATAATTTAAATCCCACAAGGAGAGCCTCCGGTGCAATCGTCTGATATAGAGATATAACTTTTGGGGTTTGTTCCATACATAAAATTAAGTTATTTATATTCGAACGGATTTTTCCATCATTACTTATGATAGTATCAGCATTCTGGAATAGGGAAAGGATAAAATCATCCGTCATTTGTTGCTGATTTACATTTGCTGAATCCAATTTAGAATTAAGGGCGCCCCGAAGCATTGATGCAGAGCTTACTGCCTTCACCCTGTAATCACTGACCGCCATGCTATGGATGATGATATCGATAGAATCATTCTTTATAATATTTCTGACAGCATTCTCAAGGCTGACAACGGTATCAACATAGATTATCTCTACTTTCCCTGCTTCCGGCAGAATCGAATTTTTACCACAGACATAATATATTTTTGTTATATCCTTTATTTTTTCATACGATCCGGCTATTAAACTTCCAAGCTTTCCAGTTGATGTATTGGAAATACTTCTTACACTATCGATTGGTTCCGTTGTTCCGCCTGCTGTTATCAGAACCTTCATATCATCCCACCTATCACATATTTTCCGTAGATAAAGTACCGCATTTTAAAAAATCTGTCAACTCTATTGTTTATCAATTATAACAGTATGCTTCTATATTCTCAATCTTAAATATATAACGTAAGCCATTAAATCAAATGTCTTCCTGGATGGTACACTTATGAATAGCAGATAAACTTTGAATTATAATAGCACTACCATTCATATTTCTACAAATGGTAGTGCTGTTATAATTAATATTTGATATTATAGCCTGGTATCCCACATGCCGCAGAAAGCGTCTACCGGGCTAATTCCTTTGAATTCAGATCTTCCCATGAGCTTATCAACGAGGGCGTCTAAGACCGTATCAGTTGAACTATAGGTGTTAATATACGTTTTCACTCTTGGCGCATCCAGAAGATGATATGGGTTTTCTACCGAGATAAATATGGTTGGAACCGTATTTATGAAAACAGGTACATTCGCTCCCATCGGCTGTGCCCATTCGATCCGCACTGTAGTTTGGTTGCTCTTTGTTGCCATATTGGCAAGATAAATAATAAGATCATAGTTGTCAGCAATTTCATCATAGCGTGTAGCCAGTCCTTCGTAACTGGGATTCGGCTGGAACACATCAATATCAAAGCCTTCCTTCTCAAGAAGCTTCTTAAAGCCTTCCGCCACACCTGCTTTCACGGAATAAGCTATTCCTTGCTGGCTTTCGATGTCATAGTACAGCACCTTCTTATATTTCTCCGGGCTTAGAGGCAGAACCCCTTTTTCTTCCTTCACTATGGTAACCGCTTTGTCAGCACATTCTGCTGCCCAGGCTTTATGTTCCTCCGTTCCGATTGCCTTCTTCGCATCATTTAAGGTTGGCACTAAGGTACCTTCTGCTTGTTTCTTATGAAGCTTTAATGCAGCCTTAAGGGCAAGGATTTTTGTTACTGCCTCATTAAGCCTTTCCTTGGTTACGACCCCATCCTTTACACCGTTTCTCATGTATTCATAATCTTCGTTGACGTTCTTCGTAAATAAGAACATATCACAGCCGGCAGCAATTGCTTGCGGCACCAGCCTTGGCCTGCCCATCGGAATTGTCATTCCTGCCATGGTGGAGGCATCCGTTACTACCAGACCGTTAAAGCCTAGCTGCTCCTTCAATAGCTTCGTTACTAATTCGTAGGACAGCGTAGCCGGCAGGATATCCCCATCCTTAATGTCCGGATTAAATTTCTTAGTATATGCAGGCTGCATGATATGACCCACCATGACGGTCAGGGCACCTTCTTCAATGCAGGCTTTGTATGCCGCACCATAAGTCTTATCCCAATCCTCACAGGACATGGAGTTGATGGAGGTTACGAGATGCTGGTCCCTCTCATCCATGCCATCACCCGGAAAATGCTTAATGGAGGCTGCTACTCCATACTCCTGGACTCCCTTTACATATTGGACGCCCATGCGGCGTACCCGGTCCGGGTCAGACCCCAGCGTTCTTGTATTGGTAATAGGATTTCTAAAGTTGTAATCAATATCTATAATTGGCGCAAACGCCCAATTTGCTCCGACTGCTGCGCCTTCACGGCCGCAAACCACACCCAGCTTATAGGCCATTTCATCATCATCCGTGGCTGCAACCTGCATTGGTGCTCCTATAAAGGTACCTTCCTGCACGATACCATTTCCGCCCTTTTCTAAATTTGCTGAAATCAGCATAGGAATCCTTGAATTCTCCTGAAGTGTCCTGACTGAATTTATCGCCTGCTCCGCGGGCATAGGCCTGCACATTAAGCCGCCCGGTTGATATTTGGTGACAAGGTTTTTCAAATCCTCGTTGTCTGAATATGCCACCAGACAGAATAGCTGGCAGATCTTTTCGTCCTCCGTCATTCCTTCCAGGGTTTTCTCCACCCATTGTATATCCTCATCCGTTAGGTAAAATGGTTTTGCTTTCAAATCAAACATTTCTTTTCCTCCTTAGGTTAATCGGTAGCCATACCTCTCTCCAATTGTGTACATATCTGATTATATTGGATCCCTCCATCGGATACCTTGCTTTTTTTGTCCTGTTTTGCTTAATTTCATCTCCTCATTTTGGCACCCCTTTTATCTTCATTTTGCCGATAGGACAAAAAATTAAACTTTACCTACAATTAATATATACGGGATGGTATAATATTCACAGATATTATACTAGTATCAAACCAGTGTGTACGCATCCTGGAACACAATAGCCACACCACGAAGCTTGCAGGCATGGTATAATCAGGATTAAAAATGTCACGATTTAGGAGGAGCCGCCTTGGACTACATCTATGAATCAATAAAGTTCAGCAAAACCTTTCCGGTCAATTTGTTTGTACATAAGGTTAACTATGTCCAAAATCATTGGCATGAGTCCATCGAGCTGCTTTTTATTTTGTCCGGCAGGGTGAGCCTTTCCATCGGTAACTTTGTCTACGAGCTTAAGGAAGAGGATATCATCGTCATTAATTCGAGTGAAATCCACTCCACCAGCTCTTTGGAGGATAATATAATTTTAGCGTTACAGATTCCCGTAGATTATCTGAAAGCCCACTTTGAATGTGATGACGGTCTCCGGTTCAACTGCAAATCCTTTCTTTTTTCCGGGAACCAGCAGGACCGGTTTAATCAAATACGGACAAATTTGGCCGAGATGCTTTGGACCTATAGCAAAAATGAGCGCGGCTCAGAATTCAAGCTGCAAAGCATCTTATTGGAGCTGCTTTATATCCTGTACCGGGACTTTAGCATAGAAGCTCCGGAGCCTGACATGAAAAGCAACGAAAAATATTTTGACAGGCTGTCAAGAATCATACACTATATCAATGAGAATTATTCCACGGACATTTCGTTGAATTCACTGGCAAAGCAAGAGTATTTATCCGTTTCCTACCTTTCAAAGTTTTTTAAAAAATATGTGGGCACAACGTTTTTAGATTACTTGAACAGCATACGGTTAGAGCATGCCGTTAAGGATCTTATTTATACGGAGCATCCTATTTCCCAGATTGTATTACAGAACGGGTTTCCGAATGAAATATCTTTTCTGAATTTATTTAAGAAGGTTTATGGAGATACACCCAGACAATACCGGAAGAAGACGGCGGGCAATGTAAATGTAACAAAGGTGGATAAAAAATCCTATCTAAATTATTATGAGTTAGCGAATACCGATATTTTTAAACACCTGCTAAAGTATCTAAAGCCCGATTCCGGCCCGGCCCGGGAAAAACCGGATATCGTTTTTAAAGATTTAGGGAGTGTTGATGTAAACGCCACCGGGACAAGGATATTCCATAACTGGAAGAACCTTATTACCATCGGCAAGGCAAAGGAGGGACTTATTGCGGAGGTTCAAAGACAGCTTCAGCAGGTCCAGGCTGAAATTGGTTTTCGATATATCAGGTTCCATGGGATTTTTGATGATGAAATGATGGTATATGAGGAAGACGATATGGGCAATCCCATCCTAAACTTCTCCTATGTTGACAGCTTATTTCTCTTTTTCCAAAGCATAGGGCTAAGGCCTTTTATCGAATTAGGGTTTATGCCATCAAAATTGGCAAAATCCCAAAAGACCGTCTTCTATAACAGCAGCACCATAAGCATGCCAAAGGACATGAAGAAGTGGAACTATCTGGTACGCAGCTTTATCCTTCACTGCATTGAGCACTTTGGCAAGGAGGAGGTTGAGCAGTGGTATTTTGAATTCTGGAACGAGCCTGATATGAAGCATCTATTTTGGTTCGATTCCGATGAGGACTATTTAAGCTTTTATGAAAGTACCTACCGTACCATAAAAGGGATATCCTTAAAGCTTAGGCTTGGCGGTCCGGCTACCTTTGTTAATCACGACCACGGATTACACTGCCTTAGGAACTATCTCCAATTTTGCAGTGTAAAGGATTGTTCCCCTGATTTTATTTCCATCCACTGTTACCCGGATATTCTTCATCATAACCCCTTGAGGAGCACCGGGGATAGCCATCCCGTGAAAACAGTCATATCCGAGGATGAAAATCTCTTGCACCATTCATTGGATGTCATAAGCGGGACGGTGGAGCACTTTGGTTTTAACAACGGGCTTGTCCATATTACGGAATGGAATTCCACCGCCTGGCACAGGGACTTAACCAACGACACCTGTTACAAGGCCGCCTATATCGTTAAAAACCTGGTAAACAACATGGATCTGGCAGCAAGCTTTGGATATTGGTCATTAACCGATTTCATGGAAGAAATGCATGCTTCCCATCTTACCTTTCACGGCGGATTAGGTCTTATCACCAGCAACGGGTTAAAAAAGGCTGCCTATCATGCATTTTGGATGTTAAATAGATTAGGAACCCATGTCCTCCAGTCGGGAGACGGATATTATATCACCTCCAGCAATTCAGGTTATCAAGTGCTGTTTTATAATTACTGCCACTTTGACAAGCTATATGGAAGAAGGGATACCTCGGCAATAGATTTAGTCAGCCGGTATGATGTGTTCCAGAATGATCATGCCAGGGAAATCAGTTTGCGGTTAAAGGGTTTGATGGAAGGACTTTATTTGATTAAAGAATATTGCGTAAACCGCGACCATGGAAGTACCTTTGACCAGTGGGTAGCCATGGGTTCCCCTGAATATCTCTCCAGCGAGGATTTGATGTACCTTAAGAATAAGTCCGCGCTCAATTATAAAAAGCATAAAGTAAACATCAGCTCTGAATTTCAAATAAATACTGATATTTTACCCCATGAGGTCAAGCTATACGAGATCAGCTTGATACCCACTTAAATACCTTGGAAAAGCTGCAGCTGTTGCATTATCTGCAACAGCTGCAATCACGAAAGCTCTTTTAAGAAAGCTTCTATACGCTTTTACCTATTGATAAAGTCTTCAAATTTTCTGAACTTCTCCAGCTCCTTTTCCAGCCTCTCCTTATTTGCCCTGATCTTAGGGCCGCAGATAGAACCGAATTCCTGTATTTCTACCGTATGCTCACGCAGGCCTGCAAAAGTTCCCCTGGCACGCGCCTGCTGTTTTTCTGAAAATTCCACCTTTAATTGCTCCCCTTCCACGGAAAGCTTACCCTCAATGCCGCAGATCGGACATTCCACCGTAGTTGTGCCGTTCATCATGAGCAGGTCCTGGTGGCAGACCGGGCAGGTTCCTTCCGGGCCAAACCATTCAATATCCTTGTCTTCCTTTCCATAGGCCGCAGCTGTCTGGCGCCCCATCTCATAGGTATTAGCGATCAACTCATCATCTAGCAGTGGATTGCCCGTGGTGCCCATGTGATGTGCATCATAATTGCCGATCACCTTCATCATTGCAGGAAATCCGAATAAATGCAGGGTTGCCGTACCCATGGATACCCAGTTCAGTGTGCTGGCTCCTCCGACAGATATGTAGGAAACATAGCGTTTTTTCAGCCTTTCCTGGGGGAAGGCATCTGGATCCCCGGGAGCCTGTCCTGCACGCCTCTTATCTAATACCCAATTAATTGCAGATACATCATGACGGCAGGAAAACCTGTCTACCATATTCTTAAACTGTCCCACCGGCTGGAGGACATACACCGGCGCTCCCAGTATGATACAATCCGCTTCACGGATTGCATTCTCCACCATCTGCATATCATCCTTTACGATACAGTCATTGTCCCCACCCCGTTCCAGGCTGGTGGAACATGCCCCGCATCCGGTGCAGCGGTCAATCTTTAGCTTGTTCGTGTTAATAAAACGTATCTCCACCTCCGGAGCCGCTTCCCTTGCACCAAATAAGGCGTTTTTTACGAGGATATCCGTATTTCCCATCTTTTTCCCGAAGGATAAGCCTAAAATCTTCATGTGATAAAATCTCCATTTCTGCTTTTTTATACTCTCAATGTTCTCTCAACCGTTGTATTATCTATCGTTATACCTACCATCCCTTTTCCGGGCACGCCTATTCCTTCACACCCCCGAGGGCAATTCCTTTTACAAAATACCTCTGGAAGAAGGGATACAAAACCAGCACCGGCAGTACACCGATTACAGCCATCGCCATCCGGATACTGGTTCCCGGCAGCTTCATCGTTGTCGTTACGTCCCCCATGGAAGACAATGCGGTGATATTCACCATGATATTATTCAACAATACCTGCAGGCTGTACAGATTCTTATCTG
The DNA here is from genome assembly GCA_029974875.1 of Mobilitalea sp. The sequence goes on from JARKQP010000720.1 coordinate 10,699, forward strand.
TAATGTAATACAATCCGTTTACCCAGTCATTCCAAAAGCCCAGGCCGGACATCAGGCCTACCGTCGCCATGATCGGCAGGGACAGCGGCACGATGATCTTCCTGTAGATAAAGAATTCTCCTGCCCCGTCAATCTTTGCCGCTTCAATCAGCGCAGGGTGGATATTGTTGGTGAAGTTATTCTTGTACAGGATGATATAGAACCCGTTTATAACCAGGTTCGGGAAAATCAATGCCCAGATCGTGTTCTTGATCCCGAAAATATTGGTCCACATCATATAGGAGGGCACGATTCCCCCGTTAAACAGCATTGTAAAAAACACATAGAAGGTAAACACCTTCCTCCTCGGGTAATCCCTCCTGGATAAGGGATAGGCCATCATTGGCCCGATCAGGAGGCTGAGCACCACACCTGCGACGGTGATAAAGAAGGTAATCCCATACGCCCGGAAAATGCTGGTCGCATTTGTAACAAATAAGTATTCGTAAGAATACAGGCTGAATATGGTCGGCCAGAAGGTATACCCGTATTTCCTTAAAGCATCGTTATCCGTAAAGGAGGATGCAATCAGTATGATGAACGGGAGGATGACCGCCAAAGCCAGTATGGTCAGGACGATATAGCAGAGTACCTGGAACATGACCGTTCCTTTTCCTTTTACACTTGAATCCATGATTATGTCCATGCCTATCATTATGGGCATTGCCCTTACACCGCACAAACAGCTATGAAAGTGCCGGCATGGACCCGATCCCCCCTCCGTTTATTATTTTAATTTCTTTCAATCTTTCACACCTTTCAGTTGTTACTGGTTTTTTATATATTCCTAGAACATTGCATTCTCGCGGTCGACCTTACGGACGAGGGCATTCACAGCCAGGACAACGATAAAGCCTATGATTGACTGGTACACGCTGGCCGCGGAGGCCTTCCCGATCTGGTTCAGCTGCATCAGGGCACGGTAGACGTAAGTATCAATAGTCTGCGTCGCATTAAACAGCACACCCGCATTCATGGGAACCTGGTAGAAGAGCCCAAAATCAGAGTAGAACATCCTGCCCAGCTGCATCAGCAGCAGCGTGATGACCGTCGGCTTCAACATCGGCAGTGTGACCTTACGGATCTGCTGCCATTTCGTAGCGCCGTCCACACAGGCGGCCTCATACAGGCTTTTGTCAATGCCAAGGATGGAGGACAGGTAAATAATTGACGCATACCCAAGGTTCTTCCACACATTTACGAAGACCAGGATAAAGGGCCAGTAAAACTGGTCGGCATAGAAATCCACTGCCTTGTCCCCCAGTATCGTTTTATTGATGAAGCCTGCTTCGTTGCTTAAGAAGGCATATACGATATAGGCCACGATGACATAAGAAATCAGCTGGGGCATCAGGATGGTCGTCTGGAAAAATTTCTTCATAATGCCGGAGAACAGCTCAAAGAGCATGATCCCGACCATGATGCCCAGGATATTGCCAAGTGCGATAAAGGTGAGGTTATACAGGATCGTATTCCTCGTCATGATAAATGCATCCTGGGTTAAGAACAGGTACCTGAAATTGTCAATCCCGACCCAGGGGCTTTTTAAAATACCCACACTGTAGTCAATGCTCTTAAATGCGATAAACATTCCGAACATCGGAAAATAGTTGTTAATCAAAAAATAAAGCGCTCCAGGCAGTACCATAAAATCCAAGGCCGTAACCACCTTATGCTTATATAAAAAGTATAGTCCCGTGGCAATCAGGATAATTCCAACTGCCGTAATCACGATTACTCCAACGCCCGGGGATACATTCTTTCCTTCGCTTAATACTGCTTTAATATCCTTGCTTAAAACAACACCCAGCACTAATTCCAATACACCAAAGACCGTCATCAGCATACCGGCCATCCGTACCTTCATCCGATGGAAGAATAATGCCAATAGAACCACCAGCACTGCAATAACAACAATACCCAAAGCCCAATAATTAACAGGAATCGTTACGGTCCCCCTCATTACGCTGGCACCGGTGAGAAATCTTAAGCCCTTGATGCCATACGCCTTTTTGCTATATACATAGCCGGCAAAGGGCAGCATAAAGCTGATTAAGGTCAACACAGCTGCTGCTATCATTGTAATCCGAATCCCGCTATTTAGAGAAAGCAGGTTTTTTTTATTTATCTTACGGTTTTCCTTCACGTGGACCTCCCTACTCTCACGTATGGCAAGCGGAAGCTGCATAAGCCATTATGCAGCAACCCCTTGCCATACATAACATTAAACCATTCTTATTTCTTTGCTGCCAGCCATTCATCCAGCTGTCTCTGTACCTCAGCCAGGTACTGCTCTAAGCCTGCATCCTGCATTGCCTTAATGAACTTCTCCTGATAGCCGTCAGGAGCGGAACCGCATACCAGGGCAGGTCTGTACTGGTCATTGCAAAGGGCGGATAACTGTGCATAAATATCACTTACCTTAGAGGTATCCAGGGAGAACCCGAGGATCGGGGATGCCTCTGCATTTTCCATGATTGCTTTTCCCTTTGCTGCATCGTTAGGGTCTCCGCCTTCCCATGTATTTGCCAGGAATGCGTTACCGATCAGCTGTACCATGTTGATGTAGTAGCCGGAGGTACTCGCGTCAATGCCTTCAGGGAAGCCGATGGTTCCATCATCCTTCTTAACGTAATGGGTACCTTCAACACCATAATCAAATAAATTAACTATCCTTGCATCCGTAAATAACATGTTCATCAGCTTCACTGCTGCTTCCGGCTCTGTTGCAGAGGACGGGACAGCCCAGGTCATCTGGGTCAGGGCACCCGTTGAAATAACTCCGTCAGACAGCTTAATATAGGTGAGCTTATCGCCAATGGTAGTATCATAAGAAGACAGCTTTGTTGCATTCATTATAACAAATGATGTGGCAACATTTGAATCAGCTAATGGTTCACCGGCACCTTCCTTGTTGGCAAGATCCTTATCAATCAGTCCCATGTCATACCATTTCTTTAACAATGAAACGCTTTCCAGCCATTCTTCCGTTTCATAACGGCTTACCACCTTAGTAGGATTATCAAAATCAGCGATTGCCGCAATTGCCGTTGCCTCACCTAAGGTATCATAATGGCCTCCTGTAAGAGCCTTCTGACCGGGATAGGTCAGGTTGACAGTCTTTGCATTTCCGCCTAACGTAATCATTTCCGGATTTGCCTTATGTATTTCAACCATTGCATTCTCAACATCCGCCATAGTCTTGATGCTTGCCGGGTCAATACCGGAGTTCTCAAGCACAGAGGTCCTTGCTACCCAGTACATATCACTGATCAGATTTTTATAGCAGGGAACTGACAGGATCTTGCCTTCCTTTGTGGTTCCATCCAGGTAAAAGTCCGGAAGTTCCGCTAATAAATCTTTACCGTACTCATTTAACAAATCGTTCAAAGGTGTCAGCATGCCCTGTGAAGACATAACAGAATAATGGGCGCTGGCTGCCGGGAACGTGATCATCAGGTCAACCTTCTCGTTGTTTGTTACCATCATGGATGCCTGGGTTAAATAGGTTCCCATATCCATAATGTTTAAATGTACCGTTACACCGATCTCCGGTTCCGTAATCTTATTGATGGCTTCCTCAACCAAACCGATCTCTGTCGGAACGGTATTCAGTGTCCACATAATTACATTAACATCCTTTAATTCCTGCACCGGCTCTTCGTCCGGAGCCTCAGTTACTGTACTTGAACCTGGGTCCGTAGGTTGTTTGTCAGTCACGGTCTCCTCTTCCTTTGCACAGGCAGTAAATAATCCTAAAACCATACACATTACAAGTAACATTGATAGAAATTTTTTCATAATCAGCGCCTTCCCTCCTAGGTTATTTGATAATTAATTGCTTCTCCTTTATTATAAATTCCATAGCCTCCTGCTTCCTCCCTATTCTTATTCTGTTTTTGTGAAACATGCTATATTTATTTAATTTTATTTCCTTTGCATAGTTGCTGTTGTAAATAAGTTAAATTATGATATACTATATTTATCTTTTATTGTCTTTATTTTGACGATTTTTTTACGCTTTTATATAATTTATACATTTTGCCCTAGAGCTTTTTTGATTTTAATGGGTATTTTAACCGGATTGGATGTGATCATTTGGAAAACAATATAGAAAAATTACCATTCAAGAAAATATCGATATTATCCCTGGAGGGTTCCTCCAGGCAAAATTCCAGCAATTATAATTTTTTATTCATATTAAACGGTTCCATCCGGATCCAGTCCTCCAAGGAAAACTTCTTTCTTGATTCCCAGGATATCCTGCTGCTGACCCCCAAGGAGGCCTACACCTTTTCCGGGCGGGGCAACACACTCCTGCTGTCCATTGAAATGGACAACAGCTTCCTCTTAAGGAACCAGCCGGCTTATATAGGAAGCTATATCTGCAATTCTTCCGCCGATAATGACCGGGATTATACGCCCATAAGGAATCTGTTATCACAAATTGCTACGGTTTATTTCAAAAACGAGGATTATAATAACCTGAACCTCTTTTCCCTGGCCTATCAGCTGATATACTATTTAAACTGCTATCATTTTGAAAAAGCGGAGCAGGCCGGCACTCCACATATTAATCCAAAATATTGCGAACGGATCAACGACATATTAACCTATATCAACCAGAATTATGCCAATAATATTACCCTGCAGGACCTGGCGGACCAGGTACACCTGACAACTCCCTATCTTTCAAAATTTTTTAAGAACAACTTTCATACTACCTTTAATAACTACCTTAATCATGTCAGGCTAACCTATGCGGTGGAGGATTTGGTCTATTCAAATGAATCCATCACCTCCATTGCCAACCACAGCGGCTTTGCAAGTATTAATGCCTTCAACAAGCTATTTAAGCTTGAATACCATACCACACCGAACAAATACCGGCTCCAGCAGGCAGAAACCAGGTTAAAGCCGGATACCTCCGGTAAGATATCCTTAAAGGAAATGGACTATGATACCCATAAGCAGCTCCTGCAGGAATATGCCCAAAGTGACACCGAGCTTCTTCCCAAGTTCCAGTTCCCGTCACAGCGGGAAATCCGGATCAAGGATGTCCATGCCTACAAGCAGATCCGGCCCATATGGCATTCCATGATTAACCTCGGTTCCACGCTGCATATTGCAAAACGGGATATCAATAAGCAGATTGCCCTGCTCCAGGGCAGCATCAAATTCCAATATGCAAGAATTGAGGCCATATTAAATGACTTATTCATTCCCAAGGATCCTGACACCGGAAAATATAATTTCACCGCTTTTGACCGGGCCATTGACCTATTGCAGACCCAGGACCTCATACCATACCTTGACCTGTCCTACCCGGAGGAAGTCTTGGAGGCGACGGACCAGCGGATTATCAGCTACAACCTGGAGAATTATCTCGATATCGTAAATGCGCTGATTATCCACAGCGCTAACAGCTTCGGCATCGACGAGGTTGAAAAGTGGGTTTTTGAAATCGGCTATTTCCAGAACCTCGTGATGGACAAAATCGAATCCGTGGATCAATATGTGGACCGTTTTTTCCGCACCTACCAGTTGGTCAAAAACTATCTTCCCGAAGCAATGGTAGGAGGTATCAACTATCACCTGGCTTATCCCTGGAAGAGGCTGGAGGAGATTTTATCCTCCCTTGACAGACGGGGTTTTAATCCCGATTTTATTTCCCTAAGCATATTCCCTTACGAGCTTACGGAAAAAAAGGATGCTCCCCTTACCGAAACAACCGCCTTTGTCTATTCCACGGATGCCAATTTTGCCAAGAACAAGCTTCAGGCTTTTAAAAAGCAGCTTTCCAAGTATAAGAACCTTGCCCCGAAGATATTCATCAGCGCCCTGGGTCCTTCGATCCGCAAGAGGAATTATATGAATGATACCTGCTACCAGGCAACCTTTTTTGTAAAAAACACCATTGACCTTCTGGACGAGGTGGACCTGCTTGGATATTACCAGCTATCGGACTCCGCCTTTGACCGGAATGAAAGCACCCACTTCCTGAACGGGCATAACGGCATCATGAACCAGTACGGCATCAAAAAGCCCGGATGGCTGGCGCTGGAAGCGATCAACCATAATGGACATTACCTGATCGACAAGGGATCAAAATATATGGTTACAAAGAGCCGCAGGGAAATTTATTACCTGACCATCTGTAATTACATCCACGTTAATGATTCCTGCTGCCTTAACGTCCACAAGGAAATGTCCATAAAAGACGCCTACTCCGCCTATGCCGAGCCTAAGACCCAGAAGATCTCCGTCAGCCTTGGCAATATGGTAAACGGACTTTATCAGGTAATTACCTATAGGATCAACAAGAACCATGGCAGCCTGCTGGATGAATGGAGCAGGATCGGATACTGGGAAGAGGTCACCAGAAGGGAATTTGACTATTTTAAAAATATAGTCCAGCCCAAGCGCAATTACCAGTACCTAAACTGTACTGACGGCATGCTGGAATTTAACCTGCAGCTGGCACCCCATGAAGTGATTTTTATTGAGGTCGCATTGGCGCTGGGGTAATGCCCCCCTATATAGAGCTTATAAAAAGGATTATGCCTCTCCCTGTCCATCGTTTCACGGGAGGCATAATCCTTTACATCATCTATTCCCCCGGGTTCCATACTGGCTCGGAGGACACCCGCAGATTTTTTTAAAGCATCTGGAGAAGTGGTAAATATCATTGAACCCTGTCATCCTGGCAATCTGTCCGATCTGCAGCGCCTCATTCATCAGAAGATACTTTGCCTTATCAATCCGGGCATTGATTAGCTCTGTCTTCGGGGAGGCGTAGAAGAATTTTTGGTAATAAGCGTAGACCTGGCTCTTTTCCAGATGTAATATCCGGCACATCCGTTCAATTGGCCAATCCTCCCCGCAATAAGTAAGCATCCTCAGACGCAGGGACTGCAGTTCAGAATATAGGGATGCATTAGCAGGAACCTCCTGCCTGTTCCTTTGAAAATTGCGGTCCAGATAAATCAAAAGCTGCCGTAAATAGGTATCAATCTGTTCTTCAAAGTGAAGGGGCTTTGTCACAAATTCTTTATGTATATTTTTTATATACCAATTGATATCCTCCACCCCTTCCGGGTAAAAGACAGTATTAAGCGGTATTTCAAACCGGTTCCCTCCCTCTTCCGCATCAAAAAAATGAACATAACTATTGTAGAATTCCCCTACCGCCCGGTAGCTCTGCGCAAAGCCCGGAGTATACAGAATGCATGCGCCTGCCTTTACAGGAACCCTTTCCCCATTTATCTCAAAATCCATTGGCGCAAAAATCAATAAAAATAAATAGCTCGCACTGCCATTTGGTCTGTAAATAATATCCCCGGCCGGATTGTGGACATTATAACCACAGTATTCAACGGTATACCTCATCCTGCATTCCCCTTCTTTCAATCAGTGAATTTATTGTACAATAGCCCTACATCCAATTCCTATCATAATCCAAAACCGGAGAAAATGTCAAATCAAGCGGAAGAAAACACATTTATAAACCGATAGCCCTAATGATATAATGTGAAATAAATATTAAATAACTCCTGTAAAGAAAGGAAACAGTATCAAACATGAAAAAAGCAAATATCTATATCGATAAAAATTTTATTGTCGGAGAAGTTGACAAACGTATCTTTGGTTCTTTTATTGAGCACCTCGGCCGTGCCGTATACAACGGAATCTATCAACCCTCCAGCCCCCTTGCCGATGAACAGGGTTTCCGAAAGGACGTCCTAAAGCTGGTCCGCGATCTTGCGGTTCCGATCGTCCGCTATCCCGGAGGAAATTTTGTATCAGGCTACCATTGGGAGGATGGCATCGGCCCGAAGGCTGACCGCAGGGCAAAGCTGGATCTGGCCTGGTCGGTAATTGAGAGTAACCAATTTGGCCTGAACGAATTTATGGACTGGGCCAAAAAAGCTGATACATCCGTTATGATGGCTGTCAACCTGGGCACCCGTGGCATTGAGGACGCCAAAAATATCATTGAGTACTGCAACATCAAAAAGGGCTCCTATTACAGCGACCTCCGCAGAAGCCACGGCTATGAGGATCCCCACAATATCAAGCTATGGTGCCTCGGCAACGAAATGGACGGACCCTGGCAGATGGGCCATAAGACCGCCGATGAATACGGGCGTATCGCTGAAGAAACCGGCCGTATCATGAAAATGGTCGATCCATCCATAGAGCTGGTTGCCTGCGGAAGCTCCTTCCTGCAGCTACCCACCTTTGCAAGCTGGGAAGCAAGCACCCTGGAGCATTGTTATGACCAGGTAGATTACCTCTCCTTGCACCAGTATTACGGTAATACTGAGAGTGATACGCCCAACTTTCTCGCCAGCTCCGTGGCCATGGAGGAATTCATCCGTTCCGTAATCTCTATCTGTGATTATATCAAAGCTAAAAAAAGGAGCAAAAAAACCCTTAATTTATCCTTTGATGAATGGAATGTCTGGTATCATTCCTTCGAGCAGGACAAGAAGCTGGAGCGTTGGACCGAGGCTCCCCGCCAGCTGGAGGATGTCTATAATTTTGAGGATGCGCTGTTAGTCGGAAGCATGCTGATCACCTTACTTAAGCATGCTGACCGGGTTAAGATTGCCTGCCTGGCCCAGCTTGTTAATGTCATCGCCCCCATTATGACCTCAGACACCGGCGCCTGGAAACAGACCATCTATTATCCTTACCTCCACGCCAGCTTATTTGGCAGGGGTACCGTGCTGCATACCATCACCAACTCCCCCGTCTATGACAGCAAGCACGGGGATGCCCCCTACCTCGACTGTGTGCTGGTCATGAACGGGGAAGAGGAAACCCTGACCCTCTTTGCCATGAACAAGAGCCTGGAGGAAGGCATGGAAATCAGCTGTGATTTACGCCAATTCTCCGATTACCGGATCATGAACCATATTGTCCTGGCACATGATGATTTAAAAGCGGAGAATACGGAGACAAACCCCGACAATGTTGCTCCAAGAACCGGAGGTGTCTCCTCAATCCAGCAGGGATATTTAACGGCTGTATTGGAAAGGCAAAGCTGGAATGTAATACAGCTTAAAAAGTCCTAAGAAGCAGGCATCCCCCGTTATCTTGAATCGTTTAGAAAACAGGGGGTGGAAGATCTTTGGGCTACATTCGGATAGCCTTTTCTGGAAAACACTTGAAATCCTTCATGAATTATGCTATATTAAACATAAAGAAAGCACCCACTCCAAAGGTGGATGCTCCGAGCATAGGTCAAATGTCCTTACGGACACCGCCTATCCTGTGGCCGACAGGATAGGCATTTTTATTTACGCTTTTTTCTCTTATCGAGAAAGGTAAGCAACGCAATAATCAAACCGCCAAAGGACATCAGCAAAGCCAATATTCCGAGAAAGATCGTTATAATCTCATAAGCTGTCATATGCGCCACCTCCCTTCCTATGTATTCCGGGAAACCGGTTTTCCATTGGCTCGGGAGGCTACCACCCTGTCATGGGTACTTTCATGAGGAATTTTACCACATTTTTCCACTATTTTCAACAGAATTTATTTGAGTATATATTATATTCCCCTATAAGCATAGACAGCTTCCATGAATCCGGGTCTGTAATCCCACTATAAAATCCGGTTTACGGAATCCCGCCTTATAAGGCTGCATTTCACGTAATTTTCGCGGCCAGTCCTGATTTCCCTCTCATCCAGATTATCTACAATTAATTCAGCTGCCATCCGGCCAATCTCGCTTAAAGGAATAGCCATAGTCGTTAATGCCGGAAGAAATCCTGCACAGATTTCCCGGTTATCAAACCCAACCAGGGCAAAATCCCGGCCTATTAAAAGATTATTCTTATGGGCATAATCATATACGCCCGCTGCCATATCATCATTCATGGAGAAAATTGCAGTGACCCCTTTTTTTATCAGGATATCTGCCGCCTCCCAGCCTTTTTCCCTTGACCAGTCCCCCTCGCAGATATAATCCGGGTTGCACAGGATCCCATTATCATAAAGGGCTCTCTGGTAGCCCTTCAA
>JARKQP010000721.1 GCA_029974875.1 Mobilitalea sp.
TGCCAAGACAGTAGCCTCCGTTTTCCGGCTCCTCGAATGCATCCTGGGCAAGGCACATGGTTGCATGTACCAGATTCATCTCTTCATCGTAACGCTCATCCGCTTCTTTTGCATAGCGTAGGATTCCCGGCAGCATCTCGAATAAAAGCTGGATATCTCCTGTGGCAGTATAATAATCCCATGCCGCAATGGCAGGCATCGCTGCACAATCCTCGCCATTATTGAAGCCATGCTCCGATATATAGACCAAGGATTCCCTGGCTTCTCCCGGTGCAAGCAGATTCTGGCACCGGAAGGCTGCATGACAGGTATCCCGCACCCAGCTGCCGAAGCCCTCACCTTCTCCCTGGAATAGAGCCGCATTCATCAGCCCCTGCTGGCCCGGCAGGGCATAGTTCTCATCCCGGTTCGACTGCATAATATCCGTCGCGATACCAAATGCAGCATTCAGGACAGCATATTTTGTCCGAAGCTTTGGATACACATTCTCCTGCGGAGCGTCCCAGCGCTCTGTGCGGTTAACAATTCTTGTCATATCTCCCCACGGTGTATCCCTCCAGCAGAATTCCTCCACCGCACGGACTGGCGAGAGCACGATATTCCCACCATCCAGAGCCCATGCCGCCGGTTCGCCATAAATCCTGTCCTCTACACAGTTTTCATATACCTTGTAATGCTCACAGGAATATAGCTCCTTGCCACATTGTTCGTCCCTTAAAAGCTTACTGTTTTCTGGCGAATATTCTGTCGGACGCAGCCCCCATACACGCATTGAGATAATGGATGCTGTCGTTCCCGGCGTATGAATCGTAATATAGGGATCTGTATTGTATTCAAACTGGAAGGAGGAATTATTGATATTTTCGACCAGGTCACTCTGGATTCTATAATTCCCTTTTTCAGGACCTTCCGTTTTCAGAAGCAGCGCTGCCTCATTTGTATTCACAAACAGCTCCTGTATTATCATATCGCTGAAAAAATGCAGATGGAGCCTGCCTCCCTCTGCCGGTGCTTTTATTTTATATTTTCCGAAGGAGATGATTTGATCCAGCGCATTCCAGTTCCACTGGACACCGCATAGGTTAAATCCAATTTCCGGCTCCTGTCCTACAAATAGCTCCAATTCCACCTCGCATGCCTGCGTCTGTATATCATGCACCGTATTTTCCTTTTCCAAAATACGTATTTCCGGCCAAATATTTGGTCCCAGCTTAAACCGCATCAGAAAATGGAAATCATGGCTGATTTTCTCATTATGCCAAACCCGCTCCCAAACCCTCAGATTTGCTGCTTCATTGACCGGCTGTATTTTTTCTTCTGTAATCTGAGCCGGAAGGCTCAACACACAGGCTGCCGCCAGATTTTCTATTTTTTGTCCCGTCGTTTTTGCCAAGGCCAGCTGCCTGGTTCCTGCTTCCAAAATATATTGTTCTTCCACGTCCCCAATCCAATGGGCCGCAGATTTCAGCGTTTTTTCAGAACCTTTTTTTCCTGATGGCCTCCAGTGCAGAAGATCCCGGCTGGCAATTGTCTCCCTGACGGTGCCTCCATTGTTAGATAGGGGGCAGGGAGCAGCCGTATATTCCAATACCCAATCAGAGCCCTCCTGCTGAATATAGTGAATATCAGAAATTCCTCCTGTGGGCGGCATATAATGTATCTTGGGGCGTGAGGCTTCCCGCCTTTTTTGTTCTCTGGGACCATCTCCAATACAGGCGGCTTTCATCCAGCATGGTCTGTCTGCCTCAACCGTCAAAATGCCTTTTTCGAATTGATGTAAGGGGTAGGCCATCCATAAATCAATTCTGCTGACCGATAATTTTACAGATAGTGTAACCGCTGTACCATTTTCATCATATATCGTCATAAGACTTTCTGGCGCATCATATTCATAAGGAATCCGAAGCCATTTTTTTTCACCTTCATAC
>JARKQP010000722.1 GCA_029974875.1 Mobilitalea sp.
GCAAGGAATATAAAAAAGAACGGGGCTCCGATTATTGCAATTACGCGTTCCGACGAATCTCCCCTTGCCAAGCTGTCTGATTTAAATCTATGTGTCGCCTCTTCAGAAGTGCTGATAAGAACAGGTGCTATGTCCTCGAGAATATCTCAATTGAACATCATTGATATATTATATGTGGCATACATCAACAGGAATTATGATGAAAGCATCAGCCAGCTGAAGAGAACCTATATCAGCAAGGCTGGCACCGAAGGCAGTACGGATGCCGAAAAATCCGAATAACAAATAGTATTAGGAGGTATTTTTATGAAAAAAGTATTAGCAATGCTCCTCGTGTTGGCGATGGTTTGTGGCATGCTTGTTGGCTGTAGTTCCGGTACGAAAGAAACAACGGACGGGGGAACAGGCGCAGCACCTACAAAAGCTGCAGATAAGACAGAAGACCCGACAAAACCGGCTGAAAATGCCAAAGAGGATACCATTACCTTAATGGTGCCGCCCGTATCTGCCACCTACCTTGAGAAAGTCCGCGTATGGGCAGACGAGTTCCATCAGTTATACCCTAATTTGACAATAGAGATCATCGAGACATCCTGGGATGATCATGCCGAGAAGCTATCTACCATGGCTCTCGCAGGTGAAGCACCTGATATTGCAGAGGTTTCTTATTCCATGATTGGAACCTATGCAGAGCTTGGTGTAGGAATTAATATTTTAGATTATATGGATGAAGCTGCTCTTGCGGATTATGATAAGAATGCCTTGGATTATATGTCCCTGGAAGGCAAAACCTATGGCTTACCCCTCTATCTGTCCATTCAGGCCATCGGCGGAAATAAAGAGATGCTAGAGGAAGCAGGGGTGGATGTTCTGGATGTACAGCAGAACGGTTGGACCTTTGAGGAATTCAAAACAGCAATTGCTAACGGAACAAAGGATAACCGCTTTGGCTTTGTATTTGCAACCTCAGCAGTAACCGCTTCCGATATGCTTAATATCTTTGGTATCTCTGCAGGGCTGAATAATGCATTTACCTCTGACTTAAAATATGCATATACCAGCTCCAACATGCTTACCTTCCTGCAGGCAATTGAAGAAATCAGTGCTTCCGGCTATATGCCCAACTACGGTGTAGATGCTTCACAGCGTATGGTTATGTGCCAGACCGGCAATGCGATGATCTTTGGTAAGGCAATGCCTTTATTTGAAGGTAACATTAATAAGAATAATGCAGCCCTTGAGGCTAAGGACGGAACGGCTGTAGAAGGGTCCATTCCGGTTCAGTATTCATACCTTCCTATTCCTACCATGAACGGCATTACCGAATCCTGCTTTGGTACCGTGGACGGTTTAATGGCATTCCGTAACACCAAGACAACGGATGAGCACCTGGCTAATGTTATGCTGGCCATGAATTATCTGTGCTCCGGTAAAATAGCGGCAGATGTAGCTTCTGAATTATATCTGGATGCGGTATGTGAATCCGGCAGAGCGGTAATTGGCGATTATTTAGTAGAAGGCCGTGATGAGAATAACCTTGCGAGCGCTTCCAGACAGATGGGTCTTGTAGTTGCTCCTCCAACCGGACTGACCGCGGATATGAGCTCCAAAGCGGCAACCTTAATGGAACAGGTAATTGCTCCCAAGCTGCAGGCGCTGTTAGCCGGTGAGGTTACGGCACAGGCAATGTATGATGAAATCTGTAAAGCGGCATACAAGGAATTCGGCCAAGAAAACTGTGTGTCCGGTGCAATTCAATAATTGAAGGCGAAGTA
>JARKQP010000752.1 GCA_029974875.1 Mobilitalea sp.
TACATCAGTAAAATTTTCGTATACATCAGCTTTGACAGCAGCCGCAAGAATTGATCCGGTAATATCCGAACCTCCTCTTGGGAAGGTGACCACATCCCCCGTCTTGGAATATCCGAAAAATCCGGGGAAAATCATTATTCCTGAAAAATTCAGAAGGGCTTTAAGATTATCATATGATTCAGGAAGCACCCGCGCATTTCCAAACTCATCACTAAGGAACAAGCCGACCTCTTTAGGGCTTATATAACGAGCATCGATACCTGAGCTTTTAAGGTATTCTGCTACTATTTTAGCGCAGTTGTCTTCACCGGCTGCCTTCAAGCAATCCATAAATTTCCCTTTATTGGTGGTATCTGCTGCAAGCCTCTGCCTGAGGTCATCTTCAATGATTTTTACAATATCATCTGAAAGCTTGAAATCAGCAGCAATTTCTGCATATCTGGAAACTACGGCTTTAAGCTCTTCCTCAGCCGTTCCGCTCTCCAATTGCTTTTCCGCACAGTTTATAAGAAGGTCCGTCACCTTGATATCTTCCTTATAGCGTTTTCCCGGGGCAGATACAACTACCAATCTTCTATCCGCATCCGACAAAACTATATCACATGCTTTTCTGATCTGTTCCGCATTGGCCATAGAAGTACCGCCAAACTTTACCACTTTCATATTTATAAGTCCTCCGTTCCACTTAACATTTTCTGTGACATTCCCATATTTATTATTCATCCAGTACTCTTATAACATTTGAAATATCTATGACAGCTGCAGCTTCCTTTACTTTCTCCAGCATTCCGTGGAGCAGCTTCTCATGTATTTTACCCGTTACAAAAGCGATTTCTTCTTCAATGGCTACACTTCCCGTCCTCACCCATGTTACATCTGCAAATACCTGCTTTACAGCTTCCCCGGCTTCCTTTGCATTTCTGGTGCTTACCCTGATGAAATACTTTGTCTCCATTTCACCTTTATCCAAAATATTATCATAATCTCTAACAATCCAGGTGCATCCTGCGGTACCCTCTGCATGCTTTACTATATCAATAATATCTGCAACCACTGCACTGGCTGTGGGCAGCTTTCCCGCTCCACGTCCGTAGAACATTGCATCGCCTATGGCATTTCCTTTTACTACAATAGCATTGAACACATCCTCAACATTGGATAAGGGATAGGATTTTGCCACCAACGCTGGGCTTACCCTTGCAAATATCTTATTGCCCATCCTTTTGCTTAAGCCTATGAGCTTTAT
>JARKQP010000753.1 GCA_029974875.1 Mobilitalea sp.
CTTTACGATCCTGCCTATCGGAGCCCATGGTTTTTTAATCGTTACATTTACTTTTTCCACTCCGGGGTAACCCATCAGTACATACCGGGCAACCTCTTCCGCACATTTCTCGATAAGGTCAAATTTATCCGCTGTAAATAATTCCGAAATACCGTTGCACACTTCGGCATAATTGATTGTTTTTGTCAAATCATCCGTCGTGCCCGCCCCCTGTAAATCCAGAAAAAGCTCCAAGGAAATGATAAATTTCTGTCCCAGAACCTTTTCCTCCTGGTTTACCCCATGGAAAGCGTATACCTCCAAGTCCTCAATAAAAATATGATCCATTCTACCTCATCGCCCTTTCTAAATATTCAACTTATATGCCCTATAGCCTCCGACATTGCCTCTTTGTCTTCTATAAGATATTGGATTGATGGCCTACCCATTCATTATCATCCGGTAAGTCTCTTCCCTCAAGCTGCTATCCTCCGAATATAAGCCCTTTGTACTGACCGTCCTCGTCCTGGTACCGGGCTTTTTGATTCCCCTCATACTGATGCACAAATGCTCCGCTTCCACAACAACCATGACCGCCTTGGCATCCAAATGCCGGTACAGGGCTTCTGCAATCTGCTCCGTCATATTCTCCTGCAATTGAGGCCTCTTTGCATAAAGATCAACGGTCCTGGCCAGCTTGCTTAAGCCCGCCACTTTACCATTTGGAATATATGCAATATGAGCCTGTCCAAAGAAGGGCAGGAAGTGATGCTCACACATGGAATAAAAAGTAATGTCCTTTTCAATTACCAGATTATCCTCTTCCACACAGAAGGTCTTTGTCAGATGTGCTTCCGGTGATTCCTCCATCCCCGAGAATATTTCCTCGTACATCCTGGCGATCCGGTTCGGCGTCTCCTTTAGCCCTTCCCTTTCCGGATCCTCTCCGACTGCTTCTATGATCATTTTTACGGCTTCCTCAATTTTTTTAATATCTACCATGGGAAACTCCTTTCAGCGAATTCTATTTATATTCAGGCTTCAACCCCACAAATCGACATGGCTTTTATATTAACCCTATTCTAAACTTAGTATCCTCGATTGTCTACATAAAATTACACGGAAGCAACAAAAAGGCAATGGGCGCTAAGCGTATGCTTTCACCAATTGCCTCTTTTATCATTTATAAACGGAGTATAAAAGCTCTGCCTCCTATAACATTTTTATCGCGTTCGCAATCTCATCCGTACAATCCTCAGCCTGGGGAAACTCTCCTGTATGTTCAAAGAATGCATGCCCCATACCATTGTAACGGTAAAAAATCACATCCACTCCATCCTCCAAAAGCCTCTTCGCAAATTCTTCCTCCTCCAGCCGCAGGGAATCATATTCAGCCGTTATCATTAAGGTAGTGGGCAGCTTTGATAAATCCTTCGCAAGTAATGGGGATATCAAGGGATTTTTTAATTTATCCCTGCTGGTGACATAGGTGGAATATACAGATCCCTTCATCTGATTCACTTCCTGGATTAATCCGGAGAGTAATTCTTTTTCCTCATTGATCGTATACGCCCTGTCATTCCAGCCATCATAGTCCGGATCCATAACAACAGTCGGGTACAGCAAAACCTGAAGCTTGATTCTATGCTCCTCATCCAGCATGGAACACCCAACCGACAGGTTTCCACCGGCGGAGTCCCCCATCACCACCAGCTTCTCCGGGTTGCCTCCCAGCTCCTTACCATGCTCATGCGCCCAGCATACCACCTGCCAGCACTGCATCAGTCCCTCGGGAAAGGGATGCTCCGGGGCAAGGGCATAATCCACTGAGATGACTACAGCCTCCGCTCTGTCTGCAAGAAGCTTACAGGCATTTTCTACCACCCGGGTTGTCCCCCCCAGAAAGCCGCCCCCATGAATATAGATCACGATCGCCCTATCCTTCAAGGCTTCCGGGGAATAGACCAGAACGGGGACATCGCCTGCATCCGTGGCGATTGTCCTGGTTTCCTTCGTTACATTATGGGATAAATCCATATTTTTACATCCCATGGCTGCTCTTATCCTGTATATTTCTTCCAGGGTTATATGCTCCGTATTCTTCGGTGCAGGAAACGGCTTTTTGACTTTGCTTCCAAGAAGCACTCTTGGGTCAGGTATTCCCGGCCTGTCATCGTCAGGAATCGGTTTTTCCCGAATGCTCAAATTATCCTCCTGGATAATTCTTGTACTATGCTTTAATTGTTCCACACACTCTTGATAATTCATATTTCCCTCACCTTCCGCCGCCATCGGCGGCACATAATATTATAAAAGAAGCCTCTTGAGGATTCTTTCCAGGTGAAAGTGATCCTTCTTTCACCCTCACCCTTATTTCTCTGCTGCTTTTTTCCCAGATTAAATCTATATACGCAGCGAGGTACAAGCTCGCCAAAGAACCTTTAATTCTTCCTCCGATACTCTCCAATGGTTTTTCCGGTTCTCTTTTTAAATACCTTGCAAAAATAGGTAACATTGAGATACCCTATTTTTTCTGAGATTTCTTTAATAGATAAATTCGTATTCATAGCCAGCCTGATGGCTTCTTTTACCCGTACCCTTGTCAGATACTCCACAAAGGTGACACCAGTTTCCTGTCCCATCAGCCTGCTTAAGTAAAAGGGGCTGATCCTGATTTTCTCCGCTACCGTGTCCAGGGAAATATCCTCAGCATAATGCTCCAGGATATAATTAATTGCATTTTCTACATAAATACTCTTCTTCATGCCGGAGGAAGCTTTATAATTTTCTTCTGCCGGCCTTTCCAGTGAATAGCACCCTGTTCCCATTCCATTACCGGCCCGGTCATGCGCTCCCGGCTCATACAGGATTACATCCAGCTTATTTTTTTGCTTTAAGGCCGCCAGGCTATCCTTATAGGACAGGGGCATCCGGCTAAAGTTTTCATAGACTCCGCCAATACCGGCCAGCAAATGAATCCCATATTGTACCTTCAGCCTGCTGGTCAGTACCTGTGCGACATCCCACAGCCATTCCTTCTGCTCCCTGGAATCCATGGGTCTTGGCAGCAACGCCAATACACTAATACTGCTCTCGGTGACCATCACCAAATGGTTGCAGCTGATGATTAAAATATCATGGATTGCCTGCCGTAAGCCTCTTTTATTTGTATGATGATTGCTATTCGTATGATGACTGTTATTCATGTGATTGCTGCTATCCATGTAATTGCTGCTATCCATGTGATTGCTGCCATCCATGTGATTGCTGCTATCCATGTAATTGCTGCTATCCGTGTGATTACTTCTATCCATGTGATTACTGCTATCCATGTGATTGCTGCTATTCATGTGATTACTGCTACCCATATGATTACAGGTTATCCCAGCTGAATTTTCTTCAATCAGTGAAATTATACATCCGCCATAAAAAGTAATGCCATACATCTCGCAATAGGCTTCAAAATCTTCCCTTGCCGGCTCCCCGGCAAAGATCGTAAGCATTATCTCGCTTTCCAGGACCGGCGATATCACATGGAACAGGGATTTCATTTTCGTCTGTATCTGCCTTTCGGCCTTTGCATCGGATATGCTGTCACACAGCTTGCGGATTGTCTTCTTGCTTTCCTCATATTTTTCCGGCTTAAGCAGATATCCATCCACCTTTAAGTCCAAGGCCTTCTTTACATAATCAAATTCACTGTAAGCCGTATTGATCACAAATCTGGTCCTTACACCCCTGTTGTACAACAGCTCAATTGCATCAATTCCGCTAAGTCCCGGCATATTGATATCAACA
>JARKQP010000774.1 GCA_029974875.1 Mobilitalea sp.
GGAAGGTCGGTAACATGACCGGCTTAAGCATTGACGGCTCCGGTAAGATTTACGGTAAATATGACAATGGCGAGAGCAGGCTGCTCGGGCAGATTGCAGTTGCAAGCTTTGCAAATCCGGCCGGTCTGGAAGCAATCGGTAACAGTATGTATGCGGCAACCCAGAACTCCGGTGATTTTGACGGTATCGGACAGGATGCTACCATGGGCGGAGGAAGCCTGACCACAGGTGTGCTGGAGATGTCCAATGTGGATCTGGCCCAGCAGTTCACGGATATGATTACAACACAGAGAGGTTACCAGGCTAACTCCAGAATAATAACAACATCGGACTCCTTATTAGAAGAATTGATCAATCTAAAGAGATAAAATAGGGCTGATGTATGAATAGGGAGCCATACATCAGCGGAAGATGGGGTGGCAAAGTCCACCCCATCTTAAAGAGTGTTGCAGCTGTAGTAGCGGTTATGAAACTGGAAGACCATGCTGTTTCGTAATGGGCTATAGGGCAGAAGGGAGCAGCTATGATTGAGGTAACAAGGCTAAATGATTCGAAGGTAATAATTAATGCAGAGCTGATTGAAAAGATAGAAGAGGCTCCTGATACCATTATTACATTAACGTCTGGGAATAAAATAATAGTAAAAGAAAGTAGACAAGAAGTGAGAAATCTTGTAATATTATACAAAAAAGAAATATATCGCCAGGAATTATGATGAAGATTGAAGAAAAATGAAAATTAGTGGTAGTAATGCAGGAATCGGATTCATGCCATTATGATATGGCGCTTACAGTACCTGCATCGCATGGAGGTAATGCTGGTAGTATAAGTTATGAGAAGTTGCTTTTTAACTTCTCATAAAAGGCGCTGTACTTGCGCCATGCAAAGTGCGCCCCAAGGAGCGCACCGATTATAGGAAGCCGTATCTTGCTTCCTATAATATAAAATATGTAGGATAGAGGTGGCAGTATTGGATTTTGCATCCGTAATCGGCTTGGTAGCATGTTTAATAATAGTTTTAATCGGTATTATATGGGGACAGGCGGATCCTGTTGCAATATTGGGAAATTTTTACGATTTAGCATCTGTTTTTATTACAATCGGCGGTACTCTGTTTTGTACGTTGATCATGTCGCCGAGTATGAGAGGGTTTGTAGAAAATCTGGCGAGTATTAAGATGGCGTTAAAAACCATACCTTCCAATGATGAGGAAACCATCCGTTCCATCATAGAATTGTCCAACATAGCTCGGAAAGAAGGGCTGCTGGCGCTGGAGGAAGCGGCCAATAATGTGGATGATGATTTCTTAAAAAAAGGGATTCTGCTTATTGTAGATGGAACTGACCCGGAGCTGGTAAGGAATATCCTGGAGACGGAGCTAAACTGCATTGAAGGCAGACATACGGATAAAGCAGCCTTTTGGGAGTCCATGTCTGCCATGGGACCGGCCTGGGGCATGATCGGTACCTTGATCGGTCTGGTTAATATGTTAAAAAAGCTGGATGACGTTAGCACCATCGGTCCTAATATGGCCGTAGCCTTGATTACAACCTTCTACGGTTCCATGATTGCGAACTGGATCTGTATTCCGGTTGCAACAAAATTAAAGCAGAACAGTGCAAAAGAGATTATGGTAAAAGAAGTTATGGTAGAAGGCCTGCTGTCCATACAGGCGGGTGAAAATCCAAGAGTCATTGAAGAAAAATTAAAATCCTTCCTATCTCCTACCCGCAGGGTGGTGATGGAGGAAGAAAGTGGTGAAGCGGTTGGCTAGAAGAAAGAAGGATAGCGGAGGAGGCGGCGGGAATGCACCCTGGCTCAATACCTTTGCTGATCTGATGAATCTTTTGCTGTGCTTTTTCGTACTATTATTTTCCCTATCAACAGTAAGCGAGCAAAAGTTTGAGGATGTTTCAATCTCCATGGCGAATGCTTTTGGTGTTTTTGAGGGAGGCGGCAGCTCCAACGACGGGAATGGCAGAATGATATCTGCAGGTATATCACAGCTGAATGAATTGGATCAATTTCTCAGTTCCATGGGTAGGACACCGGAAGGCAATAATAATTCAGAAAATAACACGAATTCAAACAGTCAGGGAAAGAACAGCTCCTCAGGCTCCCAGGAGATCCTGGATACGAAAGGTAATACAAAGGGAGTCCAGGAGGGTGCCAAGGGCGCGGATTCTCCTATAGAGGATAGCAATACCTCCCTTAAGAAGGCATTATCCGTACTGCAGGCGGCAATGCAGGAGGAGACCACGGGTATGTATGACAAGGTTTCGGATTTAGTAGAGCAATATAGTATGAAGAGCGATGCCACGCTGAGTCTGGATTCGAATTACCAATATGTGCAGCTGACATTAAGGGGTTCCGTTTTCTTTGATTCGGGCAGTGCAGAGATCAAAAAGGACGCCTACAAAATCTTAAATAACCTTGGCAAGATACTGGAGAATTTCGAAGGGCATTATGTTGAAATTACCGGACACACGGACAATATTCCGATATCCAGCTCTGTTTACCAGGATAATAACTGGCTTTCTTCTGCCAGAGCCTTGAATGCCGCAGATTATCTGATTAAACAATGCGGCGTGGATCCGGATTATTTAAAGTATTCCGGAAGGGGAGAATATGAGCCCATCGCCCGTAATTCAACGGCAGAGGGAAGAGCTAGGAACAGAAGGATAGAGATAAAGATATACAACAGCTACTATAACCATTAAGATAGGATTAAGGGAGAACCTGATGAAGAAGAATATCTTGACAATTATTATTATGGCGATCACACTCATCAATACAGTTTTGCTGGCGATACTTATATTTGTGATTGTCCCGGCCTCCAACAGGACAAACCAGCTGGTTACGAAAGTGGCCTCCATTGTTGATCTGGAGCTGGAGGATCCGCAGAAGGCAGAGGTATCGGTATCGGATATCGTTACCCAGAAAATTGATGAAAAGCTTACGATCAAGCTGAGCAGCAGCAGTGAGGATCCGCACTATGCAATTTTGTATGTATCCTTGGCGATGAATAGTAAAAATGAAGATTACGAGCTGCTCAAGGATAAGATTACAGAGAATGAGGGACCGGTTACGGAGATCGTGAATGAGGAATTCGCAAAATACACCATTGATAATGTACAGGAGAACAAGGAAGCAATCCGGCAGAAGACGCTGGACAGGATCCAGGAGCTGTTCCAATCAGACTTTATTATCAATGTATCTTTTGGAAATATCGTGTATAATTAACCGTGAAAAAAATGGGAATGAATATTGCAATAAGGAACGGAAATTTGATACTTGGACAAGAAATATGGTGATTTTATGAAGATTCTATGTTATCATGTTACTAAGTATGACGGGAGGTAATGACAATGGGCGATGTCCTATCCCAAAGTGAGATAGATAATCTGCTTGCGGCGCTTTCAAGTGGTGAACTAGATGCGGATGATTATAAAGAGACGACGGAAAAGCAGGTTAAGAATTATGATTTCGCCAGGCCATCAAAGTTTTCCAAAGAACATTTACGTACGCTGAACATTATTTTTGAGCATTATGGAAGATTGTTATCTACGAATCTTCCTGCATATTTAAGAAAGAATGTTCAGGTTGAAGTGATAAACTCTGAGGCAGTCCAATATTCTGAATTTACCAATGCCCTATCGAATCCGGTGTTGCTGGGAATCATTGATTTTTCTCCCTTGGAGGGCAACATCATTATCGAGCTGGCAGATAATTTAGGATATTCCATCGTGGACAGGATGCTGGGAGGGGGCGGATACCCCCTGGAAAAGGCAAGGGATTTTTCGGAGATTGAATTATCGATCATGGAGCGTATTTTCAATATATGCACGAATCTGCTGCGGGAGCCTTGGGCGAATGTAATACAGCTTCAGCCACGGCTGCTGCGGATTGAGACGAACTCACAGTTTGCCCAGATTATTTCGCCAAGTGAGATGATTTCTATCGTGACCTTGAATATAAAAATCGGCAACATTGAAGGAATGATGAATATTTGTCTTCCTTATGTATGCTTAGAAAAAGTAATTGACAAGCTGAACACGAAGTATTGGTATTCGACGATGCAGCTTTCCGATGACAAATCCTACCAGGATGTCATCGAAACAACGATTTCGAAAGCGCGGATACCGATTAAGGCGGTGCTTGGTAAAAGTACGATATCCGTTAATGATTTTATGAATATGCAAAAGGGTGATATTATAAAGTTAAATTCAAAAACAGAGGATGAATTGGCCGTCTATGTCGGCAACCTACATAAATTTACCGCGCTTCCCGGTGCATCCGCGGGTACCTATGCGGTAAAGATTTCATCTATTATCAGAGGAGAGGAGTAACGGACTTATGGATGGAATGCTGTCTCAAGAAGAGATAAATGCCCTGCTTAACGGCATGGGCTCAGAGGATTCGGGATCCGGTGGCGCAAGGGAGCAACTGACCGCTGCTGAAAAGGATGCAATTGGTGAGATATCAAATATCAGTATGGGAACGGCAGCGACTACACTGTTTTCCCTGGTGAACCAGAGAGTTAATATTACGACACCGGTTGTGGAATATGCGACCTGGAAGGACGTTGTAAACAGCTATGATAAGCCCGCTGTATTTATACAGATTTATTATGAGGATGGCTTAGATGGAAACAACATCTTGATTCTGAAGGAGAAGGATGTTAAAATTATCACCGACTTAATGATGGGAGGGGATGGAACCAATACAGACGGAGAGCTGACGGAGTTGCATTTGAGTGCAATCAGTGAAGCCATGAACCAGATGATGGGTTCGGCGGCGACCTCCATATCCTCCATGCTGGAAAAGAGGGTTGATATCAGTCCTCCGACTGCAGCAGTGGTAGACCTTTATGAACATATCAACGGGGAGAATATTGCTGATTTCCTAAAAGGAGAATTTGTCAGGGTATCCTTCCATATGGAAATCGGGGAGCTGGTTGACAGCGTATTGATGCAGCTATATCCCTTTGAGTTTGCCAGGGATTTATACAGTCAGTTTATCCAGGCTACCTCCATGGAGCCGGATGTTCCGACGAGGCCGGCGGCCGCTGATACCGCCCAAAGGAAGGCCGCACCGCCCCAGGTGCAGGAGCAGGTTCAACAACCCCAGATGCAGGTGCCGCCCCAGTATAATCCGTACCAGCAGATGGCTCCGAGCCAGATGCCGTATATGCCAGGCCAGATGCCTTATATGGCCGGGCAGCCCATGATGCCGGTACAGGATGTTAATGTACAACCGGTACAATTTACACCTTTTTCTCCGCTTACTGGAGGAGTAGTACAGCCGGAAAACATCGACCTGTTAATGGATGTGCCTTTGGAGGTTACGGTTGAGCTTGGCAGGACCAGCAAGTCCATTAAGGAAATACTGGATTTTACGCCGGGTACGATTATTGAATTGAACCGTTTGGCTGGTGAACCGATTGATGTCCTGGTAAATGGCAAATTTGTCGCAAAGGGCGAGGTTGTAGTAATGGAGGAAGCCTTCGGTATCCGGGTAACGGAAATCATAAAGCAAAAATAAGTTAATTTAAAAAATTTCTATAACTCAAGAAAGATGGGAGAATTAGTATGGCGAAGAGTATATTAATATGTGATGATGCGGCTTTTATGAGGATGATGATCAAGGATATCCTGACAAAAAACGGCTATAACATTGCAGGAGAAGCAGAAAATGGATTGAAGGCGGTTGATAAGTACCAGGAAACAAAGCCGGACCTGGTTATGATGGACATCACCATGCCGGAGATGGATGGGATCCAGGCTTTAAAGAAAATCAAGGCAGCAGATCCAAGTGCGAATGTTATTATGTGCTCTGCCATGGGACAGCAGGCAATGGTTATTGAATCAATCCAGTCTGGAGCTAAGGACTTTATCGTAAAGCCTTTCCAGGCAGACAGGGTATTGGAAGCAGTTAAGAAAGCAGTGGGTTAATAAAAGGATGTATCACAAAACGATTGTCATTCTAGACGGTATTTTATCCCAACTGAAGACAACACCGACACCGGCTGCCGGGGAAACCAAGGACAGCCTGGTTCCCGGAGCAACGGGATCAGTGTCTGCCTGGGATAGCTTTGTCCAGATGCTGGGTCTCATCCTCCTGCTGGTCATAATACTGATAGCGGCCTATTATACCACTAAATTTATTGGCGGTATCCGGCAGGGGCAGCTAAAGCATAGCAATTTCCAGGTGATTGATGCCTACCGTATCGGTCCTAACAAGGCGATTGAGATCGTAAAAATTGCCAATAAATACGTTGTTATTGCAATAGGAAAGGATACAGTCAATTATATTACGGAGCTGGATGAGGCAGAGGTATCGGTCAGGGAGGAAAAATGGGAGGGGAAAGAGCTACAGTCCTTCGCACAGACCCTTGATAAGCTGAAGAAAAAGATAACACCCTAGGATGTTATCAGGGGAATATCCAAGGATATTTTCCGGGAATAAGTAAAGGTTGGTATTCATGAACACAAATGTGAAAAAACTTTTAAGCAGAAAACCAGCAGTAATTATGATACTTCTTGTGGTCTGCCTTGTGGCAATGTTTAAGGGTAATACGGTTTATGCAACGACTGTGAAGGACACGGTAACAGATTCTACGAATGACAATGGCAATAATATTTCCGGGGCGCTGGGGCCGCTTGAATTTACTTTAAATACGGATGAGGATGCCAATTCTTTGTCCTCCTCGCTCCAGATGCTGATGGTGTTAACGGTAATCAGCCTGGCTCCGTCCATATTGATCATGGTAACCTCCTTCACCAGGATTATCATTATTTTACATTTTGTCAGGTCTGCACTGGGGCTGCAGACGACGCCTCCGAACCAGGTTATTATTGGTTTGTCCTTGTTTTTGACATTTTTCATTATGTCGCCCATATTTACACAGGTAAATAATGATGCACTACAGCCCCTTTCCAAGGGGACAATTACACAGGAAGAGGCATGGGACGCAGGAGTGGCTCCCTTTCGGACCTTTATGCTGGAGCAGACAAGGCCGAAGGATTTAAGGCTGTTTTTGGATATCGCAGGCATTGACAGGAATAATTTAGAATCCCTGAATGAGATTCCGATTACAGTTATCATACCTTCCTTTATCATCAGCGAATTGCAGAAGGCTTTTATTATAGGCTTTGTCATTTACATACCATTTATTGTCATCGACATGGTCGTGGCTTCCACCCTGATGTCCATGGGTATGATGATGCTGCCGCCGACTACAATTTCAACGCCCTTTAAGATACTATTATTTGTTATGGCGGATGGCTGGAACCTGGTGATCGGCGAGGTTGTTAAAACATTCTACAAGTGACGGGACAAGGACTTAAGGCAGCCGGGCCTCTATGGGCGGTGCCGTTAGGATACGCCGGTTTACGACGGACAGGAGGATTATTATGAATGAGGTTATCGTAATTGATATTGTCAGGCAGGCATTGTATGTTGTCTTAAAGACAGCTGCCCCGATGCTGCTCGTGTCACTGGCGGTAGGCTTAGTGGTCAGCATCCTTCAGACAGTCACTTCGATTCAGGAGCAAACCCTCACATTTGTTCCTAAATTAGTTGCAATCTTTGTGGTTCTTATGCTGTGTGGAAGCTGGATATTGAATGAGTTGAGAGGCTATACCGTGGAGTTATTTTCTAACTTCAGTTATTACATTAATAATCTATGACATTTACAATTGAAAATTTTGAAGCTTTTTTATTAATACTTGTGAGGCTCACCGGATTTGTTTTTACGGCTCCTTTTTTTTCGTTAAGAAATATACCGCGCCGGGTCAAGGCTGGCTTATCCATCTTTATGACGGTTATCATTTTCTATAACGTGCCGTATACACCCGTGGAATATGCCAGTGTAATTGATTATTCCGCTATTATTATCAAGGAAGCCCTTGCAGGAGCAATTATGGGCTTTTTTGCAAATATAGCCTACCAGGTGCTCTCCTTTGCAGGACAGATGATAGACACGGAAATCGGATTTTCCATGGTAAATGAGATTGATCCGACTTCCCAGGTACAGACGACCATTACGGCTAATTTGTATGGATATATGGTGCTGTTAATTATGCTGGTGACGAACCTGCATCATTATTTTATCCGTGCCATCAGTGATTCCTTTCAAATTATTGGATTGGGCAGGGTGACAATAGACCCTGATATATATACGCTGATGATAAGGTTTATCACGGATTATTTTATTATCGGCTTCCGTATTGTATTACCGGTGTTTGCATCTATCCTTGTAGTGAACGCCATATTGGCCATCCTATCAAAGATTGCGCCGCAGATGAATATGTTTGTGATCGGTATGCAGCTTAAGATTATTGTCGGACTCTTTGTTATAGTTTTCATTATTGATATGGTTCCTTCTGTTGCAGACTTCATATTCAATGAAATGAGGTCGCTGCTTGAAGCATCACTTAAGTTTCTACGGTGAAGCCTGATGGGGTAGAGGAGAAGGGTCAGATATGAAGTCAGGCTAAGGCCTGCAGAGTCAGGATGTTGGAAAAGGATTTGGATATGAAGTCAGGCTAGGGCCTGCAGAGTCAGGATGTTGGAAAAGGATTTGGAGATGAAGTCAGGCTAAGGCCTGCAGTGTTAGAATGTTGGAAAAGGATCAGAATATGGGGTCAGGCTAAGGCCTGCAGCGTTAGGATGTTGGAAAAGGATCAGATATGAAGTCAGGCCAAGGCCTGCAGCGTTAGAATGTTGGAAAAGGATTAGATATGGGGCAGGCCATGGGAAAGCGGGAACAACATATGATACAGATGAAGGATATCCAGTATGCTTCCTACCGGCTTCCTTATAAGCTCCAGTATTTTGCAGAAGGGGCGGATAAGACAGAGGAGCCTACTGCGAAAAAGCTGGCGGATGCCCGTAATGAAGGGCAGGTTGCCAGGAGTACTGAATTGACCACGGCATCCGGATTGGCGGTATTATTTGTATCATTAAAGCTATTTTCCGGTTATATGGGTACCAGGTTTATCGAGGTATATACAAAGAATTTTAAAGGCATAGAAAAATATGCGGGGGACGAGTTCCCCATACCGGTTATCAGTGCCATATTAGGGGATATGCTTCTGGATATTCTGGTCATTTGTCTTCCGATTATGATTTTGACTATTCTGGTAACCTTTGTGGTAGTATTATTCCAGGTGAAATGGAAGGTTTCAGGCAAACCCATAACGCCGAAGTTTAGCAAGATAAATCCGGTGAACGGGTTTAAAAAGCTTCTTTCAAAGGACAAAATTGTCCAAGTACTTATTGAAGTAATTAAGATCATTGTAATTGCGTACATCGCCTACGGCACCTTAAAGGATGAGTGGGCAATGCTGTTCCATCTCTATGACATGAAGCTGGAGCAGGCGATTCTTTTAATAGGAAATCTTGTCATCAATCTCGGGCTGGAAATAAGTCTTATCTTTCTTGTCATCGGGGTTGGAGATTTAATATATCAAAAGCTGAAATTCCGAAAAGATATGAGGATGTCAAAGCAGGAAGTAAAGGATGAATTTAAGAACAGCGAAGGAGATCCGCAGATCAAAGGGAAAATCAGGCAAAGGATGCGTGAAGCATCCATGCGCCGTATGATGCAGAACCTGCCAAAGGCAGATGTAGTCATAACAAATCCCACACATTTGGCAGCCGCCATCCAATATGATAAGGAAGTGGGCTCAGCTCCGGTGCTGCTTGCCAAGGGTGCGGACCATCTTGCGGAGAAGATCAAAGGGATTGCCAGGGAGAACCAGATTGAGATAGTGGAGAACAAGCCGCTGGCAAGAATGCTATATTATAACGTAGAGGTCGGGGAGGAGATTCCTCCGGAGCTTTATCAGATGACAGCGGAAGTACTTGCGTACGTATACGGCCTTCAGAATAAGGCTGTATAGGGAAAGAAAACAGGCACGCTGGTTTATCTTATTTTTTATGTGACTTATCAGGAGGATTGAGGTATGAAACGGAACGATATGATAGTTGGTTTGTTCATGTTGTCAGCGATTATTTTTTTGATAATACCAATGCCCTCTATATTGCTGGATGTATTGTTGGCGTTAAATATATCAATTGCCATGGTTGTGTTATTCAATGCAATGTTTGTGAAGGAAGTGCTCAGTATGTCCGCGTTTCCGACCATATTGCTGTTTACGACCATATTCCGTATTTCCTTAAACGTATCCAGTACAAAGTTAATTCTGGCAACTGGTGAGCCGGGAAATGTAATTGAAACCTTCGGCCAGTTCGTAGGTGGAGGAAATCTTGTTATCGGTATTATTATTTTTATTATTTTGATTATGGTACAGTTCATGGTAATCAATAAGGGCTCTGAGCGTGTGGCGGAGGTTACCGCCCGTTTTACCCTGGATGCAATGCCGGGTAAGCAGATGGCGATTGACGCGGACTTAAATACGGGAGCCATCAATGATGCAGAGGCAATGGCCCGCCGCAGTAAAATCCAGGAGGAAGCGGCATTCTTTGGATCCATGGACGGTGCTACCAAGTACGTCAAGGGTGATGCAATCGCCGGACTGATTATTACAATCATTAACATGGTTGGCGGAACTGTAATGGGAATGATGTACCTTGGTTACGCAGCGATGGATGCATTCCAGCATTTTGCCATCCTGACCATCGGTGACGGCCTGGTAAGCCAGATCCCTTCCCTTATGATCTCGCTGGCAACCGGTATCCTTGTTACGAAGGCGTCAAAGGAAGCTGATTTTGGGGACATGCTGATGAAGCAGCTGTTCTCCATCCCGAAGGTGCTATATCTGGTTGGCGCAAGCTTGATCGGGCTTGGTATCCTGACACCATTAAATACCCTGGTATTCCTGGCCTATGGCATGATCTTTATCATCTCCGGCAGGGTAATTGCTGGCAAGCTTGAGGAGGTAGAGATTGAACAGGAGATATCCACGGATGAGGCTTCTGCCAATGAGATCAGAAAGCCGGAAAATGTGGTATCCTTATTGCAGGTGGATCCCATTGAGCTGGAATTTGGTTATGGAATCATCCCTCTGGCGGATACGAACCAGGGCGGAGACCTGCTGGATCGTGTTGTATTAATTAGAAGACAGATTGCTTTGGAGCTTGGCTGCGTGGTTCCCATGATCCGTTTACGGGATAACATCCAGTTAAATCCAAACCAGTATATCATAAAAATAAAAGGAATACAGGTGAGCGAAGGAGAGATCCTTTTTGACCATTACATGGCCATGAATCCGGGGTATGTGGAGGAAGAAATTACGGGCATACCCACCTTTGAGCCCTCCTTCCATCTGCCTGCCATCTGGATTACGGAAGGCCAGAGGGAAAGGGCGGAAACCTTGGGCTATACGGTGGTGGATCCTCCCTCCATTATAGCAACACATCTGACGGAGGTAATCCGTGCCCATATCTTTGAACTGCTTACCAGGCAGGATGTACAGCATCTGGTGGACAATATCAAGGATTCCCATTCCGCCCTGGTTGGGGAGCTTGTACCGAAGCTCCTTAGCGTCGGTGAGATCCAGAAGGTACTCCAAAACCTGCTGCGGGAGGGAGTATCCATCAGGGATTTGGTAACAATCTTTGAAATCCTTGCGGACTACGCACCTACCACCCGTGACACGGATGTGCTCACGGAGTATGCAAGACAGAGCTTAAAGCGTGCAATTTCCAATAAATACTTCCCGCAAAATGAGATGACCAGTGTTGTTACCCTGGATCCTAAGGTGGAGCAGGAGATCATGGGCTCCGTAAAGCAGTCGGAACAGGGAGCATTTTTGACCCTGGATCCAAATGTGACCAGGGAAATCATGGAGTCAGTCCAGACGGAGGTACATAAGCTGGAGGAGCTTGGTAAGAATCCGATTATCATAACCTCTCCTATTGTACGTATGTACTTTAAGCGTTTGACCCAGGATTATTTTAAGGATTTAATAGTTGTATCATACAATGAGATAGACTCCAATGTCGAATTACAGTCAGTAGGGATGGTGACAGTTTAGTGATTATCAAAAAATTTCAAGCGAATACGGAGACAGAAGCAATCCTGATTGCCAAGGAGGAACTTGGTAAGGATGCCATTGTCATGAATATAAAGACAATCTCTCCTAAGGGCATCTATAAGCTGTTTCGTAAACCCCTGGTTGAAATTACAGCTGCTATTGATGAGAATATTACATATAAGAATGATAAAGTGAGAAATGCTGCGCCGGCTCCTGTGGCTCCCCAGAGACAAATACGGAGGCCGGACATCATTTATGACGAACCGCAGGAGGGCGCCGGCGTACTGCCGGGTGCCGGCATTCCGGCGGCTTCCTCTGCTATTGAGCTAAAGCTCAACAACCTGCAAAGCTTACTCGAAAAGCAGATGGTGGAGAAGGAAAAGGAGCTGAAGGAAAAGCAGGAGGACAAAACGGAAGTAAATAAAAACCTGGCATGCATCCAATTAATCTATAACCAGCTGGTCCTAAACGAGGTGGATGAGAAATATGCTAACCAGATTATTACGGAAATAGAGGGTACGCTAAAAAAGGATGCATCCATGGACAATATCCTTGCCAGCATTTATCAGAAGATCATCCTTAAGCTGGGACAGCCAAATACCATCAGCGTTGGGAACGGGAATGCAAAGTTTATCTTCTTTATCGGCCCGACGGGCGTGGGCAAGACCACAACGATTGCGAAGATCGCTTCAAAGTTTAAGGTAAGTGAGAGGGCAAAGGTGGCATTTCTGACGGCCGATACCTACCGTGTGGCTGCCGTGGAGCAGCTGAGGACCTACGCAAACATATTGGGAATCCCCTTGAAGGTGATTTACTCCGAGGATGAGATGAAGCTGGCAAAGGAAGAGTTTTCTGACTATGACCTGGTGTTTGTAGATACGGCAGGGCGTTCCCACCGCAGCAAGGAGCAAAGGGACGATATGGAGGCTCTGGTGAATGTCATCCCGGAAGAGGAGCGCGAGGTCTATCTGGTCCTGAGCGCAACTACAAAATACCGGGATTTGGTTAAGATAACAGAGGCTTATTCTGAAATAATGAATTACAATCTTATTTTTACAAAGCTGGACGAGACAGGAACGATTGGAAACCTGTTCAATATCCGCATGCTGACGGAGGCGCCGTTATCCTATGCTACCTTTGGGCAGAATGTACCGGATGATATCTCACGGGTGGATACCCAGAATATAGCAAAGCAGTTACTGAAGGGACAGTAGGAGGCAGTGTGAAGAGACGTTCTAAGGCATCAAAAGACGGTGCTTAACAACATCTATACTTCACACAGAACTTTGGGCCTGCGGCTCAAGGCATGCAGGGATTGGAAGGGGTATAGTTATTATTATGGATCAGGCTGAAAAGTTGAGGAAGATGGTCAGGGAACAAGCCCTGCCAAGAAGAGTTGCCAGGGTAATTACAGTAACCAGTGGCAAGGGCGGAGTAGGAAAATCGAGCATATCGGTGAATCTTGCAATTGCTTTAAGCCGTTTAGGCAATAGAGTGGTCATATTAGATGCGGACTTTGGCCTGGCTAATGTGGAGGTCATGCTTGGGATAAGACCCCAGTATAATTTGGCTGACCTTATGTTCAGGGGCAAGGGGCTGTCCGATATCATAACGGAGGGTCCGGAGAATATCGGTTTTATTTCCGGGGGCTCTGGCATACAGGAGCTGGCGAACTTGACCAGGGACCAGATCGTATTTTTGATACAGAAGCTGGTGGAGCTGGATGAAAGGGCGGACATTATCATTGTGGATACCGGTGCGGGTATCTCGGATTCCGTGCTGGAATTCGTAGCTGCCAGCTCGGAGGTCCTGCTGGTGGCAACTCCTGAGCCCACATCCATTACGGATGCCTATGCCCTATTAAAAACCTTGAATAGAAAAACGGATGTATCCTTAGAGGAGACGGTGATCAAGGTCATAGCAAACCGGGTCGACTCCCATGAGGATGGGAAGGAACTATTTGACAAGCTCAGCCTGGTGGTCGGCAAATTCCTGAACCTTAAATTAGAGTTCCTGGGTTCAGTGCCCCAGGATACGTCTGTGACAAAAGCAGTCATGAAGCAAAAGCCGGCAGTAATGCTTTATCCCAATACGAACTTTGCTACCTCTTTAACTTCATTTGCCCACAGTCTGAGTGACCATACCGATGAAGTGATACAAAGTAAAATGGGAATCGCGCAGCTTTTCACTAATTTACTCAGGTCAAGGATCAGAAAGTAAGCTGAAGGAAGTGAAATTAACGAAGTAAAATTAATGAAGGAAGGGCAGCCTGGATCCATGCAGCACTTTCAGGGCACTTTGTGAGGTATAGGGGCAATGCCCATAATGATGGTCAATACCCATAATGACGGGCATGGACATAAGCAGGTGAAAGCCCGCCGTTAAGGGAATAGAATAGGTATTACAGGTAGTGCAATAGGGTAGTAGAATTTAAGAAGAGTTAGATAATCCTGTGGGAGGGAAGACATGCTGCGTGAAGTATTAAATTATGGTGATAAAATAAATATCAGACCACTGGACGAATCCGGACGTGAAGTACGTAATGCAAGAACCTTTGTTAGCCAAATAGTCGATTTTGTCGCTTCAGACGTCATTAGTATAGCTGATCCAATCGTATATGGAAGAACCTTGGTCCTAGGGATTGGAGCTAATTATAACCTGTGCTTTTATACCAGCAAGGGGCTGTATCAGGGCAACTGTATCGTATTAAGTAACCATAAAGAGAATAATATGCTGTTTTCCAATGTCAGGATTATAACGGACTTGGAAAAGGTCCAAAGAAGACAATTTTACCGGCTCGAATGTATCCATGAGATTGATTACAGACTGGTTACATTGGATGAGGAATTACTTGATAGAAAATTTAGGGATGATGACTTTATAAGTGATAGGGAACGCGTGGAATGCAAAGAGAAGCTAAAGGAGTTTGACAAGGATTGGATCCATGCGGATGTGATCGACATCAGCGGAGGCGGGGTAAAGTTTTACTCCAATTTCCTGCATAAGCAGGGGGATAAGCTGCGGATCAGGATAGAGGTTAATGTTGGCAGCCGGACTATAAAAATGGAGCCGGGGGCAAAGGTCATTGCCTCCTATAAGCTGGAGAACAGGGCCGGCTCCTATGAGCACCGGGTCCAATTCGTTGATATCCCTCCAAAGGACAGGGAAAACCTGATCCGGTTTATTTTTGAGCAGGAGCGGCGCCTTAGAAAAAATGATAAAGAAAGGTAAAGTCGAAATATGAAGAAAAATATTTTGGTAATAGATGACTCTGCACTCATGAGAAGGGTGATATCTGATATAATAAATGCGGACGAAAGATTCCAGGTTACAGAGGTGGCGGTCAACGGTCTGGATGGATTAAATGTACTTCTTAGCAGAGGAAAAGACTTTGATGCGGTTCTGCTTGATATCAACATGCCCAGGATGAATGGGCTGGAGATGCTGGAGGAGCTGAAAAAGCAGGGTGTGAAGGCAAAGGTAATTATTGTGAGCACTATTGCCACAAAGGATGCTAAGGAGACGATTTATGCGCTGGAGCTTGGTGCCTTTGATTTTGTGACGAAGCCGGAGAGCTATCTGGAGGTTAAGAGTAACCAGTTTTCCAACAATATCTTAGCCTGTCTGGAGACTGCTACCCAGGCCGAGGCGAGAGCTGGCCGGGAAGTGGAGGAAACAAAGGCGGAGATCCTTAGGATCATAAGGCAGCCGGTACAAAGAAGGAGCTCTGTGCAATTAACCCAGA
>JARKQP010000776.1 GCA_029974875.1 Mobilitalea sp.
TCATAATCAGACAATGTCTGGGACGGTGCGACAACAATACTGTCTCCGGTATGAACACCTACCGGATCGAAATTTTCCATATTGCATATTATAATGGTATTTCCCTTTCTATCCCTTATTACCTCGTACTCTATCTCTTTCCATCCTGCAATGGACTCCTCTATGAGTACCTGATGGACCCTGCTTTCAGATAGGCCGGTGCTGCATATTCTAACAAGCTCCTCTTCATTGGATGCGATACCGCCTCCGCTGCCGCCTAATGTGTACGCAGGCCTCACTATCACCGGATATCCTATGGTGCTTGCAAACTCAACTGCGTCCTCTACAGTGTTTACAACGGCACTTGACGGTATGGGCTCACCTATTTCTATCATAGTCTTTTTAAACTCATCCCTGTCTTCCGCCTTCTTTATTGCATCAGGACCTGTGCCCAACAGCCTTACCCCATACTTTTCAAGCAATCCCTTTTCATGCATCTCCATAGCGAGGTTTAATCCTGTCTGCCCGCCGAGGGTTGGAAGTATTGAGTCCGGCCTTTCCTTTTGAAGTATCTGCTCTACAATTTCTATATTTATAGGCTCTATATAGACCCTGTCCGCCATTTCCTTATCCGTCATTATAGTCGCCGGGTTTGAATTTAAGAGGACAACTTCTATACCTTCATTTTTAAGAGTCCTGCAGGCCTGCACTCCTGCATAGTCAAACTCTGCAGCCTGGCCTATTATTATTGGACCGGAGCCTATTACAAGTACTTTTTTTATACTATCATTTCTCACTGCTTATTCCCCCTTACCGCACTCAGGAATTCATCAAACAAATAACCCGTATCCTGGGGACCGCAGTGGGCTTCAGGATGGAACTGCACTGTAAAAGTATTGTGGGATTTGTACCTAATTCCCTCTATAGTATTGTCATTTAAGTTTATATGGGTTATTTCCATATCTCCGCTCAAGCTGTCCATATCCACTGTATATCCATGGTTCTGGCTTGTCATATAGCATTTGTCCTTTACTATATCCTTTACAGGGTGATTCCCTCCCCTGTGGCCATACTTTAACTTGTGGGTATCCGCCCCACAGGCTATGGCCATGAGCTGGTGTCCGAGACATATGCCGAATATGGGGAGCTTTCCTATTAATTTCCCAATTTCCCTTATACAGCATATGTTTTCCTTGGGGTCCCCCGGTCCGTTTGACAGCATTAAACCATTTAATTTATGAGAAATCACATCTTCAGCTGATGTATTTGATGGGAACACAGTAACCTTGCATTCCCTATCAAGGAGATTCTTTAGTATATGGCTTTTGTAACCGTAGTCCATAAGCCCTATGTGGTATCTGCCTTCACCTGCTGTGTAAATCTCCTTTGATGTTACGCTTTCAACTGCGTTTTCTATGGTATACCTCTGAATACTAGTTTCAAGATTCTTAATATCATCAATACTTCCTGTTATTGCACCTCTCATGACTCCCTTTTCCCTGATCAGCTTTACAAGATGCCTGGGGTCTATATTATAAAGAAGCGGTATATTATTCTCTATGAGATAGTTTTGAAAATTCCCCCGGCTCTCACAATTGCTATCTATGTTTGATATATGCCTTACAATAAACCCTTTGACATGGGGCTTTTTTGACTGGCTAAATCCTTCATTTATCCCGTAATTTCCTATCTGGGGATAGGTCATGACCACTATTTGCCCAAAATATGAGGGGTCGGTCAAAACCTCCTGGTATCCCGTCATGGAAGTGTTGAATACTACTTCGCCAATTGCATTACTATCACCTATAAGTTCTCCTTCAAATATATTGCCGTCTTCAAGCAATAGATATCCTTTCAAATTTTTCTCCTCCAATCTTACCTGCCTCGCAGGACAGGCTTAAAGAATACTAGTGTTAGGGAACATACTTCCTGTTCTAATGTCTAAGGTTAGGGGACACTTCTGCTCTTTCAAGGTCCAGGTCTGAGGTAATCGCAGGAATGTCTCCAACTAAGTGGGGCAGGCGGAGGTATGTCTCCAAATAGCAAAAAAACAGCCAATAGATATAACAATACCTACCAGCTGCTGTTTTTTAGAATAGAATATAAAACCATCATGATATTTACCTCCTTCCTAGCCTCACAGGACTAGTTTAAAGAATTCATTTGTAATATTTTATCATCAAAATTATATGTTGTCTATCGTATATTGCAACGGAGCCATAAGCGTAAAGTTAGCCCGGTTTGTACCAGTATTTTGGAATATTGCTCCGCCAAACTATGCTCCAAGGCTAAGAACTTCATCGGCGTCTAAGGAAAGGGGACACTCCTCTTCTCCGTCGAGGAATGTCCCCACCCAATGGGCCACATCAAAACTCGCTATCGCTCAGACACTGATGTGGCTTCTCCTTCATTTCACCTTGAAGTTCTAAGCCTTTCCACAATGTTTCGCTCCGCAATATTCCAAAATACTTACCAAATTATTCATTAACTTTACGCA
>JARKQP010000781.1 GCA_029974875.1 Mobilitalea sp.
GGTAAGGACTCCTACATTTTTAATACCTGAATTGACCATGTTGGACAGTACAAAATCAATTGCCCTGTACTTGCCCCCTATAGGCACTGCGGAGACAGACCTTTTGCTGGTCAGTTCCTTAAGGGCAGGTTTTTTCCAACCGGAAAGTATCAATCCCATTGTATTCGTCATTCGCATTCACCGCCTTTAAATACACTTGAACCCGAAGGGATATTTATAGAACAAAAGTCCTCTTGCTGAGCATGCATATCTATCATAACATTCTTGCCAATATTTATTCCGTCGGGAATATCGGCCCTTTCTCCTACTACGGTAATGCCGGAGTAATAAATGCCCGGTTTGTATTCGTTTGGGATATTTTCCCCCATACCGATTATAACATTACACCCTACCCTGGCATTCTCTCCCACTATGCACTGGTCCAGCCTGCAGCCTCTGCTGATATGCGTATTTGACATAATGATGGAGTTTTCTATTATAGTATCCTCTTCAACTGTAACGCCAGGGAATAATACAGAGTTCCTTACCTGGCCGTAGATCATACAGCCCTCGGCAACTACAGAAGTCTTGATACTGCCGGACTGACCTACATAATGGGGAGGTTTCACAGGATTGGGCGTGTAGATTTTCCAATCCGGATCATATAAATTAAAATCAGGGACCCTCTTGATCAAATCCATATTAGATTCCCAAAAGGCCTGTATAGTGCCTACATCCCTCCAGTAGCCTGTGAATTTGTAGGCCCACAGGCTCCTGCCCTCTGAAAGCATGCTGGGGATAATATCCTTACCAAAATCATGGTCCGAATCCTGGGTATTCTCATCCCGCAGCAGATAGTCTCTCAGGACCTCCCAGGTAAATATGTAAACGCCCATGGAGGCCAGAGTGCTTTTGGGATTTTTGGGTTTTTCCTCGAATTCGTAAATCCTGCCGTCCTCATTGGTGTTCATGATGCCATACCTTGAAGCTTCTTCATAAGGCACGTCTATTACGGATATGGTCGCTTCGGCGCCGTTTTTCACATGGAAGGCCAGCATTTCCGAATAGTCCATTTTGTAAATGTGGTCACCGGAAAATATAATGACATGCCTGGGACCAAGCTTGTCAACATAGTCAATGTTCTGGCTGATTGCGTTGGCTGTCCCCGTGTACCATTCACCGCTGCTCTCTTTCATATAAGGTGAAAGTATGGTAACGCCGCCGTTCATTCTATCCATGTCCCAGGGCTTTCCTATTCCGATGTGGTTATTGAGTTTGAGAGGCTGATACTGCGTCAGGACGCCAACCGTATCAATGCCGGAATTGATGCAATTACTAAGTGAGAAATCAATGATCCTGTATTTGCCGCCAAAGAGAACCGCGGGTTTTGCAGCTTTTTTAGTCAGGATGCCAAGCCTGCTTCCCTGTCCTCCGGCCAGCAACAGGGCAATAATCTCCTTTTTCGTCATTGCCGATACCTCCCTGTCATTTAATCGAAAGAGTTCCTTCCCTGACCCATTGGTTCATCTTTTGTGAGCCCTGAGAAAGTGTCTCTTCTCATTGTATATCATAATGAAATCCATAGCTATAATCTTTATGTTAAATTT
>JARKQP010000783.1 GCA_029974875.1 Mobilitalea sp.
CAAAAGTATTCTAATTAAGTGCGCCAGAAATGGGATTTGAAAAAAATAAGAATGGAACAGAAGGCTTCCGCTTTCCCTTGTTTCATGATGGTAGGATGAGAGTAGCCGCACCGATTCCTGCTGCCATAGGAAGGCCTGACGGCTACAATTATGACGATTGCAGCTTTTATTATTGGCTT
The DNA here is from genome assembly GCA_029974875.1 of Mobilitalea sp. Next base: position 180 of record JARKQP010000783.1, read on the forward strand.
CGTACCCCTGCAGCCGGTTCCTACACAATGTCAATGTATTATAATTCGGATCATAAGGTAGGGGATAATAATGGGGCAAGCTTTAGGGAAATGCCGGTGAAAGCAGCATGTGGAATACGCCCTGCCTTGAACCTGGATTCTGATACGGCAGTATCCGATGTGCCGGATAAGCAGGGGGTGTATACGTTAATTTGTGGAGGTGTCTATGGAGAATGAAATTGAAAAATTAAAGGGGACGCATTCAGAAATCATTCAGGAGGTTGCGTTTGAATTTCCTGAGAATGTAAGATACAACCCCAAATGCCTGTGTGGTAACACAGGTTGTGCACGGCATAGTAACTGCAGGGTATGCATGGAATTCCATAAGCTGACAGATCATCCGCCTACCTGCAAATATGAATGGAAATGGGGAAAAAAGCAATGAGACCTCTAAGCTGAAAGGATGTAATGCCTCGTTAAAACCGCAAAGAAAATGCATTCAGGATTGAGGTGAAAAGCTGATAACCCCTGGGTGATTAAAGCAGGACAAATTTTCACATTAGAAAAATGTCCTGCTTTTTGGGGCGGAATATTTGTGGAATAATTTATAGAAAATCCATGGCTTCTTTCCGGCTTGACAGCAATGGAAGAAATATGGTATTTTGAAGCGAAGGCAAGAAACAATTAATTGATAAAGAAAGCGGGGATAATTATTATGAACAAGCTTCCAGTTGGGATACAGGTCTATGGACTGCGTGATCTGCTCGAAGATAGGCCGGATAATTTCCGGGATGTGATGAAAAAAATAAAAGAGTATGGCTATGATGGTGTTGAGCTGGCCGGGCTTTATGGACTTTCCCCGGAAGAGGTGAGGGACACCCTTGCGGAAGTTGGATTGGTTCCGATCAGCGCACATGTGCCGCTCGCTGACTTTATGGCGGATGCAGAAAAGGTTGCAAGGGACTATCTTACTATCGGCTGTAAATACGTTGTAGTACCATATCTTCCGGAGGAATACCGTCATCTGACACCGGGCTACGAAACGGTAATTAGTGAGATGAAACGTATAGGTGGGGTCATGAAATCCCATGGACTGAAATTGTTGTACCACAACCATGATTTTGAGTTTGTAACCCTCCCGGACGGGCGCTTTGGTTTTGATGATATTTATGAGCAAATTCCGGCCGATATTTTAATGGTTGAGCCGGATACCTGCTGGATAAAAGTAGCCGGTCAGAGCCCTGAAGCCTATATCAGGAAATATGGCGAGAGATGTGAGATTGTTCATCTGAAAGATTTTATCAAAGAGGGAAATCCAAAAAATCTTTATAAATTAATCGGAATTGAGGCGGAGGAGAATTCGGAGGATAACGGAATTTTCGAGTTCCGTCCGGTTGGTTTCGGTCAGCAATTATGGGAACCTATTCTCGGTGCATCTGTTGAAGCAGGGGCAAAATGGGTTATTGTTGAGCAGGATGAACACTATGGGCTAGGTGCCCTGGAAGCTGCAAGGAGAGGCCGGGAATACCTGAAGATATTAGGCTGGTAATTTTGGGAAAGTACACTGGAAATAGAGTTTGAAAAGAATTAAGAAGAGGGTGTTGCAAAAAGAAAATTCCATATCATATATTGCAGGATTATCCTATATATCTGCGATATATGGTATGTTTTTTCATTTTGCAACTCCCTCGTTGTGTTCATAAGGAGTAGCTTCCTGCCCGATTGGTAATACCCTCAAATATTCTTCCCTTCCCCTTGATAAATGAGGCTGTCAAAGCGCCCCTGGTATTTCAAGATAGCAAAGGTTAAATTAATCTGGGCGATTTCATTTGCACTTTCAAATGACGATCCCATAATTGAACTGATTTTATTTAGCCGGTAGTAAAGCGTATTTTTATGGATAAACAGCTCTTCACAGACCTGTGCCGGATTTTTGGGATTCTCTAAAAACTTAAACAGCGTATAGGAAAGGTTCGTTCCCTTTGACTCGTCGTAAGCGACCAGTCGGATCAAGGACGGATAGCAAAAGGAAGAAAGGTTCGCATGGGGTGCCAAAACTTCAATCATATTAGCAATCCGGTAGTCATCGTATAAATAGATTTTTTTATCTGGATTATAATGATTGCCTATAGTAATGGCTTCCCTTGCATCCTGATAAAACTGTTTTGTGTGGCTCAAGTTTTCAAAGGAGCTGCTCACGCCTATCTTAATATTACTGGATTCGATTTCCCATAGCTGGTTCCAGGAACTGATTTCTTTTTGGGATAGCAGATTTTCGGCATCACGGCTTACAAAATAGATGATGGCATCTTCTGTAACCATATAAAAACTATTTTCAAAACAATAATGTAATCTGTCAGCCAATAGCTGAATCTCTGTTCCGGCAATAAACATGTTCTGGCAATCGACGTAAACAATGTATTTGTATTGTCCCAATTTATAACCAAACTGTTTCAGACGGTCATTGATGTCATGGCTGCCTACGGCCTGGTCTTCTAAAAGCGTTGAAAATAGGTGTGTATAATAGCTTGCTTTATTAAGCATATAAAAGCTTTTCTTTTGCAGCTCTGCGCTCAGGATGGAAGAAATCTGGGGAAGATAGCGGAGCTCGTTTTCAGGGATAGGATCATCCCTAAATTCAAAGACGCTGAAAGAACAAATATTAATATTGTTGAGATAAATGTATGTAAAATAATTTATCAAACGTTTATTGCCTATTTTAACATTGGGATCCATCAGGATGGTTTCGTTAACTTTACATTTCGGATTCTGGATACTTATTTTTTTTAGGTAATTTCGCGCGGCGGTCAGGAGATGTCCGCTCTTTACGGCTTCAGATAATGTTGATTCAGGAAAAATATAATTCTGTGAATGTGCTATAAAGGAAAATGCATTATCCAGGATGGTAACGGGCCTATGGTAAATTTCCGCTATTTTGTCAACAATTTTTTGGAGCCCCACATTATCCGCAACCATATTAAATAATCTTTGCATTTCTCCGTTCATCCTGCGTTCAATGGATAATTCATTCTGCAGCAGGGCATAAAACGCAAAAAAATCATTCTCATTAGTAAAAAACAGAAGGTTGGTATTACTGCTTGGCAGGAAGTCTTCTGAAGTCGCCAGAAGCTCCCTGACCACGACAAATGACAGGCCGTTATCATACCTGAATTTTTCCCACTGTTTATAGGTAGCGAAATACAAGATATTAGGGAAAAGCTGCGCATCGAAGTCGTTTAGATAATTGACGGAAGCATAATCGAAAAGATTATCGCCTTGCCTGATAATGTTCATCGTGCTGAAGCATGATAGTTTTAAAGCATTGCTCCATATCATAGCGTGATTCCTCCCAACTCCATTGTTAAAAGATCATTTACTTTGAGAACAGGATACATAATTTTTATGGGGATTGTCAAGGGAATTAAGGCTATATTGTTATAAAATTCACTATCTTAAAAAACATACATTGTTCTACAGACCAAATTTTTAGAAGTTAAATCCAAAGAAGATTCCCATTGCTGCCCTAATTATTTCACACAGGCAATTTAGTTGTATTGTTCATGAAAATGCCTGATATTATTGGAATATTGAATATTGAAAATTGATCCGGTTCAAATTCTAATAGGTGATATTTTTGCTGAATCCGCCAAAAACAAACGTGGTTTTCGTGATTTTCCATAAAATCTATGTACTGCAGAATATTGAAGTATTCTCCGTGTTTAAGATATAGTAATAAAGGATATAAAACCTATCTAAAACCATAAATTGAAAGGAGTTTACCTATGCCAGCACCAACAAATTATGACAAGGGTGATAACAGGGAACGTTTCACGGAAAAAAAGGTTTTTAACGGTGAAGAATTTGACGTTGTATATGTGAAAGGTAATCCCGGTAAAACGAAGGAAGAAATGGACGCCATGCGTGAGAGCGGCAATTCAAATGCGGATCCCATGGCCGCAATGTTCAGCTTTTGTGCCAAGCTGAATCCCCGTACATATGAGGCGGCTCCCGACATCATCTGTGAGCAGGACGTCGCAATCAAGCTCCGGGATGGGGTGACAATCTATGCGGATATCTACAGGCCTGCCAATGCCAGGGGTAAAATCCCATGCATCGTTGGGTGGGGATATTTTGGCAAGCGGCCCGCGGAGGGCCAGGACGACTGGAAGCTTATGGGTGTGCCGCCAAAGACAGTTTCCGATATGGCAAAATTCGAAGCTGCCGATCCGGCGTACTGGTGCTATTACGATTATGCGGTTGCCAATGTAGACCCGCGGGGAGTGGGCAACTCGGAAGGCAATCTGAACCTGTGGGGAACACAGGATGCGGAAGATGGATACGATTTTATCGAATGGGTGGCTGCACAGGCCTGGTGCAACGGAAAAGTAACCATGTTCGGAAATTCCGGCGTGTGCATGTGCCATTGGAAGATCGCAGCAACCCAGCCGCCCCATCTCGCCTGCCTTGCTGCCTGGGAAGGCCAGGGTGATCTATACCGGGAGAGCTACTTCTGTGGAGGTATCCCAAACCCTTCCTATGAATATAACATCATTAAGGAGGTCGCATGTAAGAACTGGATTGAGGATACCGTTACCATGGTAAATAATTATCCTCTTATGAATGAATATTGGAAGGATAAAGAGGCAAAATGGGACAGGATCAGGATACCGGTGTATGTTACGGCCGGCTGGGTCCACCATCATCTGCGCGGTTCCGTTGAAGGATTCCGCCGTATCCGTTCGCCAAAGAAGTGGCTGCGCATACACCGTGATTTTGAATGGCCCGATGATTACCGCACAGAGAATTTGGAGGAGCTTCGTCATTTCTATGACCGCTATTGTAAGAACATCCATAACGGCTGGGAATTTACGCCCCGGGTCCGGATGGATGTCATGGATGCCTACGGATTTGACTATGCCTCCAGACGGCCTGAAAAAGCATTTCCTATCCCTCGTACCGAATATAAAAAGATATACCTGAATGCTGAGGAACACGATGGAAGCTATGAGGTTTTTGCAAACGAAAGCGAAGTGGTCTATGACCCTAATACAGAAACGTCCACCTTTAATTTCAAGGTTCCTGAGGATGTGGAGGTATCAGGATATATGAGGCTCCATCTCTGGGTAGAATGCCGTGGACACGACAATATGGATCTGCTGCCCTGGGTCAAGAAATTGAGCAAAGCCGGCGAGTATCTGCCTGTTGAATGTATGGATGAGCCTTTCCGGGGGGCCTGGGGCTTCCTGCGCTGCTCCCACCGTGACCTCCATCCGAAATACGCCACTGACTTCCAGCCGGTCCATGGACATATGACGAGGGAGCCCATGAAGCCCGGTGAAATCTTTGCCGTTGATATTGAAATGTATCCCCACAGCCGCTTCTGGCACAAGGGTGAGTACATCAGCATAGAGCTTCAGGGGCGGTTTACCAAAACAGAATGGTTCCACGATGTGGCGATGAACCACGAAGTTGATAATGGCAATGGCAAGCATGTCATCCACACGGGAGGCAGATACGATTCCTATCTCCAGATCCCGGCGGTTCCGCCTAAGTATCAAGTGGATGGGTATATATACAAAGAATAACAGAATAGGCAAAATTAAAGGAGGTTTATAAAATGTCAATCCGTGAAGAAGTAATAGAAATATTAAGAGAGAAAGCAGCAGCGCTGTTCGGCCTCGATCCGCTCACCTTGGGGGTAGATACCCGCTTTGACGAGGACTTGCATGCTAAATCCGTCCATATCGTTCAATTCACCGCTAAGCTGGAGGATGCCTATGAGATTGAGGTTCCATTCATGGAATTCAAAAAGAAGAGGACCTTTGGGGAAGCTGGGGACTACATTGACCAGCTATTAGGAGAATAGGCGGGAAAGGAGAATGCAGTATGTATCGGATCTTTACGTTGAGCCCCGGCTCTACCTCCACAAAATTCGCAGTATTTGAGGGCGAAGAACAGATACTCAAGGCGAATGTCCAGCATGATGCCGCAAAGCTTAAAAGCTTTACGGAAATCAACGACCAGCTGCCCTTCCGTGTCGGGACAATCCTGACAGAGCTGGAGAAAGCGGGGATTAAAATTACAGACATGGATGCATTCTCTGCCTACAGCGGAGGCCTGGTTCCTACCGTGAGCGGAATCTTTCCTGTCAATGAGAAGGTTCTTGAGCATACCAGGGCTGGCCTGGCAGTAAAGCACCCCGCAAACCTGGGGGCACAGATCATCCACGAATTTTCAGAGCGTGCAGGAAAGCCTGCCTATCTGGTCAATCCTCCCGACTCCGATGAATTCACTGATTTGGCCCATGTAACGGGTATTAAGGGTCTTTACCGTGAAAGCCGGGTACATGTCCTGAACCAGAAGGAGGTCGCGCTGCGTTTTGCCAGGGAGCTTGGCAAGCAGTATAAGGATTGCCGGTTTGTTGTGGCACACGTGGGCGGCGGATTGTCCATCACGGCGCAGAAGGACGGGAGGATTGTTGACGGTAATGATGTGCTTAACGGCGACGGACCAATGGCGCCGAACCGTTCGGGCAGCGTTCCAGCTGTTCCCATCATCAAAATGTGCTTTTCCGGTAAATACAGTGAATCGGAAATGATCGCCATGATCGGGAAAACAGGCGGACTGCTCGGGCATCTGGGTACCGACGACACAAGGGAGATCGGAGCACGGATCCAAAAAGGCGATAAGTACGCCAAGCTTATCTATGATGCAATGGCGTACCAGCTTGCCAAATTTATCGGCTCCTATGCCGTTGTGCTGGAAGGTAAAGTAGATGGCATAATTCTTACAGGCGGGGTCAGCAATGACAGGTATTTCGTAGACCAGGTCAGCAGGCTTTGCCAATGGATAGCGCCGGTCAAAGTATACGGCGGTGATTTTGAGATGGAGGCTCTGGCCTCCGGCGCGGTCCGCGCCCTCAAAGGAGAAGAGGAACTTTTAGAATATACCGGCATCCCTGTATGGCAGGGCTTCAACTTCAATAGTTAAAAGATTATCATAAATCCAAAGAGAAATATCCTGTTTCATATCAAATATGTGCTGCTGGTCAGCGGCGGAATGGAGATAATTATGAAGACAAAGAGAAATGCATGGTTACCTGATTTTGGACTGAAAGGCTGGGGTATCGTAATTTTGGCTTTTGCGTTTTATTACATTGGCCAAGGAGTTTTTGACAGTGGTTTAAATACAGTTCTTGCAATTTATAATAAGGCCTATGGTTGGTCAAACACATTTATCGCCTCTATTGTTACCCTTGGCGGATGGCTTTCGATCATAGCTATGGCTGTTTTTGGCGCAATCTGCAAAAAAAAGGGCGCTAAATATGTCAGTATTATGGGCATGCTTGGAGTGGCTTTATTTTTCGGTGTTTTAGGCGTGTCAAAATCTCTGCCGGGTTTTGTTGTTGGCGTACTTGGTTACCTGTTCTGCGCTGCAGCATTCCAGACCATTGGGGTCGGGCAGTTTGGCGCAAACTGGTTCCCGAAGAAGACGGGGCTTTATATGGGCATCGCAACTATGGGTCTTACTGCTGCCGCAGCAACAATCAATCCAATTATGGGTTCCGTAATGGGAAGCAAAGGCATTCCGTTCTTCATGTATTCTGCTGCCGTGATCTGTGTGGTTGTGGCTGTGATCATGTTGCTTTTTGTAAAGAATTATCCTGAAGAAGCAGGGGCATATCCGGATAATGATAAATCGATATCCAGGGAAGAGCTAGAAAAAGAAGCGCAGGTATTGGAAGAGCACCGAAAGAATAATAAGGTTCCCTTAAAAAAGATCCTTACAAGTAAATCCACTTGGCAAATTGGCATTGGCTGGAGCATTCCGATGATGGCAGCCGTAGGGATTGTCGGGCAACTGGGTTTTGCGCTGATGGACTATGGGCATGATTTTATGTTTGGCATCATGCTTCTGAGTACAGTATGGCCTCTTGGTATTATCGGCAGCTATCTGTGTGGCGTAATTGATGATAAATACGGCACGAAGCCTGCCTCGCTTATCGTAGTTGCTTTAGAACTGATCGGTACATTAATCATTATCCTGTTTGGCACAAGCAAAATTGCGTCAGCTATTGGCGTGGGAGTCCTGCTCTTTGCTATTTCCGGAGTTACCAATACTACCGTCAGCATGTCAACAACAGTGTTCGGACGTAAGAACTTTGAGAATTATTATCCGGTGGTTGCTGTAATGTATAAGGTCATAGTTTCTGCCGGCGTGACGATTATGGCCTTGATTGCAGCAAAGGTATCTTATAAATGGGCATTTGGGGCAATTATAATAATCTGCATAATTTACCTTGCCATCATGGCCACAACCTCTGACAAATGCATCTCTGATAATAATGACCAATTATCATAAAAAGATATTGAAAGGAATGACTGGAAAATGAGCAAAGCTCTGATAGAAACTCTTATTGATAAGGCAAAGGCCAATCCAAAGCGCGTGGCCTTGCCGGAATGCGAAGCGGTGAATACGCTCCTTGCCGCCCGCATTGTGCTGGATTCGGGAATAGGACATCCGGTATTGGTTAATGATCCGTCCGTTATCCGGACCACCGCAGAGGCGGCCGGTGTGTCCCTCGAAGGTATGGAGCTTGTGGACATAACTGAGGCAGGCGCCCAGGAAAGCCTTATTGCAGAATATATGCAGGATCCGCGTATGCTTTCCGAAAAATCCTATAGGCGCAAAATGAAGAACCCCCTCTATTACAGCATGATGCTGGAGGCTGTTGGTGATGTTGACTGTACCTTCTGCGGGCATACAAATACAACCGGGGATGTGCTTTTAACGGCAATGGATGTTATCGGCATGCAGGAGGGTGTCGAAACCGCGTCTATTTTCGCCTTGATGGAGGTGCCGGGCTTCGAAGGCCCGGAGGGCAACCAAATTGTTTTGGCAGATTGCGGGCTGAATACGGAACCTACTCCAAACGAGCTGGCGGGGATTGCAATTGCCACCTGTGACAATGTCCGTGCCCTGATGGGTTGGGAGCCCCGTGCTGCCTTCCTCTCTTTTTCAACGCTTGGAAGTGGGGATGCACAAAGCGTAAACCGAATCGTTGAGGCGCTGAATATCGCAAAGGAACGGCGCACGGATTTAAAAATGGATGGAGAGTTCCAGCTGGACGCTGCGATTGACCCAAAGGTAGCCGCAGGTAAGGTGAAACGTCCTTCGGAAGTTGCAGGACGGGCAAACATCCTCATTTTCCCGGAGCTTAATGCTGCAAATATCGGCGTTAAGCTGATCCAGAGGTTCGCTCATGGCAAGGCGTACGGTCATACACTCGCCGGCTTCCGCAATCCAGTTGCAGACAGCTCACGGGGCGCCACCGTAGATGAAATGGTCGGTGATATTGCCATGCTCATCATCTCCGCAGCGAACCAAAGATAGTTCAGCCCAGCTTATAATGGGAATTCGTTTGCAGTACTTTAATAAAAACCCAAAGGAAATTTCCCGGTATGAATTTAATGTCCGATTAATAATTAAGACTTTAGAAGGAGAGGTGACAAATGAAACTAAACCATATTGCTTTAAGTGTACCAAATCTTGAAGAATCAGTTCAATGGTATAAAGAAATACTGGGTTTTAAAGAATTATCCCGTATGACAATTCCCCATAACGGTGTTAATTTAGCGTTTCTCAAAGGCGGTGACCTCGGTCTGGAAATACTTGAGGTTCAGGGAGCCAATCCCCTGCCCCCTGAGAGAAGCCATCCCGACACGGATAATAATACGCATGGGGTAAAGCATATCTGCATTTCCGTTGATAATAACCGGGAGTTTGTGGAAAAGCTCAGAAGGAAGGGTGTTAAAATTGTATTTGAGCCGGAAGGAATGCCTTCCTACGCTGCATTTATTAATGATAATGCAGGTAATATCATCGAGATTTTTGATACTTCTTTTGATGTAGCAACGATTGGATTGTTTTCATAAGAGGCGATGAAGCACCAAAGCATAAAGCATACGCTGCAAGATTATAGTAAATGATAGTTGGATTCCTAACATATTAGATGACATAGAGACTGACGCAAAAAACAATTGGCGTAATATACATGCTTAGTATATTACGCCAATTGTTTTACGTGTTATATGAATATGCTGTATCTCCTGAGGTAAAAGAATGCTTTCGATGAAAAGCGTGTTCTCTTTGGCCTCATATTCGGTGATGGTGATTCGCGGGACGCATATCCTTTTCAGATATTCGACATCCTCCTTGCTCAGTCTTCCAGAGAAATCCATGTTTTCCCATTCGCTGTGAATGCTGCCGTTCTCATCGCTCATGGAACGGATTTTAACCCGATAGCTGCCGTTTTCAACATTTTTGATCCTGAACCGAAATACCTTTCTATTATTGTCAACAAAATATTTTGGCAAATCCTTGATTTGAAGTCCATCCTCTGTCTTAATTACATATTCCATATTCGGGCGTTTGTAGTTATGGCATATGACCGAATAATTGCCGTGCCCGTTCGTGGTAATGGCACATGCTTCATCATTATAGATAAGAAATTTCCCCAGTGTGTTAAGCAGTGCAAAGGCGTGGTAGGCAGGTTTCTTAATACTGTCGCGGCTTAGAAGGCCGTTGCCGCCGCTAAGTATTAAATTTGTGTCCGCATATTCCGAAATCAAATCAGACGCGTACCAATAACCGCAAAGATTCAAATGCCCGATTCCTTCCAAAACATTTTTGACGATATATGCTGCCTTAAAACAGCTATCGTTTAACGGATTCCGGTCGGAAACAGTAAAATTCCATTCGGTGACGCAGCAATCAATGCGCATTGGAAAACCAGCTTCGGCGACCGCATCCCTTAAGGCTTCTACCTGATGGGCCATACTCCTGTGGGCCCTGCCTGACAGCAATGTTGTGTAAGGATAACAGTAACAGGAGAAATAATCCGGATGGCAAGGCCTGTTGTGCCAGGATCTTAATATACTTTTATAGTCATCGTCGGAGTAAGAGATGCCGCCCCCACCAATCTTAATATGGGGTGATACCCGCTTTATAGCCCTATAGGCAGCCTCGAACATATCGAAATATTTGGAATAATCATTATTTGTGATAAGCCGGGGGTCTATCCATTGTTCAAAGCACCACTTCTCTACTTCTTCTAGTTCATACCTGTCCACATAATGCTCTAAGAAGGCATATACAAAATCCTCATATTCCTTAGGTGTCTGAAAAATAATTTCACTTTGCCGGGTGACCATATAGTTTATTCCGACGTCCGTCTGTTTGATCAGGAGATATGGTTTAAAGCCCAGCTCCAGAAAAGGGTATAAGCCGCTCTCTACCAGGAAATCAAAGATACGGTCGAGCTTGGTGAAATTATACTCGTTTCGGTCCGGTTCGAAATTCAACAGGGTTATCAGCGAATATAAATCCCAGAAGCGGACATATCCTATTCCGAGTTCACTTTTCATCATCAGCAGGCATTCCCTCATATCCCGGTCAAACAACTCGGAGGCGCGGGCTATATTAATAAGCTTGTTCCAGTATTTGTTTAAGGTCTGTCTTACGGTCGAATCGGCTTCGACCATTGCACCGGTCTGTGGCAGCGAGTCCGAATCATTAAGGCTGATTGATTTTAGATACTCTTTAATATGAGCAGGATTTACCGATGGTGTATGATCAGCTGGCAGGCTTTCGCTTTTAACGGATAGCTCTTTGGTATATTCGGAGGGCGTTATCCCATATTGTGATTTGAATGCCGAGATAAACGAAGTATTATTAGGAAAGCCGTTGTCCATGGCTATCCGGGTCAGGGATTTACTGCCATTTGCCTTTGATATTTCAGCGACGGCATGTTCAAGCCTTATTTTGGTCAAATACTTGGAAAAACTCATGTTAAAATGCTTCTTAAAAAATTTTGACATATAGGAAGGCGAAAAAAACATAACCTCAGCAAGTTCTTCCAGGGAGAGAGGCAAAGTATATCTATCCCTGACATAATGCTCAATATTTTTTATACGCATCTGTTCATTGAATTTTTCGTCCGGTTCTTCGGGAAGCTCGGTAGAAAAATGTGTCACAAGCATATCCAGCAACAGAAAGAACAAGCCTTCAAGGTATAACGGGTTCCCGCCTTCTACAAGGGGATGCCGCCGGAATATCTTTTTTAGCAGTATTCTAAGCTCCTCATATTCATCATTGTTCCCAGTAGTGGAATTGCATGAAAAGGTTATCGGCACGTTGCCGATTCTTCGGCATAAACGGTAATAATTAATATTTATGCCCATGTAAAGAATATCGCTTTCGGCGGTATACTCAATGGTGCTATGTTGATTTGCAACAATAAATGAATCCGGTATCAGGCAGGATACCTTACCATCTATGTTCATATACATGGTCCCGGATAACACATAATATAGCTTAATATCGTTAATTGTGTGAAGCGTCATTTTCTTTTTATCTGAAATTTCAAAGGATACAATGTTGTCGCGGGCATTGTCGTTCATAATGTATGCTCTCCCCTCTATATCGTTAGCCAAATCGAAGCTTCAAGATGGCACTGTCATTTTGATGAATCTCTTATAATTAATTCGGTGGGAAGTATTGCCACCTGCCTGGTGTATTTCGGCTCGTTTATGTGGCCAATCAATATTTCTACGGCGCGTTGACCGAGCAAAGCCTTGGGTTGGCTTATTGTGGTAATGGACGGCGTCGTTGTTTTGGATATTTCGATATCGTCGAAACCAATCACAGAGAGATCATTTGGTACGGACAAACCGAATTTTTGCGCGGATTTAATGGCAGCAGAGGCGAATACGTCAGAGATCGCAAATATTGCGTCCGGCACCGGGTTTTCAAGCAGAAATGCATCGATGCGCTGGGTGGCAAGGTCAAAGTCTACCTCCGGCACATAGATAATCCTATTTGCGTCAAAGGAAAGGCCTGACTCGCTTTGCGCGTCCAGATAAGCCTTTTGCCTCAAACGTGAGTATAAATATTTTAACGGTGTATTTACAAAAACGATATCCCGGCAATCGATAGAAAAAAGGTAATCCATGGCTTTTTTTGTGGAAGTGTAATTGTCTATGCTGACATAAGAAAGAGCAGCATCAGGGTTATATTCACTGCATTGGACGATCGGGATCAATTCTGATAATGGGGCGGTTATATATTCCGGAAGCGTCTGCGCCACGATCAAACCTTGGATATTGTGGTTTTTAATCAGGGCTGTAAGGACCTCTACATTCATATTCGTTATTGGCCTGCTGTCAATAAGCAGGTTATATCCATGCATATTCGCAGTACTTTGTGCCCCTCTTACAACTTCAGCAAAAAAAGTATCAATATTATACGGCATATTAAAAAGCAGAAGAGGATCAACTAGCGCAGTAGCTGCTGATCTGCCGGGTTTCTTTTTTTGCGTAGTCATGCTTCCGGTATCTCCGGCACAATTGACATCTGCAGCTGGCCCGATGAAACCGGTTTGTTTCATTGCTTGGTTTACTTTATCACGCGTACCTCCTGCAACTAATTCAGGATGATTAATGACACGTGATACCGTAGCCACTGAAACAGAAGCTTTTCTTGCAACATCATAGATAGATGGTTTCTTTGCTGTTTCCATATTTGTGACCTTCTCTTTCAAATTATGATGCTAAATGACTAAAATCAATAACTAATATCCATTATGTATTATATATTATTAGCGGTTGGACGTAAAGCAACAGATGGAATATCGTTTTTTAGGACATGAAATAATAATTGTTTTATGACTGTTACTGAAACATTACATTGATATTGCATGAAAATAGCTTACAACATAAGTCGACTGGGCTCCATATTGATATATTTGGCTCAGTGCTTCTGATAGAATAGTGCCATCATTAAGGGTTGCAACCAATGATATGGTAACGAATAAATATGATAAACCACACTATTTCAAAATAAAGCAAAGAAAGGAATAAAAAAACTATGTATGATCCTTATATTTTAACAGACATAGGAAGCAGGAATGTCTGGGAGGCGGGTAAAAGAGTCTGTTATGCGGTAAATATAACGATTAATTATTACAGAGGCCTGCCCTTAAGCTGCGTTGATGAAATCACATTAACGGTAGATGGTGAGGGTGTTGATCCAAAATCCATGTATTTACAGCATGAGGGTAAAGAAGTGCCCTATCTGGATATCTTGAAAGATGATTTTCCGATGGACTTCTATTGGGTTTACGGTAAATTGCTGCGGATCCTGGTTAAGAAAGACGGAGGCATAGAGCAGGGCGTCCATAAAGTTAAGCTTACACTTGGCACCCGCAGAAGCTATACTCCAACAATGTTGTCGGTTTGTGAAAAAGATTTGATATTCGCGTAAATAAGGGAAGGAGAAATAATGAGCAAAAATAATGATATTAAACTGGGCGTATCACTCTATAGTTATCAGGACAATTATTATTTCGGCAGGCAGGACCTCGAAGGCTGCATGGCTGCAGCTGCAGGAGCGGGAGCGACAGGAATTGAGGTATTCGGCGATACGATGATACAGGAATGGCCATATATCTCGGATTCCTTTGTAGATAGATGGAATGGGCTGTTATATCGTTATAATCTGGAACCGGTCTGCTTTGACCATTTTTCAGACAGGGCGATGTGGCATGACAAGCAATTGACAGACGAGCAGTTATTCGAGCGCAGTGTGATGTATATAAAGGCCGCCCACAAACTGGGCTGCAAGAATCTGCGTTTGCTTCACCACGAGCATATAGGCCTGGGGATTACACCCTACAGGCTGACGGATTCTAAGATGGTTGAGAGGCTCTTGCCCATCGCGCAGGAATATGACGTGATGATGGCCTTGGAATGCCACGCTCCAACTGGTATAGAGGATCCGGTGCATGAAGCGTATCTGGAAGCTGCCTATAAGCTGAATATCCCATATGTGGGCCTGCAGGCTGATTTTTCATCCTATGAATACTGCCTCAGCAGTGCAGATGTGACATACTGTGTGCATAACGGCTGTACAAGGGAAGTGATTGAATATTTGAGGAACAAACAGCGTGAGGCCTATTTCGCGGGTAAGCCGTTTATATTCGAAGACATCAAAAATGATTTCGAAAATATGGATCTGAATGAAAATGACAAGAGATACCTCGACATGAGTATCCCCGTATATGGTACCAGCATGAAGTATATGGGTACCACACAGCATAACGGGAAATACGTTCCGATCGACTGGGCAGACACATACAAGAATCTGAAAGAATATGCTTCAAGGCTTGTCTATATCCATGGAAAATTCTATGACATAGACGAGAATGGCGAGGTAGACAACATGGACTACCCGAAGATATTCGAAGCGCTTAAGGAAGGCGGATATAAGGGCTATGTTTGCTCGGAATTCGAAGGTAACCGCCGGTTGAATGTAGCAGGTTGGGTAGATGAAATCAGTTATGTGAACAAACATCACAAGCTAATGAGAAAATGCCTTGCTTAAAGGAGGATATAATAAAAAATAACAAGCTTCAAATAGGACTAAAACGAACTAGCGTAAGTAAAAAATAGTCAAATGATATATATTATGTTGACTCACGGATAATTAATTCCGTATCCAATAATATCTGTTGTTTCGGTGCACTTGGATTTATGGTTTCGTTCAGAAGAATCTCAAAAGCACTATAACCCAGTTGATAACGGGGTTGGCCGACAGTAGTGATTGATGGAGTGGTGGTAATGGATACATTAATGTTATCAAAGCCGATCACGATCACATCCTGGGGAACACGCAGGCCGGCCGCCGTTGCCGCCTTAATTGTCGCTGCTGCAAAAATATCTGAAATGGTAAAAACAGCATCCGGCGGATTCGGAAGGGCAAACAGCTTTGAAGCAGCAGAGTAGGCCATACTGAAATCAACATCCGGGATCTGTATAACCCATTCCGGGACGATCTCCAGCCCGGCACCAAGAAGTGCCAATGCATAACCAGTTTTACGGCGGTCTGCATAATGAAAACGATAGGTACTGTTAAGGATGGCGACCTTTTTGTGCCCTGTTAAGATGGCATGCTCCACTGCCTTACGGCTCGCTTCAATATCATCAATACTCACATAGGAAACGGAAGTACAGGTTTCATTGTATTCACTGCATTGGACAATGGGCATGGTATTCTGGATCCGCATTAATAAGTGGTACGGAGTATCGGTCATATTAATAATTCCGGATATGTGATGATTGTTAACCAGTAGAAATAAAGAGTCGATGCTGAAATCATTCAGATTCAGACAGCTGCTTAAAAGAAAATGGCCGTGGCGCCTGGCAGCTGACTGTGCCCCATCAATAATATCGCCGTAAAAGGGATTGTTATTCGACGGCATATTAATCAAAAACAATAAATTTTCCCTGCTTTTGTGATTTTCATAGGTGCGGATGCTTCTATGTCCATGAATATTGTTTTCAGAAGAAGCAAGCTTTTGATAGCCAAGGGTATTCATTGCATCCAGGACTTTCTGGTATGTAGGGCGCTTTACAATATCGGGATGGTTAATTACACGCGAGACTGTGGCCACAGATACGCCGGCTTCTTTGGCTATGTCATAAACAGTAGGGAGTTTTTTGCCTTCCATAAGAAATCCTCCACTTAAAGTTAGTTATTGTATAAGAGTTTATAGTAAACGGACGGAAATGTACATAGAAAAATGAAATAATTTCAAAGAAACTAAAAAGGGAAAATATGTATAAATGAAAAAGTGCATAATGGCTATAAAATTTCTTTTTTAAATCTCGTAAAAAATTGTATTTAGGACTGGGCAGAAAGATAAATAACTGTGCAGAATGACGAACTTATGAACATAAAGATACAAAAGATATTTAAGTGCAAGAAATATAGTTTAAAGATTGCTTTGTTTCAGAAACAAATATGAAATAGAAAAGAAGTCGGCGGAAATTCGTTATTCTTTGATAAAAATATAAAAGGAGAAGGAAGAATAAGCTTGGTATACTGTGTTTAAGTTCATGAATGGAACGGAGAAGAATAAAAAGGTATCAGCAGTTGCATTAATCCTGCAGCTTGAGGGTATAGAAAACTATTATTTTTTTAGGAGGTAACGTTATGAAAAGAATTAAAAAGCTATTAAGTATTCTTCTGGTACTTGTATTTACAGTGTTCTTATTTGCAGGATGTGCAAATGACACCAAGACGGAAGATACAACCGGCGTAACGGGGGATAGCGCCGGGGACACAACAACAGCGCCGGAATCGGGCGCAGCTGCCACAGGTACATATAATATCGGATATAATTATTTCGGCAGTGGTTCCTATGCATTATTATCCTTAGCAAATAATTCAAAGGTAGTGATTGATGCATTTGGAAATAAAGCCACATCCATGGACGACGAATTTTCTGTTGAGAAGATCGTTCAGGATGCAGAGAACATGATTTCCTCCGGTGTTGACGGGCTGATCATCTGGCTGCCGGTAGAATCCTTATATTTAACGGTTGCAGACATGTGTGAAAAAGCCAAGGTTCCTTTTGTATTAAACGATAAGATACCAAGCGATCCATCCATTATCGAGAAATTAAAGGCGAATCCTTATTTTGCAGGTGCAGTTGCTCCGGCAAATGCAGTATATGGAGAGGCTATTGCGAATTATGCACTTGATAACAATCTAAAGACATGTATTATCTCTTCCTCCAGTGTAGGTGATGCATCCGATACACCAAGGCTCGAAGCCTTTACAAAGGCATTTACCGCGGCAGGCGGGAAGATCCTGGCGGAGCTCCATGCAGATGCGGCGGATGCTGCCCAGGGGCAGATTGAAGATGCACTGGTAGCAAATCCGGATCCCGACTTTGTATATGGTGTTGGTTCTGACTTTGGTATTGCAGCTGTTTCTGCTCTTGAGAATGCAGGTAATAGCAGAGCCATCGTAGTAACCTCCGGATTGGATAAGGCAGCTCTTGAATTGCTCGGAACCTCTTCTATGAAAATGGTAAACGGTGACTTCTGGGTATGTGGTATGTTATCTGCAGTGGTGCTTCAAAACTATCTGGACGGTACTCCTTTGAAGGATGCGGATGGAAATCCGGTATGGGTTGATAACGTAATGCCTTTTGAAGTACCTTCAGAAAAATATGACTTATATAAGAAATTCTTCCTTGATCAGTATTGCTATAGTGCAGATGAACTTAAACAGATGAGCGGAAAGACAAATCCGGATTTTAATTACGATGCATTTTTACAGGTAATTGCGGATTATTCGCTGGATAACCGGCTAATTGCAAAATATAAGGAAGGAAAAGTCACAAAAGAAGAACTTAGTGCAGTTGGTATTAATGTTGAATAGCCAATTAATTTCAGAATGGCAATAAATTTTAGCTGTGCCGCGAAATTGTGGCACAGCAAAATTTTTAGGAGGTAAAACGTGTCATTTTCCCAGAAAAATAATAATGAAAAAATGAAAAGAATAAGGAATCAGGTCATTCTGTTCGCAGGTATCGCATTGCTGGTTGTTATCAGTAATTTTATTGTAGGCGGAAGCCTCTTGACTTTCGGTAATCTGAAAACCATCATATCACATGCAATTTTCCCGTCCTTTGTTACCTGGGGTATGATGTTTATATTTACCAGCGGAATAATCGATCTTTCCATCGGTGCCAATATCCTGCTGTCTGCCAATGTCGGTGCAATCTTTGCGATGGATCTTGGAATGGGTTATTTTGGTCTGATCTTCGCAACCATTCTTTGTGCTGTGGTCCTGGAACAGCTGAGCGTGAACTGTTCCGTCAGCCTGAAAATTCCATCCTGGATATCCGGTCTGGGTATGGCACTGGTTTTTGAAGCAATACTCACAATTTACGCGACAATCAGGAGCAAGACGGAAGGCTCCAGTGTTATTACCTTGAAAGGGTTCCGGGGGATGGGGACCATGCCGTTGATGGCCATTGTTTGGATTGTGGGATTTATCATCGCCTATCTTTTATTTAACCGCACAACGCTGGGACTTAATATCAGGGCAATCGGCGGAAATGAAGGCGTTGCAGATGCAATGGGAATTGATAAGAAAAAAACGATACTGCTAGGTGCTCTTGTGGGTGCTGTTTTCATCGGCCTGGCTGCTGTAATCCAGGAAAGTTATGCCGGAAAATTAAGTTCCCAAAGCGGACTGGGCAGCCTTTCAACCATCTTTAAATCATTGGCTACCGTATTGCTTGCAGGCTCCTTTGAAAGAATTATCAGCATGCCGGTAGGTATTATGGTTGGATCCGTTTTTATTACAGGCCTGTTCAATGTATTAACACTACTGGGCGTTCCTTCCGGCACCGGCCAGGAAATCTGCCTTGGCGGAATTGTTATTCTATGTGGAATTATCTCCCATTGGGGCTATAAAGGGGTGGTGAAATAATGGCAGAAGAGATCTTAAGAATTGAAAATCTATCAAAAAGCTTTGGCCCTACGTTGGCAAACAAAAATATCAATTTAAGCTTAAAACGGGGTTCCATTCATGGACTGGCAGGAGAAAACGGCTCCGGAAAGTCAACCCTTGCATCAATTGTCTGCGGTATTCAAAAGAAAGACAGCGGAAAAATCTATAAGGATGGGGAAGAATATTCTCCAGCGAATCCCATTGAAGCCGGCAACCGGCATGTTTCGATGGTTGTCCAGGAGTTAGGCATTGTGGGAAATCTGTCTCCCGTAGTGAACATTTTCCTGGGAAGGACGGAGCAATTTAAAAAGAATGGAATACTGGATTTCAATAGGATGGAAAAGGCTGCCAGGGAACAGCTTGATAAGTGGGAATTAGGAGAACTCGCGCTGGATGGAATGACAGAAACCCTTTCCATCGGGCAAAGAAAGATATTGGAGTTAATCAGGGCGCTATCCATTGATCCGGATCTGTTGATCCTGGACGAAATTTCACAGGCATTATCCCAGGATAAACGTGAAATACTCTATAAGTTCATCAAGCACTTTACCGGAGAAGGAAAGACAATTCTTATGATTACCCACGATCTGGAAGAGATGCTGGAAATTTGTGATACCGTTTCCGTCTTAAGAGATGGAGAAATCGTTGAAACAAAGGCCTGTGCCGATTTTACGCTGGAAGAATTAAAGCATAAGATGATCGGCCGTGAAATTGCCGGTGATTATTACCGCAATGACCAGGAAGAACAGTACGGGGAGGAAGTTATTCTGGAGGTTGAGAAGCTGGGCGTACCCGGGCAATTGGAGGATGTTTCCTTTCAATTACATAAGGGAGAGATTCTTGGTGTATGTGGATTAAGTGATGCCGGAATCCATACCCTTGGTGCTGCCTTATTCGGACTTTTGGAGCACCGGACCGGTAAGGTTTACATGAAGGCCACCGGAAAGCTTTTGAACAGGCCGAAGGATGTCATTAGAGAAGGAGGGGCTTACCTTTCGAAGGACCGTGATGCGGACGGACTGATGCTGGATGCAAGCATCGGGGATAATATCATAGTTCCGAATGTCGGTGATATGACAGGTAAATTTGGTTTCCTAAGTCCGGGAAAGGTCAAAAAGCTGGCGCAGGAGACCTCAAAGGCCTATGCGATCAAATCTACTGGGATTGACCATATTGTCAAGAGATTAAGCGGTGGTAACAAGCAGAAAGTAAATTTAAGCCGCTGGCTGATTAAGGATCTGAAGTTTATTATCCTGGACTGTCCGACCCGCGGCGTTGATATCGGCGTTAAGGCGTATATTTATGAAGTATTAAGAAAAGCAAAGAAAGCTGGCCTTGGTATTATATTGATTTCCGATGAATTATCGGAAGCCATGGGAATGTCGGATCGGATCCTGGTTATGAGAGATCATAAAAAAGCGGGTATTCTGAGCAGGACAACGGATTTTACCGAGGATAAGATAATTGAGGTGATGCTATGATGAAGATGAAAATAAAAATAGATACGCTGTTACCCTTTGCTGTTCTCTTTTTCATGTTGTTAATCTTTGGTATTGCAACGAAAGGACAGGTGTTTAACGGCCAGAACCTTCTGAATCTATTCAGTCAGTCAGTTGCTACGATTATTGCAGGCCTCGGAATGATTTTTGTCGCATCAATGGGTGGAACAGATATTACCCATGGCTCCCTGCTGGCAGTATCGGCGGCCTTTGCGGCGATCGTGGGACAGTCCTTCGGCGCGGTATGGATGTTTCCGGTAGCGATTTTGATTGGAGCATGCTCAGGATTATTGCTGGGAACATTGAATGCAAAATTTAAGGTACCGTCCTTTATGGCATCCTTGTCCATGCTGATCGCATTCCGGGCTTTTGTAAACTGGATTTTAAATTCCCGTGTGGTTATGGTTCCGGAGGAAATTACCTTTATTGATGAAAATTCCTTTAAACTGGCTGCGCTTATTGTCATGATTCTAATCATCGGATATCTATTTGACTTTACACCCTTTGGAACTTATGTCAGGGCAATCGGTGAAAATGAAAATGCGGTAAAACATTCCGGTATCAATGTAGATAAGATTAAGATCATTGCTTTTATGATCTCAGGAATTATGGCGGCAATTGCCGGTGTGTTTACCATTGTCCGCATCGGAGGGGCGAGCAATAACCTGGGGAGCGGATTTGAAATGAAGGTTATGATGGCAATGTTTATCGGAGGTATTCCGGTTCAGGGAGGTATGGGGTCGAAGCTGTATAAGCTGATTGTCGGCGCACCTACGATTATACTCTTGGAAAACGGACTGGTATTATGTGGCGCCAGCGGGGGTATTACCCAAGGAATCCGCGGTGTAGTACTTTTGGCAACGGTATATTTTACCCTGCTGATGTATTCCAGGTTTGGGGTCAAAAAAGCTGCCAAGAAGATTGGAGTGACAGAGGAAGCAAACTAAAGACATTAGAGACAATTTATAAGTCTTCGGAGACGGGAAAGGAAGTTTTCTGGGATGACGATAAGATTTGGCATTATAGGCCATGGATTCATGGGACATGAACATGAAACTATGTTAGCACAGCTGGATGGAATCAAGGTGGCCGGAATCTGCGACATCCGGGAGGATCGGCTGGAGGATGTAAGGGAAGGCGTGATTCGTTATGCAAATATTGATGATATGCTGAAAAATCCTGAGATCGATGTTGTTTTAATTGCTACAAACAATAACCAACATAAGGAACTGGTATGCAAAGCTGCAAGAGCTGGGAAGGATATCATTTGTGAAAAGCCGGTTGCAGTGTCTGTTGCAGAATTGGACGAAATGGTTAAAACTGTAAATGAGTGTGGCGTTAAATTTACAGTTCATCATCAGAGAAGATATGATCCCGATTTTAGGACGACAAAGGAAGTATATGATCAAAGACTCCTAGGTGATGTTTATACCATCAAGACCAGCCTATACGGCTTTAATGGAAATATGCATGACTGGCATATCTTCGTCGAAGAAGGCGGAGGAATGCTTTATGATTGGGGAGTACATCTTCTGGATCAGATGCTTTGGATGGTCGACAGTAAAATTAAGACAGTCTATGCAGATTTACGGAATGTGATTAATACGGAAGTCGATGACTATTTCAAAATCTTGCTGAGGTTCCAAAATGGGATAACGGCGGAGGTTGAGCTTGGAACCTATTTCCTGAGTGATAAGGAAAACTGGTTTGAGCGCCACTGGATTATGGGAGGCAATACCGGCACCATGTACATCGACGGTTTCAAGCCCAAGGGGAAGATAGTACGGACAACAAGGCTTTTAACAAATGTTCCGGGAAAAGCGACGATGACTGCGGCAGGACCAACCCGTTCCTTTGGCGAACCGGCTCCCGGTATCCTTGTAACGGAGGAGTTACCCAAGGTTCAGACGAAGCACGTGGACTATTTTGAAAATTATATCAGGGCATGGCATGGTCAGGAGGATTTTCTGGTCAAGATTCCGGAGGTAAGAAGGGTCTTATCTTTAATGGAGGCAATCCGTAAATCCGCAATCACTGGCTGTAACGTGGATTTTGAGTAAAATTATAGTAGATAAGGCGTAGCTCTTATCATTATCAAAGGAGGTAATAGTAATGAAAGAAGCCAGGAAAGGCCAGCCTAAACGTGGCGTATCCGTGTATAGCTACTCTAAGCTTCTTGGAGTCAGTATGACGTTGGAGGACTGCTTCAAGGACTTATACGATATGGGAGCAACTTGTTTTGAACTGCTCACCAGCCACATAGAGAATTATCCAAATCCATCTCCGGCTTGGGTTGACAAGTATTGGAGGCTTTGTGAGAAGTACAAGCTGCAGCCTGGAGAAATGGGGCACTGGGTGGAAACACATTTACACCGTGGGCCGCGGATGAGCGATGACGACATATTGGAGCAAATGATCCGTGACTTCAAGCTGGCAAAGCTTTTAGGCTTTACTACGCTCCGTACAAAGATTACCTGTATTAATGATTACTGTGACCCCGAACCGGGATGGGAGAAGTATATAGAGCGGGCTCTCCCCTATGCAGAAAAATATAATGTGCGTATGTGCTCAGAGGTTCACCGTCCGACTACGCTTTCCAGACAGCATATCTACGAATACATTGAGTTCATTGAGAGAACAGGCACGGAGCACTTTGGTTTCAACGTTGACTTTGGCACCTTCCAGTTTCAGGATCCGCCTGGACGCCCTGCAGTGAGAGGAGAAAAGAGTTGGCTTGAGGATTATAGTAAGCCGGAGGATATCCTTAATGTTCTGCCATACACCTATGCCTGCCATGCTAAGTTCAATTACATGGACGAGAACTTTGAGGAGAAAACGATTCCTTATAAAGAGGTTATTAACATAATAGTGAATAATGGGTGGAATGGTTTCCTGCTTTCTGAATACGAGGGGGCGCAGATGGATGATTTTAATTTCCTCAGCGACCAGCTCCGCCGTCAGCATATTATGATGAACCGCATTTTAGGTTACTGATCAAGGAGGGATAGATATGGTAGAGAATGAGAGAATTCAGTTAAGGGGATTCCATAATACATACGATGAGGAAGGGAACGCAGATGGGTTTGAATTTTGTGTGCGGACTTGTTATTACAAAGGGATATGGCTTTCTCAGTTTCGGGTTGGGGATGTGATTGTTGATGACGAGGTATTTTCTAAGAGCTCCGTCCTATGGAATTTCTATGGTATAGACTACACACCCGACGAGCTGTACCAAACGGATATCTATTGGCAGGTAAATGATCTTGCGACAGTCAGGGTGAAGAAACAGGGAGGTCTTGCGCAGGGGTATCATGACGTGGATGTAATGCTTGGTTGGGTATGTAATTATAACAGTGAGCCTGAGAAGGAATATGATGGCAGTGGATTAGGGAATTCAGGAAAGATGTTTGGCAATTCCAGCCCGAGAAGGATGCTTCTTGTAAGATGATTCAGCATGTATAATTCGGAATGCATAGGAAGAAAAACAATTTAAGTAATAGCTCTATACCAACGGTTAGGTGGGATGCTCTGAATCCCACCTAACTGTATTTGAGACAATTCATGGCAAGTGGATCAGCCTGCTGATTCAGTTTGATTTAAATAAATCTGGAATACCCGGTACAATATTGTTAAATGTGAATATAGCATCTATAATATACCTATATGGTAATTGGTATATTAATAGATATCAAAGGAAAAGGGAAGAGAGCTATGCAGGACTTTATACTTCAAAATGATGAATTGATGGACTTTGATTTTTGCGAAGCAAAAAATACTAATGAGCATTTTCACCAAAATATGGAGTTGCTTTATGTATTAGAGGGGGATCTTACTCTGCAGGTGGAGAATGACAGCTTTCATATGAAAAGGGATGACTTTGTTATTATTAATGTAAACAGAAGGCATTCCTACAGCTCATCAATTGAAGTACTGACCGGCTTTATTCATATGAATTTTAGAAAAATCAGCAGATACATTAATACGAATAAGATAACATTTTTTTGTAATACAGTAATTGATAATAATAATGCCAATGAAAAAGTAAGAAAAGTTTTATATAAAATCTTCAACCAATACTTAGATAAAAATGGAAATGGATTGGTCTATCTTAACAGTCTGTATTACGAGCTTCTTAATTTGATCATCAGCAATTTTGTGGTTGAAAAAAATGATATACGTTTTGAAAATACAGGAAATGAAGAGAAAAATCGTATTAACGAGATTGTGGACTATATTTATGCCAATTACCAAAATGAAATTTGCCTGAGTGAGCTGTCGAAGCAGCTTTATCTTTCTGAAACCTATCTTTCAAAATATTTTAAAAAGAAGCTGGGTATGAATTTTAAGGATTATTTGAATAGCATACGCCTTTCTCATGCAGTTGATGAGCTGAAATTTTCAAATAAATCAATGATACGGGTTGCCTTAGACAATGGATTTCCAAATACGGCAGCATTTGATAAGGTATTTAAGGAGGCTTATCAAATGACACCATCAGCCTATGCGGAAAAAATGAGGGAAAATGCGATGACCAATTTAAAGCTGACAGACACAAAAGCTGAGATATCAGAAAAGGTCAGAAAGCACTTGCATCACCTTGAAATGAAAGTAATTGAGAACCAGAGCTATAATTATGTTATTTTGGATGCATTAAACAAGCGCCCATATCCAAAATCCTGGAAGCGTATGATTAATATCGGGCTGGGAAGTGATCTGCTCCGTTCGGATATGCAGGAACATATTTTGCTGTTGAAAAAAGAATTAAAATTTGAGTATGTGAGGTTCTGGGATCTTTACTCGCCAGAGCTTTTATTGAATATTAATTCCCAGGATAATAAATATAATTTTACAAAATTAGACCGCATATTTGATTTCTTTACGGAAAATGAGATTAAGCCCTATATTGAACTGGGATTTAAGCCTATCCGGCTGATACGGAATACGGAGAATTATTTCGTAAGCCAGGAACGTGAAATTTTATTCCGGGATTTGAGCGAATATAAAAAGTTTCTATATACGTTGGTTACCCACTATGTAAATCGCTATGGAATGGAAGAGGTGGAGAGATGGTATTTTGAACAATGGAACGATCCCCGCTATTTTGTTTCTGAGGATTACCTGGAATACTTTGAGGTGTTTGAAACTGCCTATGATACCCTAAAGTCCATCTCCCCGCAGATTAAACTGGGAGGGGGAGGGTTTCAGCAGTCGGATACAAATGTTACCCTGCAGCAGGTTATCGCTTTATGGAAAAAGAGGATGTGCTATCCGGATTTTATTTCGCTATACTCCTACCCTTATACAAGAGGGGAAGTTAATATGGAATATGACGCCCGGCGTTCCAAGGATCCGGATTTTGTCCGTAATCAGGTTTTGATGGCGAGGGATATTCTTCATGAAAGTGGGCTTTATAATCCGGAATTGCATATATCTGAGTGGAATTCAACCATATCGAACCGTAACTGCCTGAATGACAGCTGCTACAAGGGAGCCTATATCATGAAGAATATCATTGATGTGATTGGGCAGGTGGATTTAATGGGTTACTGGGTTGGCTCGGATTTGTTTTCGGAATACCTGGATTCCCATTGCCTTTTAAACGGAAGCGGAGGCCTGCTTTCCAAGGATGGAATCAGGAAACCGGGTTTTTACGCCTTTGAATTTATGAATCAAATGGGAAACTTCCTGCTGGGAGGCAATGAAAACTGTGTCGTGACTACGAACGGGCATGGAAATTATTCTGTGGCATGTCATAACTATAAGCATCCCAATTTTAAATATTATATGAAAATGGAGGATGTTATGGATATCGCACAGATGCAGGAGCTGTTTGATAATAATGAACTGCTTCGATTGAATTTTCAGATAAAGCATGTAAAGAACGGAACCTATCAGGTGAAAACCAGATCCCTGGGTCCGCAGAATGGAAGCGTGCAGGACGAATGGATCAAGATGGGTTTATCAGAGAATTTAAATAAGCAGGAGCTTGATTATTTAAGGCAGATCTGCACCCCGCATATTACAATCCGAACCTGTGAGGTGACGGACGGAATTTTAAATTTTGAGACGGTTCTCCAGCCGTTGGAAATACAATATATTCATCTGCTGTACCAGCTATAGCTGTATCCGATGGGACGCTTGTTGTAAAATAGCAGCTTGGAGGATTTACATAAAAGTTATTCGTATGGTAAAATAGAAAAGAGTATAATGTTACTAACGGTACAAAATTTTAGGAAAACTGGAGGGCTACTTATGGAACAGAATTTACAACACAAGGCCGGAGATTCCAATCAGATCACCCGGGATTACTTTGATTCCCTGTTAATTGAAATGTGCCACATTGGTTCAGTGTTACCATCCACGAAATTTGAGCTTTATGGGGAAGCATTCTCCACGCCGGTTATGACGGCCGCCTTATCACATCTTAACAGGACAAGTCCAAACGGCACAATTGAAATGGCGAAGGGAGCCAAGGAAGCTGGTGCCGTATTGTGGACAGGCATGGGAGGCGGGGAGGAACTGGAATCCATAGCAGCAACAGGGGCAAGATTCATTAAGATCGTAAAGCCCTACTCCGACAACGATTTGGTCTATAAGCAGATTGAGCATGCACAAAAGTGCGGGGCTCTGGCTGTGGGCATGGATGTGGATCATGCATTTAACAGAAAGGGACAATATGATAAGGTCATAGATTCAACCATGTCCCCAAAGACACTGGAGGAAATCAAAAGCTTCGTAAATGCCACAAAGCTGCCATTTATCATAAAGGGTGTACTGAGCGAAAAAGATGCATATAAGTGTATGGAAGCGGGGGTTAAGGGAATGGTAATTTCCCATCACCACGGAATTATGGATTATGCCCTGCCTCCGCTGATGATATTGCCTAAGATTGCGAAAATAGTGGATCACAGCATGCCGATTTTCGTTGACTGCGGTATTATGAGCGGAATTGACGCATTTAAGGCCATAGCTCTTGGGGCAACGGCAGTATGTGTAGGCCGCAAGCTGTTAAAGCCGCTGGAGGAAGAAGGCGCTGTTGGGGTACAGAAGACGATTGAAGCTATGACAGAGGAATTGGCCGGAGCAATGGCATATACGGGCTCTGCAGATATCCTGGATATAGATCCTTCCCTGATATGGAAAAGGGATTTTTAGCCTTGATCCTGATAAGAGATAACAGGAGGGTACAGCTGGTTTCTTCCCAGTGCATATAGGGTTTGATTTAGGTATGAGACATTCTTAATAATATAAATTTCATTACTATCTGCGCCTTTTGACTTCAAAGATCAAAAGGCGTTTTTTGACTATATGCTCTGAACTAATTTAGAGACAAATATTCCAGGATGGAATATTTGTATTGGCAAGTGGAATTGATTTAAGGATGTAAATAAGAATAAGATTGTTTATAATGGTACTATGGGATAGCTATAAGATAAATGAGGATAATTATATAATAAAGGAGTAGTGTATTATGGCATACAGAACGATTATCGCTGATGATGAAAAGAGAATTATCCAGCTTATTAGGCAACTTGGGAACTGGAAGGGATTGGGGATAGAAATTGTTGATGAATGCTATAATGGAGAGGAAGCTTTTTTAAGTATTTTAAAGAATAAACCTGATTTTGTTATTTCTGATATTAAGATGCCGGTTTATGATGGAATAGAATTGATTGAAAAGGTTAGGGAGCAGGAAATTGATACGATTTTTATTCTGATTAGTGGATACCGCCATTTTGAATATGCCCGAAGTGCTATTCAATTAAACGTCATGGATTATCTTTTAAAACCGATTGATAGGGGCGCATTGAATGATACCCTTGAAAAAGCATGTAAAAGGGTGAACCAGCTCCGTGAGCAGGAGTTGAATCATACAAAATTAATAGAATTTGAAAACCATAAAGAACAAAATAGAATGAATGATTTTTGGGAAGAAGTCTTAGAAGAGGACAAGCAAGGGATAAATAGGCTATTATCAGAAGAGATTTGTAACAGTACTTTCCCTACGGATTTTATTATGGGATATTATGAGGTTGTCAATATAGTTTTTATGCTTAAAGGAGTCGTTGAATACAATGATACACTGTTTGGTGATAAGGTAAAGCTATGTGTGGAAAATGCCTTTAATGGTGTGGATAGGATGCTCTATTGTAATTCATTTCGTGGATATGTAGTTATATTAAATTTTTCACAGGACAAAAAATCGCATATCAAGAAAATGATCTCAATGCTGTTCTATGCTCTACGTGATTTAAATGAAATCTACGGTGATTTTCGGATCAATATTGGTTGCAGCAATATGAAAAACTCATGTAGTGGGCTACGGGAAGCTTACTTAGAAGCATCCGATGCCGAGTGGGGGAGGCTGGTTTTCTTAGGGAATAATGTATTGGATTATGATCAAATAAATAGTCTGCCACATTTCCAGATAGATGAATTCCTGCCTATGAAAAAAATAACGGAAATCACGGACTGTATCCGGTATCTTAACCTGGAGGCGCTGGGTAAGATTTTTTCTGATTTAAATATTAAGTCTAGTACATTGCTAAACAGCAATCCATCTGATATGAGAATCTGCTTTTTGGAACTCCAGGGAGCGATACACAAGTGTCTCGATGAAGAACAAGAACGCAGCACAATGATGGGAAATTATCATGGGGCCTACTTAGAAGCAAGAAACTTTCAGCAGGTATTTACGAATATATTTGTTTTATTAAAAGAATATATACTGAAGGAGAAGGAGAAAGAGAAAGAAAAGCTAAGTAAACCGATCCGGGAAGCAGTATACTTTATAAAAAATCATTATATGGAGCAAATTTCTCTGGAAGATGTAGCAAAATCAACAAATGTTACCATGTCATACTTAAGCAGGTTGTTTAAGGAAGAGATGGATATTGGATTCAATGAATATGTGAACCAAACTAGATTGGAAGAATCGAAGGCATATCTGGCACATTCCAATTTGTCAATCAAGGAAATCGCCAATAAAGTTGGTTATTTGGACGATAATTATTATTCCAAGCTTTTTAAAAAGATGACAGGAGTGAAACCATCAGACTACCGGAGGATTTATGGATAACTTACGAAGTAAAATAAAATTGAAGAAGAATGTAGTGTTACAAATAATATTATTAATTGAAACATCTATTGTTATTTTACTTAATATTTTTTTAAAAGGTTATGATGGCATCATTACGATAATATTGATTCAGTGTCTTTTGCTGCAGTTAATTATCCTGATGAATATTCTAAGGAAAAACAAGGATCTTGAGTTTCTAATTCGGGAAAGTCGCCCTAAGAAGCCAGAAAGTTTACCGTGGAAGAAAGAAGACGAAAGCCAACTACGCTTAATCAGGGAAAGACTTGAACTAAATGCCTTGCAAAGTCAGATTAATCCGCATTTCTTATATAACACCTTGGATAGCATCAGGAGCAAAGCCTTGCTTGACGGGCAGGAAGAGGTGGCATCAATGACAGAAATTCTATCCAAGTTCTTCCGTTATTGTATTAGTAACAATGAACAATTGGTAAAGATCCGGGAAGAGATGAACCATATCATGGATTATTACTATATCCAAAAGTATCGGTTTGATGAGCGCTTGGAGATGGAAGTAGTTCTTGAAGAAGAAAGTATCTATGATTTATATATCCCTAAGATGACCTTGCAACCGATTATTGAAAATGCAATGATCCATGGTCTTGAGAAAATGCCGCACAAAGGTATAATTACGATCCATTTGTATAAAGCAGGTCAAAGGGTTGTGATTACTATCATAGATAATGGGGCGGGGATGTCTTTGGAACAGTTGGCAAAATTGAATGACCGTATGAGTAAACCTTATGTTGTAGCCAGCTCTGAAAAAAGTAGACATAATGGGATGGCATTGACTAATGTTAATGCCAGAATCAAGCTGATCTTTGGTGAAGAATATGGTATTCATTACAGATCAATTGAATACGGCGGCACAGATGCAGTCATTAATTTTCCGGTTATTGATGAATTTGAACGGATGAAATATAATGACGTGCTCTGAATTTCCATAGATTTAAATAACTTATCTACGATATTGTACTATGTTTTATATAGTTATGGAGGGAAGGTATGAAAGAGGTTTTACGTATAATCCATGCTTGCAAAAAACATTATGATGGAGGGAACTTAATCGATTATAACCTTGAAGTATTTGAAGGCGAAATTGTGTATATCCAGAGCCTCTATGGAAATGAAATTAAGCCACTTGCCCGGCTTTTTGCAGGAGAAATAGCATTAGATAGTGGAAGGATCTACCTGGCAGGGAAAGAAGTGGCTGATTATAGTATAAGGAATGCCTACCGATATCAAATTTATCCTATTACAACCGGTAAAGATGTTATTGATGGGTTAAGTGTAGCCGAAAACATTGAGTTAATCCGTAAGGTTCCGTTTGCAGGGAAAATCTATTCGAAGAGGAAAATATTATACGAGGTAGAACGGTATTTGAAAAGTATGCAGATGGATGTGAGGGCATCCGCATTAGGATTGCAGCTGACGGATATAGAAAAGCATAAATTAAGTATCATGAGGGCTAAAATGCATGGTGCTAAAGTTATTATATTGAATGTTACAAATGGCACCTATGAGGGGAAAGAGTCGGAGGAACTTTGTAATATTGTTAAAGATTTTAGCAAGGCAGGAATTGCATTTGTTGTCTTGTCAGAACAATATAATATGTTGGCAAATGTTGCAGACAGAATACAGATTATCCATCATGGAAGGGATATTAAGGAGTGGTATCGGTTAACTGATTCCATCCATTCAAGTATAGTGAGCCAGGACAGATTTGTTGCAGAGTATTTGAGGAATAATAAAAAGTCTGTTCATAAGAATTTTGTCGGTCTTTTCGACTATGAATGGAAAACTGATAAAAATATATGGGAATATCTTGAACAGTTAAAAAAACATAATCATATGATTTGGACAGAATATATTAATGTGGATATTCCAAAACCCTATAGAAGTATCCAAAATAAAACAGTAGTGATACCAAAGGACAGTGGAGAAAAGCTTCTAATGGGCCTCAACATTGAAGATAACATTATAATAACGATTCCAGACAGAGTTAGCAGAAATCGATGGAAGCTTATTAGGAAGTCAGTCTGTGGATTGGTTACCGATGATTATTATGACATAGTTGGTTTAGACCGTAATGTAACTGAACTTAGGAATTTGAATCGTATTCAGAGAAAAATACTCTCTGTCTACCGCTGGGTAATAGCAAGACCGGATTGTATCGTATTGGAAAATCCATACTGGGGAATGGACAGTGAAGAAATTAGTATGTTCCGGGATTATCTTGCAAGCCTATGCGATCAGGGGATTAGGGTTTTTTACTTTGCAAAATCATTAGAAGAGATGAAAACTGATTGTAAGATGATCTTAACATCCAGGAGTGGTAAAAAAGCGTTCTTAGTACAGGAACAAAAGAATGGTTCATTGCTGTCAAGTACAAAAATAAACACTAAAAGAAAAAAGATTCCTCCTTGCGTAAAGTGACTGAATGATATAATGCAAGTGTTACTGGAGCTAAAATAATAAAAGGAGAGGAGAATATGAAAAAAACAGCTTTATTGATCACATTGTTATTAGCCGCGTTGCTATCGGCAAGTCTTTTTACCGCATGTGGGAAAAAAAACGATGGAACAGCGGAGACAAAAGATGCAGAAACGACAGAAGGGGCAGCAAATATATACATAGGATTTGCAGCACCTTTGACATCAGGTGAATACTGGAACTCTCTTACCACGGCAACGGAAAAATTGTTTAAAGAGAACGGAATTAAGATTGATGTACAAAGTGCTGAGACAGATATGGAAAAGCAGACAGAACTAGTGAATAATTTTGTTACCATGGGAGTATCCCATATTATTGTTGATCCAGTGGATCCAACGAGTATTGAAGATGCACTGATAAAAGCCAGAGAAGCCGGGGTCAAGGTAGTTGTCAGCGGATCGGTTCCGCAGAGCAGAGACGCTTATGATATTGCGTTAAAAGCTTCTCAGACTGATATCGGTAATGCTGTTGCAAAAGCTGCTGCAGAGTGGATTGATAAAACTTATCCAGATGCTGAACCGGGAAGCATTGGAGTGGCTATTTTCGGGGTATATGAAAGAGACGTTGACACAGAGCGTTGTGAAGCCTATAGAAACATTGTGAACTACACAGATAAAGCGAAAGTATCTGTGGAATACAATATTGGATGGGCTGATAGTCAGACAAAGTGCCAAAGCAACACTGAACTGATGCTACAACAGAATCCGGAAGTAAAAGTGGTATTAGCCTATGGGGATTACTGTTTATTTGTTGATGAAGTTCTTCAGCGTTCCGGTATTGATTTAACCAAGTATGCAAGCTTTGGTAATGATATGTCAGAAGCAATCGGGGAGAGTATTAAGTTAAATGGAGAAGGAAAGAGCACTGTTGCGGGAACATCTGTAGTTGATGGAGACTATCCCCAATTATATTTAGAGGCTGTTAAGGGTGAACTTGACGTTGCTGAAGATGGCATATATAACATACCGATAAAAGTTACAACAGCAGACAATATGAAATAAGAATTATAAGAATTAAGCAGTCCGATCAAAAATCGGACTGCTTAAAAAAGAGATGGTGTATTAATATAGGAGGAACCAGTCATGGGCACGATTTTGGAAATCAAAGAACTTACAAAACAGTATCCCGGGGTGAAGGCTCTCAGTAGTGTTTCCATGTCATTTGAAGAAGGTGAAATCCATGCAATTGTTGGAGAAAATGGTGCAGGGAAATCTACCTTGATTAAGATAATTTGTGGCGCTGTTTCACCAAATGCAGGAAGGTTGAAATTACCTAGTGGGGAATATCCAGAAATGACACCTGCAGGAGCAAAGCAAAATGGCATAGGGGTAATTCATCAGGAATTTAATCTGGTTCCGACAATGAGCGTTGCAGATAATATTTTCCTCGGAGAAAAGGTAGGAGGAAAGCATGTTATTAATGACCGGTTAATGTTAGAAAGAGCTTCGGCGTTGCTTAAAGAGTTAAGCATCAATATAGATCCTTGCGAGGAAGTCAGCAATCTGTCCACTGGCCAGCAGCAACTGGTTGAAATCGCAAAAGCTATGTCCCATGATTTGAAGCTTCTTATTATGGATGAACCAAGTGCTTCTCTTACAGTTACTGAGGTTCAAGCACTGTTTAAAATTGTATTAAGGCTAAAGGAAAAAGGAGTAACTGTAATTTATATTTCGCATAGGCTGGATGAGATTTTTGAATTATGTGACCGGGTTACAATAATGAGAGATGGCCATTATATTTCAACACATGAGATAGCACAGGTATCAAGACAGGAACTTATAAAGGGAATGGTGGGCAGAGAGCTCAGTGATACTTTTCCAATGAAAAATGTAATTCAAAATAACGATATTGTATTGGAATGTAAGAAACTTAGGGGAAAAGGAGTGAAATCAGCCTCTTTTCAATTACATAAAGGAGAATTATTAGGATTTTCAGGACTGGTAGGAGCAGGTAGGACTGAACTTGCACGACTCATCTATGGTGCAGATAAAATTATAAGTGGAGAATTGATTGTCAAAGGGGAAAGAAGATATTTCAAAACACCATCAGAAGCAATCAGGTGTGGGATAGGACTAATTCCGGAGGATAGAAAAAAAGAAGGCTTTTTTGCAGACTATGAAATAGACTGGAATATTACAATTATGAGTATGCCGCTGCTTACCCGGTATGGATATGTAATTAATAAAAAAGCAGATAGCGTTGCTGATAGATATTTTAATCAATTAAGAGTGAAAGCACCAAGCAAAAAACAGTTCGTTAAGAATCTTTCAGGAGGAAACCAACAGAAAGTTGTCATAGCAAAAACTCTTGCTGCCCAGGCGGATATCATTATATTTGATGAGCCTACAAGGGGTGTTGATGTAGGGGCAAAACAGGAAATCTATAAATTGATGTATGAAATTATTCATCAAGGTGCATCTATCATCATGATTTCCTCAGACATGGAGGAGATTCTTGGAATGAGTGACCGGATCATCGTAATGTCGGAAGGGACAATTACCGGAGAATTAAAAAGAGATGAATTTGATCAGAAGAGAATATTGGAACTGGCGTCTCCGCGCAGTGAGAATATATAATTATTAAGAAATGGAGATATGAAATGGATACAAAACGGATTTTAAAACAGATAAAGTCAGTGCTGGCAAAAAATATTTCTTGGGTGATACTAGTCGCTCTTTGCTTAGTGTTCTACTTATATTCACCTATGTTTATATCCTATCAAAATATAATCAATATTTTATCACAGAATGCGTATGTGGTTATAGCGGGGTTGGGAATAGCTTTGATTATGCTGTCAGGGGCGATGGATCTTTCTGTTGGCTATATGATGTCATGCTGTATTATTATTTGCGCGAAACTAAGCTTAGGATGGGGACTTCCAGATGGCCTGTCAATCATTATAACCATTATTGCGGCAATGCTATTTTGTTTGTTAAATACAGTTTTATCCATCAAATTAAAATTACCTTTATTAATTGCTTCGCTTGGTACTATGACGATCTATCAAGGACTTTCCTTTATCATATCGGACTCACGTTCTTTCAGAGGGTTCAGTGAAGGCTTCAAATTATGGGGACAAGGAAAGATTGGCGGATTTCCATTCCCAATTATTCTAATGCTGGTGTTATTTCTGATTGTAAACTTTGTTCTGAAACATACTTATTTCGGAAGATATATATATGCATTGGGTGGAAATGAGGATGCTGCATGGCTCGCAGGAATCAATGTTACCAAATACCGAATAATAATTTCCTTAATTGCAGGGTTTTTTATTGGACTAGGCTCTATTGTATTAGTTTCACGGATGGGAACAGCGCAGTCGACTTTGGGACCTGGTACTGAATTTACTATTATTACTGGTATCTTATTGGGCGGTGTCAGTATTCAGGGAGGAGCAGGAAAATTAAGTGGTGTATTGGCTGGTATTCTAATTGTATCCATTCTATCCAATGGAATGCAGCTGGCAGGTTTTGATACTTACTATCAATATGTAATTAAGGGGATTATCATGCTTCTGGCAATTGGGTTTGATGTTTTCTTAAGAAACCGCCGTGCTACTGTGAGAAAAGTGGAGGAATAGTAAATGAAGAACAGATATGAATTTGAAACTGTTGAAGAACTGGCAGAAAAATTAGTGGAGGATCAGGTGCTGATAGGGCTTGATATGGCGGTGACGAAGCAAGGGCAAGTCGTTTTTGAGACCTGCAAGGGACTTGCCGATAGTGAGGCAGGAAAGCCTGTCACTAAAGATAACATTTTTCGGATTCATTCTATGACAAAAGTCATTACGGTTGTACTGACCATGATAATGCAGGAGGAAGGCTTATTAAGAATCGATGATCCGGTTTCAGAGTATTTACAGGGATTTAAAGATAGTAAAGTGTATGATATTGATGAAAGTGGAAAAGAAATTGTTCGCTTGGCGAAAAGACCAATTACTATCCGTCACTTAATGAGCATGACATCTGGTATTCCATATGAAGTGGAGGATGCACCAACAAGAACGGGTAAGGAAGTTGCGAGGTTGATTCAGCATGTCCAGAATGAACAACCGGCTAAAGAGGAAACAAACCTTATTTATTTTGCAAATCAATTAGGCAGAATCCCATTGTGTTTTGATCCGGGGGAGCATTGGATGTATGGCTTTTCTGCGGATGTCTTGGGAGCAGTACTGGAGAAAACGGGCAGTATGGAGCTCGGCAAATTAATGAAACAGAAAATATTTGAACCTTTGCAGATGAAGGACACTGGTTTTTGGGTTCCAAAAGAGAAGTTAAGCCGTTTAGCCGATTTGAATATGATCCTGGAAGATGGGACATGGGTTTCAAAATCAGAAGATGTAATAAAGCGTACAATAGATCATAAACCGGTGCTGGAATATGGCGGTGGAGGATTATTTAGCACATGCAGTGATTATGCTAAATTTACGGCAATGCTGGCCGGTGCAGGGCAGTATCAAGGAATAAAGCTATTGGACAGGGAGTCTATAGAGGCATTAAGAACCCCCCAGCTCGGACCACAGGCGGAGCAGGATTATAAAGATAATCGTTTGCTTCATTGCAAGGGGGTATTCCATAAAGGCTATACTTATGGATTGGGGGTTCGGACATTGCAGGATGTAAAAGCAGAAGGTGGACTGATTTCAGAAAATGAATTCGGGTGGGATGGAGTGTATGGGACA
This sequence comes from Mobilitalea sp., assembly GCA_029974875.1. Next base: position 37,297 of record JARKQP010000783.1, read on the forward strand.
TGGTGTTCCGTTGATATGGAGAAAGATATGTCGGTAGTAATTATGACACAGAGGTTTCCGTTTGGACATCATTTGTTTGTTCCGCATCTAATGAATGAAGTTTATCGATGTATGGGAGCTATTAAAAGAAGTTAAGGAGGAAGAAATGGAAAAAGTCCTGTTGATCCATTTTGCGGAATATGGGATGCGCATCTCTGCTTTGTAATTAGTGCTTGGGGATATGATCCTGCTTCAATAAAATAAATTCATATAGTTGCACCCTTTGGTTTTAGGAAAGCTGAAGGGTGTTTTTATTTATTTAAGATTTAAGCTAAAGCAAAAATTCGACTATATTTTTTGTGTAGTAAAAGGAGAAGTTAACAATATGATATGAAATTATTAAAAACTTGGCTTAAAAGGGTGTAAATAATTGAATGCTACAGCTGCCGGGATCCGCTATACTGAAATGTAAGTTAATATCATAAAGGAGTGAAAATAATGTATCCAAGACATATGTATGGGCCTAAGGAATAACAACTAGGGAATGACAATTGAGGAATAATGATTGGAAGATAGAAATTAAAAAATAACAACAAAAACAGTAACTAAAGAATCAGTAAGATCAACAAAAAAACGGAGGTTAATATGGCAAAGAAAGTAGTTGGGTTTTCCTTTGGCAGGAAGATGTCTAATACTGAAATAATGATTAAGGAAGCATTGCTGGAATGTGAAGAGGCGGGCTTTGAGATACAATTTATCCGCTGTGATGATTTGAATATACATATCTGCACGGGCTGCTGTGCCTGTGTTGGGGGTATGATAAGCGGCAGAGGAAAGGGGGATTGCATTCATAAGGATGATTTTCCCGTCATTGATGAAGCACTTATGTCTGCAGATGCAGTAATTGTTGGATCACCAACCTATGTTTTGGCGCCCACGGGTAATTTCAAGGTAGTCTGTGACCGTATCGGTCCCTCCCATGATATTACCTTCCGTAAACCGCTGATCGAGACAGGAATTGCAGAGGGAAAGGATCCTGCAACCTATCCTGATGCCAGGAGCTTGAAAAAGCGGGTTGGTGCACTGATTACCGTAGGGGGAGCAAGAACCGAGAACTGGCTTTCCCTTGCAATGCCTAACATGTATGAATTTACGATGCCCATGGGAATTGATGTGGTTGATAAATACCAGTATCATGGAGCGATGAATGTGGAGCACGTCCTTGGCAGGCCCGAGGTGCTGGAACGTATGAAGGGCCTTGGCAGAAATATTGTGAAGGCGCTGAATTCAACAACAGAGGAAGAACGTACAAAATGGCGCGGGGACGAGGAGGGAGTATGTCCCGTATGCCATATGGACCTGCTTACCATCATGCATGATAAGAATAAGGTGGAATGTCCCATCTGCGGTATTGAGGGAGAGTTAAACCTGGTAGACGGTAAAATCAAGGTTACCTTCCCGGAGCATCAGATCAAGCGTTCCAGGCTATATGAAGCGGGCAAGCTGGAGCATTCTGAAGAGATCAAGAACGGAGCCATGACCCAGAGGAAGGTAGAGGGTCTGAAGGAACTGAAGGAAAAATATATCAATGTAGGCCAGAATGTGAAGTAGAAGCCGCACTGGACAAACCGGACCATAGGGGTGAAAAAAGATTTAGCCAGTGGCCTTATTATTAAATGGAAAACTTATTTATAAACGAAAGGATGGAATTTTTATGGGAATTAAACCAGCTGTAAGCTTATATAGCTTGCAATATCAGTTTCTACAGGGAAAAATGTCCCTGGAAGACATTTTTAAATATGTAAAGGATCTAAATGCGGGCGGCATTGAAATTCTTCCTGACCAGATGCTTAGAGGTACACCGACACCAACGGAAAGCACTTATGCTGAATGGGATGCGCTCACAAGCAAGTATAATTTGGATTTAGTATGTGACGATATTTTCCTGAATACCAACCTGTACAAGAACAGGGAATTAACAAGGCGTGAATGCGTTGAGCTGATTAAGCAGGAAATTATTATGGCACACCGCCTGGGCTTTAA